>MESD01000172.1 GCA_001770815.1 Burkholderiales bacterium RIFCSPHIGHO2_12_FULL_69_20
GGGGTGGGTTCGATGCAGCCGGCCGCCGTGCAGGCCAGCGCCGGCATTGGCAGGTGGGCCGATTGCATCCACATCAAGGTGCCGGCGATACCCGTCAGCATGGCGGCATAGGCCGCGATGGCCTGCAGGGTCAGCGTCGGCAGGTTGTTGAGCAGCAGGGTGTCGTTGCCGCCGGGCACCATCGCAGCGCCCGCACCCATCAGGGCACCCCCGGCTGCGTGGCGCAGCCAGGCGCCGACCGATGCGGGGCGACGCCAGCGGATCGAACGCCGCTGAAGCGCCGAGGCACCCATGCCGGCGATCAGGGCCAGCAGCAGTGCGCCGTGCCAGGCTGATGGCGCTAGGTGGCCAGCCGTCGCATGCAGAACCGTGGCGCGAAGGTGACTGGTGTAGGACCATGCGCCCTGCGTGGCATACAGAACCCCGCCTGACAAGCCCATGACGGCAGCCGCCACGGACAGGTGATAGCTCGGTGCCAGCAGCCACCGGGACATCCGGGCGCCGGTCTGCTGGCGTGGCGGTTGGCGTGCCAGCCGGATGAACAGCCGCAGGCGTGTCAGCGCCCAGACCAGCAGGCCGGCCAGCAACCAGGGCGCAGCCGATGGCAGGCGCTCCCACACCGAGGCCACCGGCGCTAGAAAGATGGGCGGGCGAAGCCCCGCCATCGTCGCAAAGCCCAGCACGCCGAGCACGAACCCGGCCAGGCTGGCCAGCATGCCCGCATCGCCGTCGGCCAGCCGGTGCAGGGTGGACAGCGAACAACCGCCGTTGAGTGCCGCGCCCATGCCGAACAGGATGCCGCCAAGTAGCGCCCAGGCCGCTGGCTGAGGCGCCAGTATGACGTGCGGCGACAGGCCCATCAGCTGGGCGCCCAGGCCCGTCAGCAGGGTCACCCAGAGCGCAGCCTGCACCAGGCTGCTCAGCATGTGCGCGCTGCCGCCGGTCATGATCTCGGCCACTGCGCGCACGTTGCACAGGCTGCCCCGGTGCGCGGCAAAGCCGATCAGCGCCGCGCACAGCAGGGCCAGCACTGGCAGCAGCGCGCTGGCGATGGCGGCTTGGTGGATCATGGGTGCACCAGCACCTCGGTGCGCGGGTGAAACGCCACCCACGCAAACCAGAACGACATCACGCCCGGCACCGGCCGCCCTTGCGCGTCGACGGCCTCAGCCGTGTGGTGGGCCCGGTTGTAGCGGATGCGCAAGGCCTGCCCCCCCAGCTGATCGCGCAACTCGCCGTGCGCACCCAAGGCCCGGTCGAGCACGCTGAACGGGTAGGCCTTGGCCGTGCCATTGACCTGCACCCCCAGCACCCAGGCCTTGACCGGAAAGCGCGCATCGTGGTGCTGCACGTCGAACAGCAGTTGCGGCACGGTGGCATAGCCGGTGTAAGGGTCGCGGCCGTAGTCGCGCTCGAAACCCGTGTCGGTGGACAGCACCTCGGTGTCGGGGTGGCGCTGCCGCCAGTCGGCCCAGCTGGTGTGGGTCAGCGGCAGAGCCTGCAGCCGGGTGTCCTTGAGCTTGCCGCTGATGGCGGTGGACAGGATCTGCGACCACAGCGACTCGGTGGCCCGGTCGTAGAGCAGCACGTCGCTGTTGTGCAGCAGCCCCGAGACACCGAAGCCGGCGCTGCCGGTGGCCGCCGGCGGCTCGAAGGCCATGCCCGTGCCGCACAACGGGCAGTAGGTGATCACGACGGCGCGCCCGCCGCGGCGGTCGTTCACCACCTCGTGCCAGTTCAGGATGCGCACCGGGTAGGCGCGCGCCTTGCCGCCCAGCACGATGCCCAGCACGCGGTCGTCAGCGGTCAGTGCCGCGCTGCTGGCGCGCACGAAGCGCGGTTTGTCGATGGCGGGGATGCCGTCCTTGGGCGGTCCGCCACGATCGATGGCGATGGTGGCGTTGGCCAGGTCGAAGTCGTTGAGGAACGGTGCGGCGCCGGCCCCCGGCCCGACCAGCGCGCCGGCTGCTGCCAGCATCAGCGCCAGCACCCAATGCCGGCCCGCACGCCAGGCCGGCAGCCACCGCCTGCGCTGGGTGGCAAGGCTGGTGTCCGGCATGGCATGCGCTCGGTTCAGCAGGGGCATGGTGGTCCTTGGGATGTCTGTCGCGAGCGGGTCATCGAGCACCCGTTCAACGGGTTCGGATCGGTCAGCCCTCGCAAGGGCGGTCGCAGGCAAGCCTGTGCAGGGGTTTGACGCACGGGCTGCCCCGGTTCTTACAGCGGTGCGGGCTGGCGCGGTGGCACGGTTGGCTGGCCGGGCCTGTCATGCGCCCGCACCGCCCGATCTGGCGACGAGGGACCAGGCGTGAAACGCTGCACGTGGCCAGCGCTGCGCTCTCTTCACTGTCCCTGGCTTCCCCGTCCTGGTCTTGGACGGACGAGACCCGCGCAACGTGACAGGGAACTTGATCGCGCGGTGAGCGCCCTGACCACCGCTGGCGCCGCAGCGTCGCGGCAGCCCGGTCCGGCAGTCGGCCAAACTGATCACGCTCAGTGGACATCGGGCGTCCCTGCGCCTGGCAGCGGCATCGACGACCGGCTTGCCGCGGCGGTCTGCGCAAGCCAGTCGGCAAGGTCTTCGGCAATGGCCTGTTCCAACGCCCGCAGCGCCGGCGCCACCAGCCGGCGCTTGGTGGCTTCGAAGGCGCGGGGCGCAAAGCCGGCCAGCCGCTGCGCCTGCTGCTGTGCCGCGGCCACCAAGGCCTCGGGGTCGACCAGGTCGTCGACGAATCCCGCCGACAGCGCCTGCGCCGCGGTGAAGGATCGTGCGGTGACGACGGCGGCATGCAGGGCGGGTGGCGTCAACCGTTGACGGCACAGCGCGACAGCAAATCGTGGCATCGTCAGCCCGGCCTGCACTTCATTGAGCTGGATGCGCAGCGCGCCGTTGGAACACAGGCGATGGTCTGCGGCCAGCAGCACAAAGGCGCCCATCGCGACGGCATGGCCGTTGCAGGCGGCCACCACCGGCCGCGGGTAGGCCAGCAGCCGCGCTGCCAATCGGGCACCCGCCTCGAGCATCTGCGGCAACTCAGCCCCTCCGCGCTCGAAAGCACCCAGATCGAAGCCACCCGAGTAGCACCGCCCACGCGCGGCCAGCACCACGGCCGCACGATCGGCCTGCGCCGCGGTCAGCGCGCCTTCGAGCGCCTGCAGCATGGCCAGGCTCATCACGTTGGCCTTGCCGTCGTGCATCGTGATGGTGGTGACGCCGTCGGCCTGTTCGGAACTCAGAAGCGTGTCGCTGTTCATCGAATCTCCTCGGGGATGGACGCATCAGGCGCCCAGGTTGCTGCATGGCCAAGCCGCCCGCTGCGCCAGCGTGTCGGTCGACACGACGCGCAGGGTGGGCCGTCGGTTGGACGTCGATCGGCTCGATTTCCTTACGCGTGCGGGCCGCTGCGTGAACCTCGGCCTTGGTGGCGTGGGCGCGCTGGCGCGCTCAAGTCCCGCGGCGGTGGCGCCGATATCCCGTGTGATGGCAACCGCCATCGCGCTTTGGCGCCGGTCGGCGCCAGCGTCTCCTGCATCGAATCTGAGCTGATCGCAACGCCCCGGTGATTCCGCAGACCCTCCAAGCACTCTGGCGCCATCCGCGCCTGTCGACCCGTCTGGCCGTAGGCTTCGGCGCGCTGGTGGCGCTGATGGCGCTGGTGGTGGCCCTGGCCGTGCTGCAGTTCCGCGCGTTGGCGCAGCACGGTGAGCAGATGATGCGCAACGACCTGCGCCGCATGTTGCAGGTGCAGGAGATCGATCAGCATCTGCAAGGCCACGGCAGCGCGATGGCGCGGCTCCTGACCTCGCCACGAAGCGAGCGCGAGCGCATCTACCCGGTGGTCGACGCGGAGTACGCGGCCGTCGAGCGGCTGATCGGCGCGCTGTCAGCACATGCAGGCGATCCGGCAACCGCCGCGTCGCTGGCCGAAGTGGCCCTGCGCCGCAATCGATACCGGGATGTGTTCATCGACATCGTCACCGAAATCGAGGCCGGCGACACGCCGACGGCCAGCGCGCTGTTCAATGGCCCGGGGCAAGGCGCCATGCAATCGTTGCTGTCGGGTTCCAGATCGCTGCTGGACCACGAGCAGGCCAAGCTGGCGCAGCGCCAGCAGGCGGTTCAGGCGCAGATCGGCCGTGCCGAGTGGCTGCTGGGCGGCCTGGCGCTGGGTGCGCTCGCCCTGTCGGCGTGGCTGGCCTGGCGCACGACGGCCAGCGTGGCGCGGCCGCTGGCGCTGGTGGAGTCTGCCGCGGGGCGCATTGCCGGCGGGGACTACGGCGTTCGCATCGAACTGGACTCACCCGACGAGCTGGGCCGTGTGGCCCAGGCGATGAACGCCATGGCCAGCGCCGTGGCGGTGCGGGCGGCCGAGATCGAGCGCGTGGCCTACGTCGACCGCCTGACGGGCTTGCCCAACCGCGCCATGCTCAGACGCTGCGCGCGCGAGGGCCGCTGGCGCCGGGCCACGGTCATGCTTCTGGACGTGGCCCGGTTGCGCACGGTCAACGAGGTGTTGGGTTTCGAGACCGGCGATGCGCTGCTGGTCCAGGTGGCCGAGCGCTTGCGCGCTGCAGTGGCCGGCGTCGAGGTGCCGGATGTCGGCCCCTTCCTGGCCAGGCTGCCGGGTGGGGTGTTTGCCGTCGTCGCCGACGGCTTGGATCGCCCGGCGGCCGAGGCGCTGCGGCGTCGGCTCGACACGTCGGTGACCGCGGCCCTGGTGTGCGATGGCCATGCCGTGGACGTGCACCTGGTGGCCGGGCTCGCCGATGCACCCGCCGCAGCCGAAGGCGATGTCGGCCCGCCCGTCACCATCGACACCCTGCTGCAGCGCGCCGAGCTGGCGGTGGGCGAAGCAAAGCGACAGAAGTTGGGCTGTGCATGGCACGTGGGGGCCGATGCCGCGGTGAGGGCGCGCCAGCTCAGCCTGCTGTCCCAGCTTCATCGCGCCGCGGCGACGGGCCAGCTGGAGATGTGGCTGCAGCCCAAGCAGTGCCTGCGCAGCGGCCGCCTTGTGGGCATGGAAGGGCTGGTGCGGTGGCGGCATCCCGAGCGCGGTTATGTGTCGCCGGCCGAGTTCATTCCGTTTGCCGAACGCACCGGGCATATCGGCGTGGTGACGACGGCCATGCTCGGTGCGGCGCTGAAGACACTGGCTGCATGGTCCCGCGAGCATTCCGACCTGAGCATTGCCGTCAACGTGAGTGCACTGGATGTGCGCGACGCTGCTTTCCCCGCGCGCGTGGCGGCACTTGCACGCCGGCTGCAGGCGCCGCTGAACAAGCTGCGCCTGGAAATCACCGAGAGCACGGTGATGGAGGATCCAGAACAGGTTCTGGCGGTGCTGCACGACCTGCGTGGATTGGGGGTGCAACTGTCGATCGACGACTTCGGCACCGGGTATTCGTCGCTGGCCTACCTGCAGCGCCTGCCGGTCAGCGAGTTGAAGATCGACCGCAGCTTCGTGGCCGACGCCGACCGCAAGCCGCAGGCGCGTGCCTTGCTGAGCACCATCATCGAACTCGGGCACCGCCTGTCGATGAGCGTGACTGCCGAAGGCATCGAACGCGCGGAAGAGCAGGCGTTGTTGGCCGAACTGGGGTGCGACGTGGCGCAGGGCTACCTGATCGCCAAACCGATGGCGCCGGATGCCGCTGCCAGGTACCTTCAAGGCCAACCCAGCCGGTCGAGGGTGGCTGTCCCGGCCTGACGGACACCACGCAGGCCGACAGTCCGCACCGAGGGGCGCGCGGCTGCGCGCCTTGATTGCCGGGTCGGTCCGATGCCGATGCGAAATCTTGCCGGCGACCTGTAAGACCTGGACGACCTGCCTCGTCTATTCACCACGAAGGCCGCGCGCCGCAACGCCGTTCGGCCCCTGACCAACTTTCACCGAGGCTGCTTTCATGACCACGACTGCAACGCCCACTGCCCGTGCAAGCCAGCGTGCCAGATCGTCTGGCGGCGGCGCCGCCGTCGGCCGCCTGATCGATGGCGCCATCGCTTTGTTCGAGCGCATCCCGAACACGCTGGTGGCGTTCATTGCGCGCTTCTCGATCGCGGCCACGTTCTGGAACTCCGGCCAGACCAAGGTTCAGGGCTTGGTGGTCAACCTGGTCTCGGGCGAGTTCCAGCTCGGCTGGCCGAGCCTGTCCGATTCTGCGCTGGCGCTGTTTCAGGACGAATACAAGCTGCCGTTCATACCACCCGAACTCGCCGCACCGATGGCAGCAACCGCCGAGCATGTGTTGCCGCTGCTGATCCTGATCGGCCTGGGCACCAGGTTCTCGGCGCTGGCCTTGCTGGGCATGACACTCGTGATCCAGATTTTTGTCTACCCCGGCGCTTACGCGACCCATGGCACCTGGGCGGCGGTGCTGCTCTACCTGATGTCGCGTGGCCCCGGCATGTGGTCGGTGGATCACTGGCTTGCCACGCGTCACGCATCGGGTCGCTGATGGCCACCGGTTGCCCCGCTGCCTGTCGGCGTGCGTTGTTCACGCGCGGGGCACCACGCCATGTCAGGGGCCGCAGCTGCGTTCCCGAGCATGTCCACACCGTTGCGCCTGCTCGGTAAGGTTCCTTTACTTCCCCCCCTCGCACTTCATCCATCCCAGGAGATCTCCATGAGCAAGCTTTCATCCCACCTGACCAATGCCCTGGCCTCGGCCGTCGTGACGGCTGCTGCCCTCGGCGGCAACGTGATGGCCGCCACCTGCACAGGTGCCAAGTGTGGTCCGAAGAAGATGGCCACCAAGTGCGGCGCCTGCGGGGCCAAAAATGCCGCCTGCGCGGCCAACGGTGCCAAACACAAGGCAAAAGTCAAAGCCAAGTGCGGTGCGAAATGCGGTGCGAAATGCGGTGCGAAATGCGGTGCGAAGTGCGGCGCCGCCAAGGCCAAATGCGGCGCCTGTGGCGCCAGGCAGTGATCGATTGAGCGCCCATCCTGCGCTGCGCCGCCATTGGCGCCAAGCTGGTGATGACGGGTTTGCCGACGATCTGCGGCAGGCGCGCGACAGCGTGGCGGCGTTCGCCCAAGCCACGGCGGCGTCGGGGTCCTTGTTGCAGAGCTGGATCGAAGGGCGCGAGGTGGTCGAGTACGCGCACTATCCGCCCGACGACGTGATCGACTTCAGGCGCGGGTCGCAGTTCTACTACCACGCCCACCGTGACGGGGACCGCGAGCATGGCCACCTGCACCTGTTCTGGCACGCCACGGCGTCGGGCCGGCGGCGTTATCTGCGCCCTGGCCGACCGCGCTGGAAGCGCACCGCGCCAACGCACCTGGTCGCGATTTCGCTCGATTCTCGGGGGCTGCCGGTGGGCCTGTTCACGGTCAATCGCTGGGTCACCGACGGCCATTGGTTCAATGCGCCCACCACGATGTCGTTGATCGATCGGTTCGCCGTGAATGCGGTCGAGGGGCATGCGCATTCGTGCCGCTGGCTCACCGGCTTCGTCCACCTCTACCGCCCGCTGATCGAAGCGCTGTTGATCCGCCGCGACCAGCGCCTGGCCGGCCGCGCCAACCTGGCCGAGGCGCTTGGCGACCACGCGCTCGAGGTGTTGAGCCACTCGCCCATCGACTGGGCTGCCGACCTCGACGCCCTGGAGGCTTGCGTGCTTCAATGGCGGCCCGCGCGCAGGCTGTTGTGACCGTGGGCATCAGAATGCAGCCGGCGCCGTCGGCCCACGGCCCCATCCGCGGTAGACGGTCGGGCGTGGTTTCCAGATTTCATCGTAAGGAGAACAGCGCATGAAGTTTCGACTCTTTCTCGCCGCGTGTGCCGTGGTGTCGGCGCCGGTCCAGGCCGACGCGGCTGACGGACTCATTGCCGTCAAGAGCCCTCACAGTGCCCAGAGCACGATGAATCGACTGGAGGCGATCGTCAAGGAGCGGGGACTGACCGTTTTTGCACGCATCGATCATGCCGGTGGGGCAGCCAAGATTGGCAAGACCTTGCGCCCGACCGAACTGCTGATCTTCGGCAACCCGCAGGGCGGTACGCCGTTCATCGAGTGCGCCCAAACCGTTGGCATCGACCTGCCCTTGAAGGCCCTGGTGTGGGAAGACGCCGCCGCGCAGGTCTGGCTGGGCTACAACGACACCGCCTACCTGGCCAAGCGGCACGAGGTTCCCGCCTGTTCAGTGGCCGGCAATCTTGCCAAGGCGGTGGCGGGCCTGGCAGCGGCAGCGGTGGCCCCTTAGCACCGGGTCAAGACGCCACGTGGTGCCACCCGGGCCGCGCAAATGCCCGGCCACGCGTCGAGCGCGTGCCTGGCACGGCGGCGTTCAACGGCTTGCAATCTCCTTGGCCAAGCATTCGACATGTCGACACGCCCGCCGGATTCCAACCCTGTCACCACCGGCGCCTCTGGCGTGCGGCCGTCGTCCGTCCTCGCGCTGATGTTCAACCGGCGCATTGCCGGGTCGGCACTGAGGGTGGCCATCGTGGTGGGCACCGCGCTCAACATGATCAACAACGGCCAGCAACTCTGGGAGCATCACCCGGTGGGGTTCTGGCAGGTGGCCATGAACTTCGTGGTGCCGTTCTGCGTGTCGAGCTACAGCGCGGCGCGCAACGAGGCCCGGCGGGGCAAAGGCGGCTGAATGCAGCGTGCATCGACCCCCACAGCGCAACCGGGTTCAGCGGCGACAGGCCCGGGTTCGATGCAAGGCATCAGCGCCGAGGCCTTGCTCTCGCTGCGCGCCGACATGCTGCGCTTTGCACAGATCCAGTTGCGCAACAGCGATGCAGCGGAAGACCTGGTGCAGGAATCCATCGAGGCGGCGTTGCGCAAATTGTCGTCGTTTGCCGGTCAATCGACCCTGAAGACCTGGGTCTTTGCGATCCTGCGCAACCGCATCATCGACCACCTGCGGCAGGCCTCGCGCACGGTCACCCTGTCGAGCCTGGTCAATGACGACGAAGACTGGCAGGAGAGCCTGGAGGCCCTGTTCAATGAACGTGGCGGCTGGCGCGACGGGCCGCGGCCGGTGTCTTGGCCGGACCCCGAGCAATCCATGCAGACGCGCCAGTTCTGGGCCGTCTTCGAGACGTGCCTGGACCACCTGCCGGCCGCCACGGGGCGGGTTTTCATGATGCGCGAGTTCCTCGGGTTCGAGTCCGACGAGATCTGCAGTCAGCTCGGCATCACGACCAGCAATTGCCATGTCATCCTGCACCGCGCCCGTCTCAAGCTCAGAACCTGCATGGACACGGGATGGGGTCGGCCGGAGGTTGCATCATGTTGAGTTGCAAGCAAGTCACCGAGGTCTGCTCGGCCGAACTGGAGCGCCCGCTCAAGCTGGGTGAGCAGATGTCCTTGAAGGCGCACCTGATGATGTGCAGCGGCTGCACCAACTACCGGCGGCAGATGAAGACCCTTCGCCAGGTGATGCAGGCCTATGCCGAGGGCAAGGCCATTGGCGAGCCCCCGCCCACCGAACAAGGGGATGGGCGATCGTGATGATTGCCAACGAGTGGCAGCCGGAAGTGATTGTTCGAACGATGATCACGGCGGGCGGGGCGATCGAACGCCCGGGTTGTCACCGACCGGCATAAACCGGCCACGCTGGCGTCGGCGCCATCCAGCCGGTGGCGGGTACCGAAGGCGTCTCGAAGCGGGTTGCAACCGAGGGCCTGCGAGCGCATTGCTCAGGCGGACAGCCCCGTTGCACGCCCGAGATTCGACCGGGTTCAGTACCGACAAGTGCTCGGCGCAGGGCGGTCGCCTGCGCCGAGCCGGGGTTGCCGGACCCCTGGGTGCACCAGCGCACAGACGGGTGAGTCTGTATTGGCGCATCGTGACGTTGGTGGCGATCTGCACGGTGCGGCGCTAGCTGAAGCGTGGTGACACCTGCAACTGACCAGCAAAGCACAGCCAATGAATTCGAAACTTGTTGCAAGCATGGAGCCTACTGCGCGTTCGCGCCTGGTGACGATCGGCGCCGATGAATCGTTGCTGGGTGCAGCCAAACTGCTTTCGAACACACAGATCGGTCTCGTGGTCGTGTGCGGCGGCGATGGCGCGATGGTTGGCGTGGTCACCAAGACCGACGTGATCCGGCAGTTCAGCCAGGGCGGAGGCGGCGCCGGCACGGCCACTGTTGGGGGCGTGATGACCCGGGACGTGGTGGCTTGCCACCCGACAGACGGCCTGCCAGACCTGCTGTCGATGATGGGACGGCGCGGCTTGGTGCACATCCCCGTCATCGACGAGGCCTGCAGGCCATGGGGCGTCGTCAATGCCCGCGATGCGCTGCGGGTGCTGTGGGCAGAGGAGAAGTACGAAGAGGCGCTGCTGCGTGACTATGTGATGGGTATCGGCTACCAGTGACGGGCCGGGAACTCGCAGCATTGCAGGCAGTTCAGGCAGTTCAGGCAGGTCAATCAGAGGTCATTCCATCATGCGTTCAACTCGACCCGTCTTCCTGAACCTGACGCAGATCCGGATGCCCGTGGGCGCGTTGACGTCCATCGGCCACCGCATCACCGGCATGCTGCTCGCGGCGGGCGTCCCGGTCGGTGTCTTTCTGCTGGATCGATCGCTTCAGGACGAGCAAGGGTTCGCCGACGTCGCGGTCCTGCTCGGGCATGGGGCCGTCAAAGTGGCCATGGTGCTCGTGATCTGGGCGCTGGCACACCACCTGCTGGCGGGCGTGCGGCATCTGCTGAGCGACTTCGACGTGGGCTCGCCATTGCGCCTGGCGCGTCGCAGCGCCTGGTTCGTCAACCTGGGTGGTGCGCTCGTTGCAACGTTCGCCGCCGGCGCGATGCTATGAGACCCAGGCTGACGGGGTTGGCCGCCTGGTGGGTGCAGCGCGCAAGCGCCGTGTGCATGCTGCTCTTCATCATCTTTGCGCTCGCAGCGTTCGCGCTCTACCCGCGCCATTCCTACCTCGAGTGGCGGTCGTGGGCCGGCAGCCCAGGTGTGGCGCTGGCCATCCTGGCCTTCTTCGCCGCACTGCTGTTGCACATGTGGGTCGGCCTGCGCGACGTACTGCTGGACTATGCGAAGCCGGCCGGTCTGCGCCGTCTGCTGCTCGGCGGGGTGGCGGGCGCTTTGTTCGGCATCGCGGTATGGGTGGTCTTGATCCTGGCGCGGCTGCAGACCTGAAATGACGCCCTCGCAACCCGACGACAACCCGATGACAACCCGAGGCTGCGATGAAGCTATCGATCTCCCGCTACAACCCCGAGCACGACGAGCAGCCCTACCTGCAGCACTACGAGATCGACCTCGTGGCCAGCGACCACATGCTGCTCGATGTGCTGCTGCGCCTGAAGCAGCAGGACAACACGCTGTCCTTTCGACGTTCGTGCCGCGAAGGCGTCTGCGGCTCCGACGCGATGAACATCAATGGCCGCAACGGCCTGGCCTGCATCACGCGCACGAGCGCGCTGCGCGAGCCGGTGGTGATCCGCCCGCTGCCGGGGTTTCCGATCATTCGCGATCTGTTCGTCGACATGACGCAGTTCTTCAAGCAGTACGAATCGATCACCCCTTACCTCGTGAATGACGACTCGCCACCCGAAAAGGAACGCCTGCAGACGCCGGCTGAGCGCGACAAGCTCAACGGCGCGTACGAGTGCATCCTTTGTGCCTGCTGCAGCAGCCAATGCCCGTCGTACTGGTGGAACCCGGACAAGTTCGTCGGGCCGGCCGGCCTCATCCAGGCGTACCGGTTCATCTTCGACAGCCGCGACCGCGCCACCGCGCAGCGGCTCGACGATCTGGGCGGCGATCCGTACCGGCTGTTTCGCTGCCGCACGATCATGAACTGCGCCGAGGTGTGTCCGAAAGGCCTGGAGCCGGTTCGTGCCATCGAGGCGATCCGGCTGAAGATCGCCCAGGTTCCGGTGCATCCCGGTGGGCTCGACATGCACCCGCCAAAGTCGCCAACGTGATCGTCACAGAGATGGTGACCATGCCGGTCCCGAGACGGGTGGTGCTCAGCGGTGACCACACCACAGGGCCGTTGCATCTCGGCCACTATGCCGGGTCTCTCAAGGCCCGGGTGGCACTTCAGCATCACGCCGACCAGGTCCTGCTGCTGGCCGACCTTCAGGCGCTGACAGACAACGCCGGCCGACACCACAAGGTGGCCGCCAACGTGGTCGAGGTCGCGCTCGACTACCTGGCGGTCGGCATCGATCCGGCGTTGTCCACCATCGTCGTTCAGTCTCAGGTGCCTGAGCTCGCCGAGCTGACGATGCTGCTGATGAACCTGGTGACAGTCTCGCGGCTGGAGCGCAACCCGACTATCAAGGAAGAAATCCGCCTGCGAGGCTTCGAGCGCGACATGCCGGCCGGCTTTCTGGTCTACCCGGTCAGCCAGGCGGCCGACATCACAGCCTTCCAGGCGACCGTCGTTCCGGTCGGCAACGACCAGCTGCCGATGATCGAGCAGACCAACGAACTGGTACGCAGCTTCAACGCGAGCGTCGGCGCCGATGTGCTGGTCGAATGTGCGGCGCTGCTGTCGTCCGTGCCCCGGCTGCCGGGTCTCGACGGCAAGGCGAAGATGAGCAAGTCGCTCGGCAATGCAATCGCGCTGGCCGCCAGCCCGGACGAGATCCGCGCAGCCGTCAGAAGCATGTACACCGACCCCAAGCATCTGCGCGTCGACGAGCCGGGCACGGTCGAGGGCAATGTGGTGTTTGCGTTTTTCGACGCGTTCGAAACGGACACTGGTCGCGTCGAGCAGCTCAAGACGCATTACCGGCGCGGTGGTCTCGGCGACAGCAAGCTCAAGCGCGAGTTGGAGGATCGGCTGCAGTCGTTGATGGCACCCATCCGCGAGCGTCGCGCGCGTTTCGGTGACGACCGGGCGGCGGTGTTGTCCATGCTGGCGCAGGGCACCCGGCGCGGGCGTGAGAGGGCGGCGTCGACGCTGGGTGCCGTCAAGCGGGCGCTGGGGCTGGCCTACTTTGCTTGAGAGGCCAACCAGTGCTGCCCTGTGGCCTCGACGCGGCGCACCACATTCAACGCATCACGGTGATCAACGCTGCATCGTCGGCATGCTCGATCAAGATCGTTCGCACCCAGTCTTGCCAGGCCTCGCCAAAGGCCTTGCAAGTTGCCGCGTCCGCCTGCGGTGCCAGTGCGTTTCGCATCAGGTCTGCCAGCCCGGTGGGCCGAGGCACCGCCTGCGGAGAGTGCATCAGTTCGACCGATGAACCGTTGTCCAGCCGTGTGAAACGGATCTCGCCTGCCATGGCCACACCAAATCGCAGCAAGCCCTGCCGCCCGAACCGGCCCGCCAGGCCCTTGAAACCACCGTCGTTCGCCGCTCCCGTGATCAGACCGGCGACACTGGCGATCACGCCGGCCACGCCCTCGTCGATCGCCTGGCGCAGTTCGACCCGCACGCCGCCTCGTTCTGGCGTTTCATCGGGGTACAGGCGCGCCAGCGCCGTGCGGGTCATCAACCAGGCGCCAGCCACGGTTGGGCAAGAGTGCCCGGCGAGCTTGACTGCATCGAGGTAGTGGTACTCGATGCGGCCGCCCTCGGTCGCACCCAGCAGCGCGGCCAGCGGCTCGGCAACCTGAATCGGTGGCACGGCATCGAAGAAGGCGGGCGTCTTCATGGCGGCCTCGGTCATGTCGCGGTCACGCGTGTGTGCCCGGGCGCTGCCTCGCCGCCAGGCCGGCCCGCGCGGCGGCCGCATGCCCACATGTCGTCGGACATGGTGGCTCAGTGCACGCTGAAATCGATCACGATCATCCCAGGATCACGCTGCCGGTACTCGACGCTGACGCGGTCGCCGTAGCGCTGCGCGATCTGCGACAGCAGCGGCAGCGGGTCGTGGTCGTTGGCAAAGCGCATGGTCTCGCCCGGCTGCAGGCTGTCCAGCGCACCGAAGATCGCGGCATGGCGGAAGCGCTTGGCCACGCCCCGTGCGTCGAACGGATAGATGGCGTCGGGGGAGAGGTGGAGATGCGGCTGCGACATGGAAGCTCCTTGAAGGGAAGGTGAAGTGGCCAGACGCGAAGCGTCGGTTCGAGCGGGTTGCCGTGATGTGACGGACTCAGGCATCGGACCTGCCGGTCCGGAGGGTGCCGCGCAGGCTGTTCGGGCTTGCGACGGGCGATGCGCCGTTGCGTCGACGCAGCGACACGGCTCGCACCGAACCCGGCACCGATGATGTTTGGACGATGTCGGCCAGGGTCACGCCGTCCAGTTCTTCGAAGTAGGCTCGCAAGGCTGCGTCGAACACGCCTCTCAGGCGGCATGACGGCGTCAGGGTGCAGCGGCTGGTCTGGGGGTCGAAACACTCGACCAGGCGGAAGTCGGTTTCGGAGGCGCGCACCACGTCGCCGATGCGGATGCTGGCGGGATCCTTCAGCAGGCGCAGGCCACCGCCGCGGCCGCGTGTCGTTTCTAGCATCCCCAGGCGTCCCAGATCGGTGACGATCTTCATCAGGTGGTTCCTGGACACCCCGTGGTGGTCGGCCAGTTCGCTGATGGTCACCAACTGCTGCGGGCGGGCCGCGCAGTACATCAGCACGCGCAAGGTGTAGTCGGTGTATTCAGCCAGACGCATGCTTACCCTAAAGAGGCACGAAGTTTATGGGTTTATGTTCGCAACGAACTTGAACTGCATCAAGCCGTCGAGCGCACCGCGAAGGCGCGCACGGTCCCCTCGACGCCCGTCACTGCGGCGAGCGAGGCGCTGTCCAGCGGCCGGTTCAGGTCGATCACCGCAACGCCGAAGCCGGCGTCGGTCTCGAGGTGCAACTGCGACACATTGAAACCGGCCAGGGCCAGCACGCCGTTGAGCTGTGACATCACACCGGGCTGGTCGCGGTGGATGTGGACCAGCCGCGCCGGCGATCTGAGCGTGCCGACGCTGACCTCCGGCAGGTTCACGCTGCCGCGCACCGCGCCCAGCGTCAGGTAGTCACGCAGTTTCTCGGAGACCTCGACGCCCAGGTTGTGCTGGGCCTCCGCGGTGGAGCCGCCCACATGCGGTGTCAGGATCACGTTGTCGAGTTCGCGCAGCGGCGACTCGAAGACCGCGGCGTTCGACGTCGGCTCGGTGGGGAAGACGTCGATCGCCGCCCCGCGCAGGCGGTGCGTGCTGAGCGCCGCGTGCAGGGCGTCGAGGTCGACGGCATGCCCGCGCGCCAGGTTGATCAGCACGGCGTCGGGCTTCATCTGCGCCAGGCGCTCGGCGTCGATCAGGCGCCGCGTGCGCTCGGTCTGCGGCACGTGCAGCGTGACGACATCGGCCTCTTGCAGCAGCGCGGTCAGCGTGGCCGCCGGCGTGGCGTTGCCCAGCGGCAGGCGGGCCTCGATGTCGTGGTAGACCACGCGCATGCCGATCGCTTCGGCCAGCAGGCCGGTCTGCATGCCGATCTTGCCGTAACCGACGATGCCGAGGATCTTGCCGCGGATCTCGTTGGAGCCGCGCGAGTCCTTCAACCACTGGCCGCGGCGCGCAGCGGCGTGGCGTTCCGGTATTCGCCGCAGCAGGTGGATGGCGTGCCCGATCACCAGTTCGGCCACCGAACGGGTGTTGGAG
Source organism: Burkholderiales bacterium RIFCSPHIGHO2_12_FULL_69_20 (assembly GCA_001770815.1). Taxonomy (GTDB): domain Bacteria; phylum Pseudomonadota; class Gammaproteobacteria; order Burkholderiales; family Burkholderiaceae_C; genus Pseudaquabacterium. The sequence continues at coordinate 15,532 of MESD01000172.1, forward strand.
AACGGCCCGTTGAAGACCACTACGCCCCGCTCGCTGGCGGCCTTCAGGTCGATGTTGTTGGTGCCGGTGCAATACGCACCCACCGCCAGCAGCCGCGGCGCCTGGGCGAGCAGGTCGCGCGACAGCAGGGTGCGTGAACGCAGGCCCAGCACCTGCACGTCGGCGAGCAGGGATTCAAGTTCTTGCGCATCGGGTGCGTGCTTCAGGCGCAGGACCTCGGCGCCGGGCACGGCGTGCAGGATCGGTGTGGCGCTGGCATGCACGTCTTCCAGCAACAGAATGTTCAGGCTCATGGGAAGTGGTTTCTTCGCAGGGTGGGATGAAAGGCGACGGGGTCGGATCGGCCGTCAAAGACCGAGGGTGAGCAGGGCGGCTTCGGACATCATCGATCGGTCCCAGGGCGGGTCGAACACGATGTCCACAGTGGCCTCGCCCACCTGCGGAAGCGCCAGCACCTTGTCGCAGACCTCGTCGGCCATGCTTTCGCCCATGCCGCAGCCCGGTGCGGTCAGGGTCATCTGGATGCTCACGCGAAACCGCCCGTCTTCCATCGGCAGCACGTCGCAGACATAGACCAGGCCCAGCTCGACGATGTCGACCGTGATCTCCGGGTCGTAGCAGGTCCTCAGCGTCTGCCACACCAGGCTGCGCATGCCTTCGGGCCCGCTGTCGGTCAGCGCCGTGGGGGCCAGGTCGGCTACGGGTACCGGCTTGCCGATGGCGTCGGCGTCGGCGCCGCGCAGCCGCATCAACTGCCCCTCGACCCACAGCGTGAAAGAGCCGCCGAGCGCCTGCGTGATCTGGGCCGGGGTGCCCGCCGGCAGGTCGGCCGGCCGGCCGTCGGGGATGCACGCCACCCGCACCGCGCGCTGGGTCACCACGGGCTCGCGTTGCGGTCTCATGGCTTGTCGTCCAGCGCGTGCATCAGCGCATGCCAGCCCAGCAGTGCGCACTTGATGCGACCCGGATAGCGGCGCACTCCGGCCAGGCTGATCAGCTTGCCCAGGTGCGCCGCTTCCGGTTCGAGTTCGCCGGTGAGCACCGCGCGAAAGCGCTGATGCAACTGCTGCGCCAGCACCACGTCGCCCCCGTGCACGGCCTCGGTCATCATCGACGCCGAGGCGATGCAGATGGCACAGCCCTGGCCGCTGAAGCGGATGTCCTCGATCCGGTCCTGCGCCACGTTCAGCGTCACCTGCAGGTCGTCGCCGCAGCTCGGGTTCTGGCCGCGCGCCTGGTGCGTGGGCGTCGGCAGCGTGCCGAAATGGCGCGGCGCGCGCTTGTGGTCCATCACCACGTCCTGGTAGAGGTCGAGCTCGGCGGCCGTGGTGGGGTTCATCGCAGCACCTTCAGCGCGCGCGCCACGCCGGCCAGCAGACGCTCGACTTCGGCGTGCGTGTTGTAGAGCGCGAACGAGGCCCGTGTCGTCGGTCCCAGGCCCAGGTGCTCCAGCAGCGGCTGAGCGCAGTGGTGGCCGGTGCGCACGGCAATGCCTTGTTCGTCGAGCAGTGTGCCGATGTCGTGCGGGTGCACGCCCTCGGCCACGAACGAGACGATGGCCGAGGCGCCGGTTTCGGCCGACAGCAGCGTGATGCCGGGCAGCGCAGCCAGGCCGGTGGCGGCATGCTCGCGCAGCGCGACGACGTGGGCGTCGATCGCGCTGCGCCCTGTGCGGTCGATGAAGCTGGCCGCCGCTGCCAGGCCCACTGCGCCGGCCACGTTCGGCGTGCCGCCCTCCAAGCGCATCGGCAACTCGGCGAAGCTGGCTTCGGTGGTGCTGACCCAGGCCACCATGTCACCGCCGTAGCGCATTGGCTCCAGCCGTTCCAGCGCGGTACGCCGCCCGACCAGCGCACCCGTGCCCATGGGCCCCAACATCTTGTGGCCCGAGAAGGCCATGAAGTCGCAGGCCAGCACCGACAGATCGGGCACCGCATGGCCCACCGACTGCGCGGCATCGAGCACGGTGAGCGCACCCGCGTCGGCAGCCAGCGCCAGCAAGGCCTCGAACGGTGGGCGCTCGCCGGTGGCATTGGCGCAGGCGGTCACCGCGAACACCCGCGTACGGGGTGTCAGCAGGCGGGCCAGGTCTTCGACATGCAGCCGTCCCTGCCCATCGGGCAGCAGGATGCGCAGCCGCGCACCACAGCGCCGCGCCGCCTGTTGCCAGGGCACCAGGTTGGCATGGTGTTCCAGGGCGCTGACGACGATCTCGTCGCCGGGTTGGATGACCGCGGGCTGGGCCCCCGGTGTCGACAGGCCATGCGCCACCAGGTTGAGCGCGTCGGTGGTGCCCGAGGTGAAGACCAGTTCGTGCGCTGTGCCCGCGCCGACAAATCGCTTGAGGGTGCTGCGGGCCTGGTCGAAGGCATCGGTGGCGCGCTGGCTCAGCGTGTGCACGCCGCGGTGGATGTTGGCCCGGTCGTGCTGCTCGAAATGGCGCTGGGCGTCCTGCACCGACAGCGGCGACTGCGTGGTGGCGGCGTTGTCCAGGTAGGCCAGCGCTGCGC
>MESD01000173.1 GCA_001770815.1 Burkholderiales bacterium RIFCSPHIGHO2_12_FULL_69_20
ACCCCAGCGAGATGGGCCGGCTGCTCAAGGGCTTGCTGAAGGCCTGAACCACGGCTTGGCCATCCACCGGGATGGCCGGGCCCAGGCACAAGAAAGCCGCCCTCGGGCGGCTTCTTTCATGGGCCGGGCACCTGCCGGTGCCGGGCCGTCGATCAACGCTGCGTGATGGGTTTGACGTCACGTGCCACCGAGCCGACGTACAGCTGGCGCGGGCGGCCGATCTTGTACTCGGGGTCGCCGATCATCTCGTTGAGCTGGGCGATCCAGCCCACGGTGCGGGCCAGCGCAAAGATCGCGGTGAACAGCGGCACGGGGATGCCGATGGCGCGCTGCACGATGCCCGAATAGAAGTCGACGTTCGGGTAGAGCTTGCGCGAGACGAAGTAGTCGTCCTCCAGCGCGATCTTCTCCAGCGCCATCGCCAGCTTGAACAGCGGGTCGTTCTGCAGGCCCAGCGCGCCCAGCACCTCGTGGCAGGTTTCGCGCATCAGCTTGGCGCGCGGGTCGTAGTTCTTGTAGACCCGGTGGCCGAAGCCCATCAGCTTGACGGTGGAGTTCTTGTCCTTCACCTGCTTGATGAATTCGCCGATCTTCTCGACGCCGCCCATCTTCTGGATGTCGCCCAGCATGTTCAGCGCCGCCTCGTTGGCGCCACCGTGCGCGGGGCCCCACAGGCAGGCCACACCAGCGGCGATGGCCGCAAACGGGTTGGTGCCCGACGAGCCGCACAGCCGCACCGTGGAGGTGCTGGCGTTCTGCTCGTGGTCGGCGTGCAGGATGAAGATGCGGTCCATGGCCCGAACCAGCACGTCGTTCTGCTCGTACTCCTCGCACGGGTTGGCAAACATCAGGTGCATGAAGTTCGCCGCGTACGACAGCTTGTTGCGCGGGTACATGTAGGGCTGGCCCTGCGTGTACTTGTAGGCCATCGACACCAGCGTGGGCATCTTGGCGATCAGCCGGATCGCGGCGATCTCGCGGTGCACCGGGTTGTTGATGTCGGTACTGTCGTGATAGAAGGCCGACAGCGCACCGACCAGGCCGGTCATGATGGCCATCGGATGGGCGTCCCGGCGGAAGCCGCGCAGGAAGAATTGCATCTGCTCGTTGACCATCGTGTGGTTGGACACACGGGCGGTGAAATCCTTCTTCTGCGCCTCGTCGGGCAGGTCACCGTACAGCAGCAGGTGGCAGGTCTCGAGAAAATCGCAGTTCTGCGCCAGTTGCTCGATCGGATAGCCGCGGTACAGCAACTCGCCCTTGTCGCCGTCGATGTAGGTGATGGTCGAGTTGCACGACGCAGTGCTCAGAAAGCCCGGGTCGTAGGTGAACTTGCCGGTCTGGCCGTAGAGCTTGCGGATGTCGATCACATCCGGGCCGATGCTGCCCTTGTAGATCGGCAGATCCATGCTGGGGCTGCCGTCAGAGAACGACAGGGTGGCTTTCACGTCAGACGGGGTCATGGGACTTTCCTTTTCTAGGTCAGGATCAACGCGGGCGGCAGATCTCGTGCACGCAGCATGCCAAGCACCTCGATCACCTCGGGGCGGGCCAGCTCGGCATCGGGCTCTCGGCGTGCGAGCAGGAGGTCCAGCAAATCGTTATCGGCCAGGTCCATCAAGGCCTGAAGCCCATCGGCATGGCGCACCGTCAGGCCGCTCTCGTGGCGCTTGAAGAAGCGCTCGACGAACAAGTCGTTCTCGAGCAGGCCACGCCGGCAGCGCCAGTGCAGGCGGCTCAGGCTGCGCTCATCCAGCAGATCGTCCTGCGCAAGCGGCAGCCGCAGATCCGGCTCTGCCGGGCTGCTGGCTGCGCCAGCAGGCAAGCATCCCGGCTGGCCCTCACAGGCGTCCGACAGTCCGCAGGGACTGTCGGACGTCCGGGTTCGGCCCCCCTGGGGGGGAGCGCTGAAGGTGCTGCGGGGGGGGGTCATATCGCGCGGCGCACCATCAACTCTTTGATCTTGCCGATGGCCTTGGTGGGGTTCAGGCCCTTGGGGCAGACGTCCACACAGTTCATGATGGTGTGGCAGCGGAACAGGCGGTACGGGTCTTCGAGGTTGTCGAGCCGGCCGGCGGTGTCCTGATCGCGGCTGTCGGCGATGAAGCGGTAGGCCTGCAGCAGGCCGGCCGGGCCGACGAACTTGTCGGGGTTCCACCAGAAGCTGGGGCAGCTGGTGCTGCAACTGGCGCACAGGATGCACTCGTACAGGCCGTTCAGCTCGTCGCGCTCTTCGGGTGACTGCAGGCGCTCCTTGTCGGGCGGGATGCTGTCGTTGACCAGGTACGGCTTGATCGAGTTGTACTGCTTGAAGAACTGCGTCATGTCGACGATCAGGTCGCGGATCACCGGCAGCCCGGGCAGCGGCTTGAGCACCACCGTGCCGGGCAGGTCGCGCATGTTGGTCAGGCAGGCCAGGCCGTTCTTGCCGTTGATGTTCATCGCGTCCGAGCCGCACACGCCTTCGCGGCAGCTGCGGCGGAAGCTGATCGCCGGATCCACCGACTTCAGCTTCATCAACGCGTCGAGCAGCATGCGCTCGCTGCCGTCGAGTTCAACGTCGATGGACTGCATGTACGGCTTGGCGTCCTTGTCCGGGTCGTAGCGGTAGATTTGAAACGTGCGCTTCGTCATGTTGGTTGCTTTCGACCTGCGGGCTTAGAAGGTACGGACCTTGGGCGGCACGCTGTCCACCGACAGCGGCGTCAGGTTGACGGGCTTGTAGTCCAGGCGGTTGCCCTGGCTGTACCACAGCGTGTGCTTCATCCACTCGGCGTCGTTGCGGCCCAGCGGGAACTGCGCGTCGTCGGCACCACGCTCGTAATCCTTCACGGTGTGGGCACCGCGGCATTCATGGCGGGCCGCTGCCGATTCGATGGTGGCCTGCGCCGCCTCGATCAGGTTCTCGACCTCCAGCGCCTCGATGCGCGCGGTATTGAACACCTTGCTCTTGTCCTTGAGCGTGATGGCGGCCACGCGCTCGCGCAGCTTGGCCACTTCCACCGTGCCGGCGGTCAGCAGCTCCTGGGTGCGGAACACCGCCGCGTGCTTCTGCATCGTGGCGCGCAGGTCGTTGGCCACGTCCTGGGCGTATTCACCCGAGTTGCTGCCATCCAGCCGGGCGATGCGCGCCAGCGCGGCATCGGCCGCGTCGGCCGGCAGCGGCTTGTGCTCCTTGGTCGACTTGGCCAGCGCACCGACGATGTGGTTGCCCGCCGCACGGCCGAACACCAGCAGGTCGAGCAGCGAGTTGGTGCCCAGCCGGTTGGCGCCGTGCACGCTGACGCAGGAGCATTCACCCACCGCGTAGAGGCCGTTGACCACGTCGTTGGGGTTGCCGTTCTTGGGCGCTACCACCTGGCCGTTGATGTTGGTGGGGATGCCACCCATCTGGTAGTGGATGGTGGGCACCACCGGAATCGCTTCCTTGGTTATGTCGACGTTGGCGAAGTTGTGGCCGATCTCGAACACGCTGGGCAGGCGCTTGAGGATGGTGTCGCCGCCCAGGTGGGTCATGTCGAGGTTGATGTAGTCCTTGTTGGGACCGCAGCCACGACCTTCCTTGATCTCCTGGTCCATGCAGCGCGAAACGAAGTCCCGCGGCGCCAGATCCTTCAGCGTGGGCGCGTAGCGCTCCATGAAGCGCTCGCCGTTGACATTGCGCAAGATCGCGCCCTCGCCGCGGCAGCCTTCGGTCAGCAGCACGCCCGCGCCGGCCACGCCGGTGGGGTGGAACTGCCAGAACTCCATGTCCTCGAGCGGGATGTTGGCACGCGCCGCCATGCCCAGCCCGTCGCCGGTGTTGATGAAGGCGTTGGTGCTGGCCGCATAGATGCGTCCGGCGCCGCCGGTGGCCAGCAGCGTGGTCTTGGCTTCGAGGATGTAGACCTCGCCGGTCTCCATTTCCAGCGCGCTGACACCCACCACGTCGCCGTCGGCGTCGCGGATCAGGTCGAGGGCCATCCACTCGACGAAGAACTGGGTGCGCGCCTTGACGTTCTGCTGGTACAGGGTGTGCAGCATGGCGTGGCCGGTGCGGTCGGCCGCGGCGCAGGCACGCTGCACCGGCTTCTCACCGTAGTTGGCGGTGTGGCCGCCGAACGGGCGCTGGTAGATGGTGCCGTCGGGGTTGCGGTCGAACGGCATGCCGAAGTGCTCGAGCTCGTAGACCACCTTGGGCGCCTCGCGGCACATGAACTCGATGGCGTCCTGGTCGCCCAGCCAATCCGAGCCCTTGACGGTGTCGTAGAAGTGGAAGTGCCAGTTGTCCTCGCTCATGTTGCCCAGCGAGGCGCCGATGCCGCCCTGCGCCGCCACGGTGTGCGATCGGGTGGGAAACACCTTGGACAGCACCGCCACGTTCAAACCCGCACGGGCGAGTTGCAGCGATGCACGCATGCCGGAGCCGCCGGCCCCGACGATCACCACGTCGAACTTGCGACGGGCCAAAGAAGTCTTGATAGCTGCCATGTTGTTCTCTCAAGCAAAGCTTGCTTGGCCACCTTGCCGGACCCCTTGGCGGGGCCTTCGCGAAGCGGCAGGTTGGGGGCTGGTCAGACGCGCCAGAGCACCTGCACCGCCCAGCCGGCACAACCCACCAGCCAGACGATCGTGAATACCTGTGCCAGCAGGCGCAAGCCCACCGGCTTGATGTAGTCCATCCACACGTCGCGCATGCCCACCCAGGCATGCCAGGCCAGCGAGATGATGACGACCAGGGTCAGCACCTTCATCCACTGCGGGGCGAAGATGCCCGACCAGCTGTCGTAGCCGACCGGCCCGCCCAGCAGGAACTGCACCAGCAGCGTCAGCGTGAACAACGCCATCAGCACCGCCGTGATGCGCTGGCTCAGCCAGTCGCGAAACCCGTAATGCGCGCCCACGACCAGGCGCTTGGAACCGTAGTTGACGGCCATGTGTTGCTTGCCTCTTGTTGTTGTGACGGTCAGAACAGACCGAACAGCTTGGCGCCCAGCGCGATGGTCAGCACGATGCTGATCACGAAGGTGGCCACCGCCGACGAATGGCCCTGCTGCTTGCTCACGCTGTGGGTGGCGTCCATCCACAGGTGACGCACACCCGCCACGGCGTGGTGCAGGTAGGCCCAGATCAGCGACAACGCCACCAGCTTGATGACGACGCCGGGCACGAAGCCGATGCCGGCGACAAAGGCGCTGGTGAAGCCGTCGTAGGAGACTTCGGAGGTGATGCTGGCGTCGAACATCCAGACGATGAACGGCAGCAGGAAGAACATCAGCATGCCGCTGGCGCGGTGCAGGATCGACAGCTTGGCGGCCAGCGGCAGCGGGTACTGCAGCGCGTCGAGCAGGCGCATGTTGGCGCCGGGGCGGGTATCGACCCCGCTGGCGCCGCGGGTCTTGGAGAGCTCTGCCATGAGGTGTGGTCTCGCTGTTGTTCGAAGGGTCGGATCCGGGTGGAAACCCGTGGAGTTTATTGCAACGCAGCAGGCTTACCCGGAGCTTTTAGGCGGGGCCGATGTGGCGGCCCCGGCAAGCCGATGCAGCATCAGTTCAACTCATTGCGGTAGAAGTGCTGCTCGGTGTTGTAGAGGCCGCGACGCAACTCGACCGGCTTGTCGCCATAGGTGAAGGACAGCCGCTCGACGCTGAGCAGCGGAAAGCCCGGCGTCACAGCCAGCAGGCTGGCGGTGGCGGCGTCGGCGGCCAGCGCCCGGATCTTTTCTTCGGCGCGGATCATGCGCACCCCGAAATCGGCCTCGAACATGCCGTACATCGGGCCTTTGTAGTCGGCCAGGCGCTCGGCGGTCAGGCCTTTGAACAAGGCGCCGGGCAGCCAGATCTCGTCGAGCACCACCGGCTTGCTGCTCGGGCCATTCGGGCCGTCGGCCAGCAGCAGGCGGCGCAGTTGCACCACCGCATCGCCGCTCTTGCAGTCGAGCATGCGCGCCACGTCGGCGGGCGCGCGGGTGCGGCGGCAATCCAGCAGGCGGCGCGCCATGCCACGGCCGCCGCCGTCGTCGGGCATCAGCCGCAAGAAGCGGTACTGGATCTGCTGCTCGGCATGCGTGGCCACGAAGGTGCCCTTGCCCTGGCGGCGCACCAGCAGGTTGTCGGCAGCCAGCTCATCGATGGCCTTGCGCACCGTGCCCTGGCTGACCTTGAAGCGCGCGGCCAGGTCCAGCTCGCTGGGGATGGCCTCGCCGGGCTTCCACACGCCGGCTTGCAGTTCGCGCGTGATCAGCCCCTTGATCTGCTGGTACAGCGGGCTGAACGACGGCCCGGCAGGCGCAGCATCCACCGCCTCGGGCGGGGCCGCGGGGTTGGGTTGGGACACGTCGGCGGGCATGGTGCGGCATTGCAGCACAAGCGTTGCGGGGCGTCCATCAAATGCTGACTGATGTCTTATAGAAGACATAAGACCTTTGACAGACTCGGTAACAACCCCTAGACTCGCCTACACTCCGAGATGGCTCTTGCGGCCGCCCTCGCCCCGTGCCCAGACGCTGCGCGCGGAGCAGGCCAAGGCAACCGCGGCGGGCCGTATCGAACCTCCTTTCGTCACCATCCCCCCTGGAGCCTCCCATGAGCAAGAAGCCCGTCCGTGTGGCCGTTACCGGCGCTGCCGGTCAGATCGGTTATGCCCTGCTGTTCCGCATCGCCTCGGGCGAAATGCTGGGCAAGGACCAGCCCGTCATCCTGCAACTGCTGGAAGTGCCGGTCGAGAAGGCGCAAGAGGCGCTCAAGGGCGTGATGATGGAGTTGGACGACTGCGCCTTCCCGCTGCTGGCCGGCATGGAAGCGCACAGCGACCCGATGACCGCCTTCAAGGACACCGACTACGCGCTGCTGGTGGGTGCCCGTCCGCGTGGCCCCGGCATGGAGCGTGCCGACCTGCTGGCCGCCAATGCGCAGATCTTCACCGCGCAAGGCAAGGCGCTGAATGCCGTGGCCAGCCGCAACGTCAAGGTGCTGGTGGTCGGCAACCCGGCCAACACCAACGCCTACATCGCGATGAAGTCGGCGCCCGATCTGCCGCGCAAGAACTTCACCGCCATGCTGCGCCTGGACCACAACCGCGCGCTCAGCCAGATTGCCGCCAAGACCGGCAAGCCGGTGGCCAGCATCCAGAAGCTGGCGGTGTGGGGCAACCACTCGCCGACCATGTATGCCGACTACCGCTTCGCCACCATCGACGGCGCCTCGGTCAAGGACATGATCAACGACCAGGTCTGGAACGCCGAGACCTTCCTGCCCACCGTGGGCAAGCGTGGCGCGGCCATCATCGCCGCGCGCGGCGTGTCGTCGGCCGCGTCGGCCGCCAATGCCGCCATCGACCACATGCACGACTGGGCGCTGGGCACCAACGGCGGCTGGGTGACGATGGGCGTGCCCAGCAACGGCGAGTACGGCATCCCCAAGGACGTGATGTTCGGCTACCCGGTCACCTGCGAAGGTGGCGAGTACACGCTGGTCGAGGGCCTGCCGATCGATGCCTTCAGCCAGGAGTGCATCAACAAGACCCTGGCCGAGCTGCAGGGCGAGCAGGACGGCGTCAAGCATCTGCTGTGAACGTGTGAGCCCCGGCCGCCTGGCGGCCACCCCCCAGGGGTTACGAAGCCGGACCGGGCAACCCGGATCCGGCTTCGCCCGTTCTGGAACACCGCGCTCCCCTGGCCGCGTTGCGGCCTGTCCCCTGCCGGGGGACCCACCCACCTGCACCACCGCCATGACACTGCTGCCCAGCCAGGCCCTGATCGACGAAGGCGACGCACCTGCCGATCTGCCGGTGTGCGACCACTACTGCGGCACCGAGCTGCGCATGCGCAAGGCGCTGGCGCTGCAGGCCGAGCTGGGCCCGGTATTCGACATCACGCTCGACTGCGAGGACGGCGCGCCCATCGGCGCCGAAGCCGAGCACGCCCAGCTGTGCGCCGAGCTGGCGCTGTCGAGCGACAACCGCTTCGGCCGGGTGGGCGCGCGGGTGCACCCGGTCGACCACCCGTCATTCGCCGCCGACGTCGACACCCTGGTCGGCCGCGCCGGTGATCGCCTGGCCTACCTGATGGTGCCCAAGCCGCGCCACCTGGCCGACCTGCAGCACGCCATTGCACAGATCGAACACGCCACCCGGTTGCATGGCCGCGGTGCGGCGCTGCCGGTGCATGCGCTGGTCGAGACCCATGGCGCCTTGCGCGACGTGCAGGCGCTGGCCGCGCTGCCGCGGGTGCAGAGCCTGTCGTTCGGCTTGATGGACTTCGTCTCGGCGCACCGCGGCGCCATTCCGCAGACAGCCATGGGGGCGCAGGGCCAGTTCGAGCATCCGCTGGTGGTGCGCGCCAAGCTGGAGATCTCGGCCGCCTGCCACGGGGCGGGCAAGGTGCCCTCGCATTGCGTGGTGACCGAGTTCAAGGACGAGGCCGCCATCGCCAACGCCGCACGTCGCGCCGCGCGCGAGTTCGGCTACACCCGCATGTGGAGCATCCACCCGGCGCAGATCCGGCCCATCGTCGACGCCTTTGCGCCCAGCATCGCCGAGGTGGACGAGGCCATCGCGATCGTGCTGGCGGCGCAGGCCGCGCACTGGGCGCCCATCCGCCACAACGACACCCTTCACGACCGCGCCAGCTACCGCTACTTCTGGCAGGTGATTCAACGCGCGCGCCGCACCGGGCAGCCGCTGCCGGCGGAAGCGGCCGCCGCGCTGTTCGGCACCTCTGCCGCCTGATCGCACGGGCCGCACTGGCCGCCACTGAGTCCGTCGCGCGGGCCGGGCAGTGACAGGCCTGCACTGCCGGTTACCCAAAATGCGCCGGCACCAGACCATCACGCCCGCACAATCGGCGACTTTGCCGCCCGCCCCTTCCCATCACTCACGCCATGCGCCCTGCCCGCCTTCGCCTGCTGTCCTTGTTCATCACCTGCGGTGCTGCGCTGCTGCTGGGCCAACCCGCCCAGGCCGCCACGGCAGCGGCCACCACCGGCGCCACGGCGCGTGCCAAGCCGGCGACCAAGACCGCCGCGGTGCGGCCAGCGCCCAAACCGGCCACGCAGCGCCAGCGCCTCAAGAGCCAAGCCAAGGGCCTGGCGCTGGCCACCGAGACGGTGGAGGCCATCAGCGAGGGCCAGCTCGACGTGGCCTCGCGCGTGCTGACCGGCGCCTCCGATTGCGAGTTCAACCAGCAGATCAGCGTGCAGCCGCTGGCCGGTGTGCCAGGCTATTTCACCGTCAGCCTCAAGGGCAAGCGCTACCGCATGCTGCCGCGTGAAACTGCCACCGGTGCGGTGCGGCTGGAAGACCCGGGCGCGGGCGTCGTGTGGCTGCAGATTCCCACCAAGTCGATGCTGATGAATGCGCGCATCGGGCAGCGCATGGTCGACAACTGCCTGCATTCGGCGCAGCGCATCGCCGTCAATGCCGTGGTCGACGCCGGTCAGGGCATCGGCATCGTGACGCCTGCCCTGCCAGCCGCCGCTTCAGATGCGGCCTCAACCGCCGCTGCAACAGCCGCGTCAGCCGTCGCGGCCGCCACCGCGGCAGCTGATGCGGTAGCGGCTGTGGCCCCCGCCGCCGCGGCGGCGGCCTCCGACGCGGCGCCCGCTGCAGTGCCGATGCCGGCAGCGGCATCGGCACCCCCCACGCACTGACCAGCCCGTCGCCAGCGCTCAAGGCGCTTGGCCATCGGCCGATAGCCGGTCAGGGTCCGGGGCTTTCCGGATCCCGCCGGCAGGCTTGCGGCACACCCGATATGCTGCGCCGCAGCATTCGCACGGGGTCGCCCGTTTGCATGCCCTTGAAACCCGAACCTGACCCACCATGATCAATCTGATTCTTGCTCTCGTGCCGCTGGCCTTCGCCACCGGCTCCCTGGTGTGGCTGATGACCAGCGGCGCGCAAGCGCAGGCCCGGTCCGACGCCTGGGCCGCCCAGTGGATGCGTGACAACGCCTGATCGCCCGGCGCCGTCGGCGCTTCAGCGATTGGCAGGGCCCGCCGCAGCGCGGGCTTTTTTCTGCGCGTTCGGCGGGCAGCGCCGATCAGCCCGCGCGCCACGCCGTCTTGTGTGCCGTCGATGCGGCGCTGCGCCACAATCTGCGCACGCGCCGCTGGCCGCCGAAAAAACCGCTTGGCAAGTCTTATATAAGACATAAAATATGGGACAAACCCGTAGGCCCGATGGGTCAGGCCGGGCTGGGCATCCGCGTCGAGCCTAGCCAGGCGGCCCGGGTGCCACCGAACACCGCCCACACACCGTTTCTCCACCGTCCCACAGGAGCTCTCGAGATGCTGCAAGCCTATCGTCAACACGCGGCCGAACGCGCCGCCCTCGGCATCCCCGCGCTGCCGCTGTCCGCCCAGCAGACCGCCGACCTGATCGAGCTGATCAAGGCACCCCAGAACTTGGAAAACCCGGGTGAGGATGCCTTCCTGCTCGACCTGCTGACACACCGCGTGCCCCCGGGCGTGGACGATGCCGCCAAGGTCAAGGCCAGCTTCCTGGCCGCCGTCGCCCATGGCGACATCGCCGTGGCGCTGATCAGCCAGGCCAAGGCCACCGAGCTGCTGGGCACCATGGTGGGTGGCTACAACGTCAAGCCGCTGATCGACCTGCTCGACGACGCCGGCGTGGCTGGCGTGGCCGCGGCCGCGCTGAAGAAGACGCTGCTGATGTTCGACTTCTTCCACGACGTGTCCGAGAAAGCCAAGGCCGGCAATGCGCACGCCAAGGACGTGATCCAGAGCTGGGCCAATGCCGAGTGGTTCACCAACCGCCCCGAGGTGGCCAGGACCATCACCGTCACCGTGTTCAAGGTGCCCGGCGAGACCAATACCGACGACCTGTCGCCCGCGCCCGACGCCTGGAGCCGCCCCGACATCCCGCTGCACTACCTGGCGATGCTGAAGAACACCCGCGAGGGTGCGGCCTTCAAGCCCGAAGAAGACGGCAAGCGCGGCCCGATGCAGTTCATCGAGGACCTGAAGAAGAAGGGCCACCTGGTGGCCTACGTGGGCGACGTGGTGGGCACCGGCTCATCGCGCAAGAGCGCCACCAACAGCGTGATCTGGGCCACCGGCCAGGACATCCCGTTCGTGCCGAACAAGCGTTTTGGCGGCGTCACGCTGGGCGGCAAGATCGCGCCGATCTTCTTCAACACGCAAGAGGATTCGGGCTCGCTGCCGATCGAGGTGGACGTGTCCAAGCTCGAGATGGGCGATGTCGTCGACATCCTGCCCTACGACGGCAAGATCGTGAAGAACGGCCAGACCGTGGTCGAGTTCAAGTTGAAGAGCGACGTGCTGTTCGACGAGGTGCGCGCGGGCGGGCGCATCAACCTGATCATCGGCCGCAGCCTCACCGCCAAGGCGCGTGAGTTCCTGGGCCTGCCGGCCAGCACGCTGTTCCGCCTGCCCACCCCGCCGGTGGCGACGAAGGCCGGCTTCACGCTGGCGCAGAAGATGGTCGGCCGCGCGGTCGGCCTGCCCGAGGGCCAGGGCGTGCGCCCCGGCACCTACTGCGAGCCGAAGATGACCACCGTGGGCTCGCAGGACACCACCGGCCCGATGACCCGCGACGAGCTGAAGGACCTGGCCTGCCTGGGCTTCAGCGCCGACCTGGTGATGCAGAGCTTCTGCCACACTGCGGCCTATCCGAAACCGGTCGACGTCAAGACCCACCGCGAGCTGCCGGCCTTCATCAGCAACCGCGGCGGCGTGGCGCTGCGCCCGGGCGACGGCGTGATCCATTCATGGCTGAACCGCCTGCTGCTGCCCGACACCGTGGGCACCGGCGGCGACAGCCACACGCGCTTTCCGATCGGCATCAGCTTCCCGGCTGGCTCGGGGCTGGTGGCCTTCGGCGCGGCCACCGGCGTGATGCCGCTGGACATGCCCGAATCGGTGCTGGTGCGCTTCAAGGGCCAGATGCAGCCCGGCATCACGCTGCGCGACCTGGTGCACGCGATCCCGCTGTACGCCATCAAGGCCGGCCTGCTGACCGTCGCCAAATCGGGCAAGGTCAACGCCTTCTCGGGCCGCATCCTCGAGATCGAGGGCCTGCCCGACCTGAAGGTGGAACAGGCCTTCGAGTTGAGCGACGCCAGCGCCGAGCGCTCGGCCGCCGGCTGCACCGTCAAGCTCAACCCCGAGCCGATCCAGGAATACCTCACCAGCAACATCGTGCTGATGAAGAACATGATCGCCGACGGCTACCAGGACGCCCGCACGCTGGAGCGCCGCATCCAGAAGGTGCAGGCCTGGCTCGACAACCCCAGCCTGCTGGAAGCCGACAAGGACGCCGAGTACGCTGCGGTGATCGAGATCGACCTGGCCGACCTGAAGGAGCCGGTGCTCTGCTGCCCCAACGACCCCGACGACGCCAAGCTGCTCAGCGACGTGGCCGGCGTCAAGATCGACGAGGTGTTCATCGGCTCGTGCATGACCAACATCGGCCACTTCCGCGCCGCCAGCAAGCTGCTCGAAGGCAAGCGCGACATCCCGGTCAAGCTGTGGATCGCCCCGCCCACCAAGATGGACGCGGCCGAGCTGACCAAGGAAGGCCATTACGGCGTGTTCGGCACCGCCGGTGCCCGCACCGAGATGCCCGGCTGCAGCCTGTGCATGGGCAACCAGGCCCAGGTGCGCGAAGGCGCCACGGTGGTGTCGACCAGCACCCGCAACTTCCCGAATCGGCTGGGCAAGAACACCAACGTCTACCTGGCCTCGGCCGAGTTGGCGGCGATCGCCAGCAAGATCGGCCGCATCCCCACGCTGGCCGAGTACCAGGCCGACATGGGCGTGATCAACAAGGACGGCAGCCAGATCTACAAGTACCTGAACTTCGACCGCATCGAAGAGTACGCCGAGGCGGCCAAGGGCGTGACGGTCTGATCGGCACCGCACCCCTGCACTGATCGACACGGCCCGCCGGGGCAACTCGGCGGGCCGTTTTCATGGGCCGACGGCCAGCGCTGCGTCGGATCAAGGTCAGGCCACGCGATGGCGCCCAACGTGGTGGTCGACAGGCCCACCGCGGCCGATGGAGAGGACCACCAAGGGCAACCTGATCACCGCCGCCACCGGCGAGATCCAGTTCGAGCAGGTGGCCAAGAGCATCGATGCCAAGACCGGGCAGTACGTCGCCTGCCAGCGCTGCGGCTGCACGCTCAACCAGCTGCCCGCCGATGCCTGCCCGGTGTGCAAGAACCCGCCCCAGCATTGCCGGCCCATCGAGCCGCCCGCCTGAGCGGCGCGCCCCGGCCAGCGGCGGTGGCGGCGGCGCGCAAAGGGCATGGGGTTTGCTACCCTCACGGCTCCATTGCCCGCTCCCTTGCCGCCATGACGCTGCCCTCTCTTTTCACCCGTTTTTGCACCGCCGGCCGGCCAGCCCTGCAGGTCCTGCTGCTGGCCACACTGGCCACGCCGCCGGCGCTGCAAGCCGCCGAGTTGAAACTGCGCCTGCTGGAGACCACCGATCTCCACATGAACCTGCTCAACTACGACTACTACCAGGACAAGCTCACCGACGGCTACGGTCTGGCCAAGAGCATCACGCTGATCAAGGCGGCGCGCGCCGAGGCGACCAATTCGCTGCTGTTCGACAACGGTGACCTGCTGCAGGGCAGCCCGCTGGGCGACTGGGTGGCGCGCATCAAGCCACTGGCCGCCGGCGCGGTGCACCCGGCCTACAAGGTATTGAACGCCATCGGCGTGGACGCCGCCAACATCGGCAATCACGAGTTCAACTACGGCCTGCCCTTCCTGCGGCAGGCCATCGCCGGCGCGGCCTTCCCGTACGTCTGCGCCAACGTGCATGTGGACGACGGCGACGGCAACCCGGCCAACGACGCCCATGCCTTCACGCCCTACGTGATCCTGCAGCGCACCTTCACCGACGAGGCCGGCGCGAAACACCCGCTGAAGATCGGCGTGATCGGCTTCGTGCCGCCGCAGATCCTGATGTGGGACAAGCAGCACCTGGAGGGCAAGCTCACCGTGCGCGACATCCAGGAGACCGCACGCCGGCTGGTGCCGCAGATGCGCGCCCAGGGCGCCGATGTGGTGGTGGCGATCCCGCACTCGGGCTTCGAGCGTGGCGAGACCCCGCGCTTCGCCGAGAACTCGGTGGCGCGCCTGTCCGAGGTGGCGGGCATCGACGCGATCCTGTTCGGCCATTCGCATGGCGAGTTTCCGGGTGCCTTCTTCGCCAAGTACCCCAAGGTGGACCTGGCGCGCGGCACCATCAACGGCGTGCCGGCGGTGATGCCCGGGCGCTGGGGCGACCACCTGGGCGTGATCGACCTGGTGCTCGACAACACCGGCGGCCGCTGGAAGATCACCGGCAGCCGCGCCGAGCTGCGCCCGATCACCGACCGCGCCACGCGCCAACCGCTGGTGGCGGCCGATCCGATGGTGGCCACGTTGATCGCCGACGAGCACGCCGCCACGCTGGCCTATGTGCGCGGCCAGGTGACGACCACGCGCAGCGCCATCACCAGCTACTTTGCGCAGGTGGCCGACGATCCGTCGGTGCAGATCGTCTCGCAGGCGCAACTGGCCTACGCCAAGCGGGCACTGCAGGGCACCGAGTTCGAGGGCCTGCCGCTGCTGTCGGCCGCCGCGCCGTTCAAGGCCGGTGGCCGCCAGGGCTGGAACTACTACACCGACATCCCCGCCGGCACGCTGAGCATCCGCCACGTGGCCGATCTCTACATCTATCCCAACACCATCAAGGCAGTGCGGGTCAGCGGCGCCACGGTGCGTGAATGGCTGGAGATGTCGGCCGGCCAGTTCAACCGCATCGACCCGGCCGGCCCAGCCGAGCAGGCACTGATCGACGAGCGCTTTCGCACCTACAACTTCGACACGCTCGACGGCGTGCGCTACCAGATCGACGTGACCCAGCCGGCGCGCTACGACACCAACGGCAAGCTGGTGGCGCCCGGTGCGCGGCGCATCGTCAACCTGACGCACCAGGGCAAGGCCATCGACGATGCGGCAAGCTTCATCGTGGTGACCAACAACTACCGCGCCGCGGGCGGTGGCGGCTTCCCCGGGCTGGACGGCAAGAACATCGTGATGGACGCACCCGACGAGAACCGCGAAGCACTGGTGCAGTACATGCGCGCCACCGAGGTGCTCGACCCCGCGGCCGACGACAACTGGCGCATCCTGCCGGTGCCGGGCGTGAAGCTGCGCTTCCAGTCGGGCGCGGCGGCGGTCGCCCACCTGGCGCGTTATCCGCTGATCAGGCTGGTCAAGGACAACGGCGACGGGTCGGCGCAGTTCGAGCTGCTGCCCTGACCGGGCCGCGCTGGTCGGTCAATCGATCTCGGGCGCAATCGCCTCGGCGTAGTCGTACAGCTCGCCCAGCAGCGCCTGGCCACGCTCGTCGGCGGCCTCGCTCAGCGCATCGATGCGCTCGAAGAACTGCGTCAGCGTGAGCCCGCCGCCCACGCCGTCGTGCAGCCGCTCTTGCCGGTGCTGCTGCCAGCGTGCCTGCTCGGTCTGGTCCAGCGTGGCCGGCCAGTTGCGGGCGCGGTAGCGGAAGAACAGCTCTTCCAGCCGGCCGTCCTCGAAGGCCGGCCGCTTGCCGGCCAGTGCGTCGCCGCCGCCCTTGTCGGCCAGGCCGCGCAGCCGCTCCAGCGATCGCCGATCGGCCGGGCCGATGAAGCCGCCGTAGAGGTCTTCGTCGACGTCGGGCGCCTGCGCCGGCTCGGGCCGCTGGAACACCTGCCGCCATGGCAGCGCGGCCAGCTTGTCGGCCATCGCCGCCGCCAGCTCGGCATGGCGTTGGCCCTGGGCCAGGTCCAGCCCCCAGCGCTCGGCGGTGGCCGCCGGCAGCGTCTTCAGGTTGTTGATCACCACCGGGCTCTTGTTGATGTGGATGGTCTTGACCGGCAGGCGCGCCGCGCCCTCGGGCAGCTCGGCGGTCTTGCTGAACAGGCGCAGGCGCAAGGTGTCGGCGTCCAGCGCCAGCAGCTCGGCCGGGTCGTGCGCCAGATCCCAGACGATCAGCTCGTTCTTGTTGGTGGGGTGCGGCGCCAGCGGCCACACCAGGCCCAGGCACCCGCGCTCGGCCGGGTACATGCCACTGACATGCAGGAACGGCCGACTGCCTTTACCCAGCGGGCCGATCTCGTGCCACACCGCCTCTTTCTTGCGTAGCTTGAGGCAGAAGTGAAACAGCCGCGGTTGCCGCTCGCGCACCAGCCGGGCCAGCGCCAGCGTGGCGCGCACGTCGCTCAGCGCATCGTGTGCGGCCTCGTGCGCCACGCCGTTGGCCTGGGTCAGGTGCTCCAGCTTGAACGACATCCGGCCGTCGTCATGCTTGGGCCAGTTGAGGCCCTCCG
>MESD01000174.1 GCA_001770815.1 Burkholderiales bacterium RIFCSPHIGHO2_12_FULL_69_20
GTCCAGTCCATCATCGGGGCGACCGACAGGCGCCAGGGGTTGGGGGCGGGAACCATGGACGCGCATTGTCCATGCGGCGCCTGGCTGGATAGGGATAGGCGGCGGCGGCGCCGGCGGTTACAACGGCGGCCATCCCCACCCCCCAACGGAAGTACGCGATGAACAACCTCCTGCTCACCACCGACGGCCGCGCCGTCACCGAGGTAGAGCGCAAGCTGCGCAAGTACCTGCCCGGCCTGGACACGCGGCTGTGGCCGACGGGGCCCACGCAGGCGGTGCTGCGCGCGCCGCTGGTGCAGGCGCTGGAGACCGACTATCCGTCGATTGGCGCCGGGCCCTTGCTGAAGGTGATCGGCGTCAGCCGCATCGATGCGATCGACGACGAGACCTCGGCCACGCTGGTGTCGCTGCGCGACGTGGACCAGCTGCCGCCGAAGCTGGCACCGGCCGTGCGCGCCGCAGCCGACACGCTCGACTGGCATCTGCGCAAGACGCGCACGCCCGAGGCCTGGGCGCTGCTGGGTGGGCCCGACGCCATCAACTGGGGCACGGTGAAGGTGGGCCACATCGACACCGGCTACACCCAGCACCCGGCGCTGGGCTTCGCCGCAACCACCTGGCTGGACCTGGCCAACGCGCGCAGCTTCGTGCCCGAGCCGCAGGCCGGCGAGGCCACGCTGCCCTCGACCGAGCTGGGCGGCGGGCTCGACAACCTGCAGGGGCTGAACGGCGGCCACGGCACGCGCATCGGCGCCACCCTCTGCGGCCACGCGCCCCATGCGGCGGGCGGGCCGTTCTACGGTGTGGCGCCCAAGGTGCCGCTGGTGCCGGTGCGCATCACCGACGCGGTGTGGATCAACCACCGGCAGGTCGAGTTCCGCGACGCGGTGCGCCACCTGATCGGCCCAGCCGGCGTTCAGGTGATCAACGTGAGCCTGGGCGTGTTCATCTCGACGATCCGCAAAGAGCTGCGCCAAGCCATCAACGAAGCTTACGACGCCGGCGTGATCATGGTCTGTGCCGCCGGCAACATCGTCAACCCGGTGGTGGCGCCGGCGCGGCTGAACCGCACGCTGGCGGTGGGCGGCGTC
Organism: Burkholderiales bacterium RIFCSPHIGHO2_12_FULL_69_20; assembly: GCA_001770815.1. Lineage (GTDB taxonomy): Bacteria > Pseudomonadota > Gammaproteobacteria > Burkholderiales > Burkholderiaceae_C > Pseudaquabacterium. The sequence continues at coordinate 1,092 of MESD01000174.1, forward strand.
ACCGCGGCCGACGTGCCCTGGTCGGGCAGCAGCTACGGGCCGGAAACCGATTTCTCCTGCTACGCCGACGACCTGCGCCGCGCCAACGTGAAGCGCGGCCCCAAGTACAACTACGCCGGCGGCGGCGACGGCACCTCGTACGCCACCGCCATGACCTCGGGCGCCGCGGTGCTGTGGCTGGCGCATCACGGCGCAGCCCTGCAAGCGGCCTATCCGCTGCCCTGGCAACGCATCGAGGCCTTTCGCACCGTGGCGCGCCAGACGGCGCGGGTGCCCGATGGCTGGAACTCGGGCGCCTTCGGCTCGGGCATCCTCGACATCGAGGCGCTGTTGAAGGCACCGCTGCCGCCCGCGGCCGCGGCGCCGGCGCCACGCGCCTGAGCCGCCATCGTGACCGGCGCTACTTGACCAGCAGCACCGGCATGTTCACCAGGTGCACCACCCGTTGTGCCACCGATCCCATCACCAGCCCGGCCAGTGCGTTGCGGCCATGCGTGCCGATGACGATCTGGTCGACCGCCCGCTCGGCGGCCACGCGGGCGATCTCGGCGGCGGGCACGCCCACGGCCGCCTCGGTCACCACCTGCTGCAGACCGCTGGCGCGGGCCTTCGCCAGCGCGTCGTCCAGCAGCTTGACCTGGCTCAGCCGCGCGGCCTCTTCGATCGCCGCAAAGTCATACGCCGGCAACTCGCCGTAGTAGACCGGCAACTCGCGCACGTTGAGCAGCACCACCTCGGTGCCCGGCACCTGCGTGCCCAGGCGGGCAGCGGCCGCTATCGCACGGCCCGCTTGGTCCGAGCCATCGGTGGCAATCAGCAACTTGAGCATGGTGTTCTCCTTGGTTCACTCCCCCCCAATTTAGGCCTGGGCATGAAACCAGCATTGCGCGGGGTCAATGCCGATCGGGCCGGTGTTTCGCAAGCTGCGTCGGTGCCTTGGGGACGAGATCAGGGCCATCCCGGCGCATGTTCAACCCCACCTGCCCCCGGAACCGCACCATGCTGATGCCCACCCGACCCGGCGACATCATCCGCAACGGCCACGGCGGTAGCAGCGCGCCACCCGTGCCCGTGCCCGGGCCGCTGGCGCGGCTGTTCGCGCGTGCCGGCATCCAGGTCAACGGACCCGCGCCCTGGGATCTGCAACTGCACGACCCGGCGGCGTGGGGCCGCATGTTGCGCCACGGCGTGCTGGGCTTCGGCGAGTCGTACATGGACGGGCAGTGGGGTTGCGAGCGCCTGGACGAACTGGCCTGCCGCATGCTGCGCGCCGATGGCGATCGGGTGGTCACGCCGCAATCGCTGCCGGGCTGGCTGACCCAGCAACTGCGCCACGGTGCGATGAATCTTCAATCCGTCGCGCGGGCCTTCAGCGTGGCCGAGCGCCACTACGACCTGGGCAACGACCTGTTCGCGGCCATGCTCGATTCACGCATGGTCTATTCCTGTGCCTACTGGGCGCATGCCGACGATCTGGAACAGGCGCAGTTCGACAAGCTCGAGCTGATCGGCCGCAAGCTCGATCTGCAGCCCGGCGAACGCCTGCTGGACGTGGGCTGCGGCTGGGGTGGCCTGGCCGCGCATGTGGCGCAGTACTTCGGCTGCCCCGTGGTGGGGGCCACCGTGTCGCAGGAGCAGGCCACGCTGGCGCGTGAACGCTGCCAAGGCCTGCCGGTGCGCATCGAGCTGGCCGACTGGCGGTCGCTGCAGGGGCGCTACGACAAGCTGGTGTCGGTGGGCATGTTCGAGCATGTGGGCCAGAAGAACTACCGCGCCTACTTCCAGCGCATGCACGATCTGCTGCAACCCGACGGCCTGTTCCTGCTGCACACCATCGGCAGCGACCGCACCACCCATGCCACCAACGCCTGGACCGAGCGCTACATCTTTCCGAACGGCAAGCTGCCGTCGGCGACAGAGATAACACGCGAAGCGGAAGGCCTGTTCATCATCGAAGACTGGCACAACCTGGCGCTGGACTACGACCGCACGCTGATGAGCTGGTGGCAGCGTTTCGAGCGCGCCTGGCCCGGCTTGCGCGCCCGCTACGACGAGCGCTTCTTCCGCATGTGGACGTTCTACCTGTTGTCGAGCGCCGGCTTCTTCCGGTCGGGCCAGGGCCAGCTGTGGCAGATCGTGCTGGCCCCGGCCGGCCGCAGCGGCCGCTACCGGTCGGTGCGCTGAACGGCCGCGCCGGCCGGGTTCACAGCGGGTCAGCGGTTGGGCAGGATCAGGGCCCGCTGGCGCAGCGCATCCTGGATCTGCAGGATGTCGCCGGGCACGATGCTGCGCGCCTGCAGCTTGGCCGTCACGCAAACAAAGTTCGACGCCAGGTCGATGTCGCCCGCGCCCTTGTAGGCCGCCTGGGCCGGGTAGGCACACAGCGGCCGCTGGCGCTCGATGGCACGATCGGCGCCAAACCGGGTGGCCACGATCCGCTCAGGGGCCACCCCCTGCTCCACCCACCGGATCACCGCGCTGACCACCTGGTGCTCGGCATCACGCAGCGCCGGGGTCGGCTCGGGCATGCCGCCGCCGATGGCAGCCGGCCCGCTGCCGCCGCCGCAATGGCCCACGCCCGGCATCATGAACAGGCGGTGGTACTGCCGCACCTGCGCACCAAAGGCCTCGGCCGTGGCCACCACGCCCTGCGGCGACAGCGCGTCAACCTGGGCGTCGAACGCGGCTTTGGGCAGGGCGCGCAATTGCTCGAACTGCGTCAACGCGTGCAGGTAATTGATCGAGCCATCGGGCGGCACCACCGCGTCGTTCCAGCCGTGGTACTGGATCAGCTTGCCGCCGCGCTTCTTGAAGGCGCTCAGGTCGGGGCTGGGGGCCGCGGTGATGGGCGCAAGCGCCGCCTTCACCCGGTCGTAGACCGTCGAGAAGTTGATGTCGCGCCGCCACTCGAACGGTGGGCTGGTCTGGTCGTAGACGAAGTGGCCGATGAAGCGGCCGTAACCGCCGCCGTCGGCAAAGTCGGGCGCCCATGCCGACTCCGAGCCCAGCTTGGCGCCGGTGTGGCGCTGTGCGCCACCCTCGCTGGTGGTGCCGGCATACATCGCCTTGACCACCTTCAGTTCGGCCTCGGTCAGGCTGTTGTCGCCGCGGCTGCCCATGGAATCGATGTTGAACCGGCAGGCCCGCGGGTTGGTGATCTGCCCGTCGGCCAGGCCGTCGTCGGCGTCGCAGGCGGCCAGCACGCGCTGCGTGATCAGCGCCCGTTTCTCGGCGCTGAGCACCGGCGGCTGGCCCAGCACCGGCACCTGCAGCTTGCCGGCCCACAGCAGCCACATCAGCAGATCGGGATAGAAGTTCGACGGCGCACCGGCGACGATGCCGTCGAACAGGTCCGGGTAGTTCTGCGCCATCATCAGCGCCTGGCGACCGCCGTTCGAGCAGCCTTCGAAGTAAGCATGGCGCACCGGTTGGCCGTAGAAGGCCAGGCTCAGCGCCTTGGCCGCGGTGGCCACGCTGTGGTGGGCACGCAGGCCCCAGTCCTTGACCTTCTCGGGGTGGGCGCGGGTCCAGGCCGCGTTCTCGCCACCGTCGTGCCCCATGTTGCTGCCCGCGGTGACAAAACCATCGGCGATGTCCTGCGCCAGGCGCGCATGCGGCGTGGCCCCGGCATATCCGCCGGTGCCGTTGACCTTGAGCCGGCCGTTCCACGCCGCGGCGGTGGGCGGCAGCCACACCTCGAACTTGATCTGCGAATCCGACGATGGCCGCGCCACGCCCTGCACCCGGCAGAACGGCACGCGCACCGTGACCCCGTCGGACACCCGCGCCGGCGCGGTGATCGAGTCGGCCGAGGTGATGGTCGATGCCGCGGCCGTGATGGCCTTCAGGCCGGCGCAGTCGCCAGCATCCTCGACCGCCAGTGCCATGCCCGGCACACCGGCGCAGCCCATCACCGCGCCCACCAGGATGCGGTGCAACCTGCTCATGCCGCCAGCCGGGCACCCGAGACGCTCTCGCCGCGCTGGCCGTTGAAGCGACGCACGAACTGCGCCACCGGCTCGTCGAACTGCCCGTGGTCGATCACCTGGCGGGGCAGTGCCAGCGTGGCCAGCGCGCGCTTGCCGCTCAGGCGCTGCAGGTCGGCCAGCACCTTGTCGGCGCCGGCTCCGCCACAGGTGCAGAAAAAGGCCACGCGCCGGCAGCGATCGGCGTAGCGGCTGAGGTAGCTGCGCACCGGGCTGGCCATGTTCCAGCCCCACACCGGCGTGCCGATGATCACCAGCGAGTAGTCGCCCACGGGCCGACGGGCGGGCTGGATCCAGGGTGTGGTGTGCAGCAGCGCCTGCAGCGCCGAGCGCAGGTAGCCGAGCTGTCCTTGCCGTGGCACGCGGTCCTTGATCCCGTCGAGATCGGCGTCGCATTGCAGCGCGATCGCTTCGGCCACGCGCCGGGTGCGCCCCGTGCGTGAGTAGCAGACCACCAGGATGCGCTTCACCCGATGCTCCTGTGCGCGGCGCGCCCTGTGCGGGGTCGACCGGCTGTGTGAATCCATGCACCTGACAGTGCCATTGAGGGCATCCTGTGTGGACTGACTGTGGGGGAACGAACCGAAACCCATGCTGCCGCTGGCAAACCGTCGACGCGCTGAGCACACGCAATCCAGCAGATTGATCTTGCGCAGCCAGGCGGCCAGCTTGGCACGCCGCCGCAGATCTGCAACACCTAGAATTTCAGTCAGGAAACAAACGCCCGTGACCACGACGCCGCACGCCTTGTCTGTTGTGGATTTTTTCGGCCTGCCGCTGGGTGCGGTGGCCGGTGCCGCGCGTGATGCCATCGTGCTGGTCGATGGCGGGCAGACCATCGTCGCCATCAACGAGGCGGCGTCGCGGATGTTCGGCTACACGCAGACCGCACTGCTGGGCCAGCCGCTGTCGCGCCTGATCCCCGAGGCCCAGCGCGGCGCGCACGACGCCCAGGTGCGCGCCTTCGCCGCCTCGGGCCAGGCCGAGCGCCCGGCCTTGCGCCACGATGCAATTCGTGGTCTGCGCGCCAGCGGGCAGGTGTTCCCGGCCGAGGCATCGATCTCGCGGGTCGAGTTGCTGGTGGACGGCCAGATCCGGATGTACTTCGTCGCCATGCTGCGCGACACCAGCGTCGAGACCGACCTGCGGGCCGAAGTGGCCTTGCTGTCGCAGCGCCTGCGCACCGTGCTCGACCTGACGCCGGTGGCCATCTGGATCGTCGATGGCGAGCAGGTGGTGTATGCCAACCAGGCCACGATCGAGCTGTTCGGCGTGCCCGACCGCGGGCACCTGATCGGCCAGCCGATCGACACCCTGCTGCACCCCGATGCGCCAACCTCGCTGCGTGCGCACCTGGCGCAGGCCCAGCCGGGCACCGCGGCCCCCACCCTGCTGCATGGCCGCATCGTGCGGCCCGACGGCCAGATGCGCGAAGTCGAGGTGGCCACCACCGCCCTGCCCGACCATGGCCGCACGGTGATGCAGATGGTCATCATCGACGTCACCCAGCGCCGCGCGCAGGCGCGTGAACAGTCGCTGCACCGCAGCGAGCTGCGCCGGCTGGCCGCCAGCGTGGTCGAGGCGCGCGAGGAAGAGCGCCGCCGCATCGCCCGTGAGCTGCACGACGAGTTGGGCCAGCGCCTGACCGCGCTGAAGATGGAGATCGCCAGCCTGCGTGCCGATGCGCCGCAGCGCGACAACGGCGGGCGCATCACCGGCATGCTGGAGATGGTGGACAGCACCGTGGCGGCGCTGCGCCGCATCGCCGCCGATCTGCGCCCGCTGATGCTCGACGACCTGGGTCTGAACGCGGCGATCGAATGGCTGGCACGCGACGCCGCCCGCCGCCTGGACATGGCGGTGACCGTGCGCCTGGGCAGCGACGACCCGCCGCTGGCGCCGGGCGCCGACATCGCGCTGTACCGCATGGTGCAGGAGGCGCTGACCAACGTGGGCCGCCATGCCCGCGCCACCGATGTGCGCATCGAACTGCGCCAGCGCGGCAACGAGCTGGTGCTCACCGTGCACGACAACGGCAAGGGCTTTGCCGAGCGGTCGATGCGGCAAGAGGGCCGCTACGGGCTGCTGGGCATTCGCGAGCGGGCCATCATGCTGGGCGGCCGGCTCGAACTCGACAACCCGCCCGGTGGTGGTGGGCGCATCACCGTGCGCCTGCCCCTGCAGCCGGGCACGGCCCCGCAGACCTCGGCCCCATGAACCGATCACTACCACCACCGGGGCTGCGCGTGCTGCTGGTCGACGACCACACCATCGTGCGCGAGGGCCTCAAGCGCATCCTCGACGCCACGCAGGACGGCTGGGTCGTCGCGGAGGAGAGCTCGGGCTTTCGGGCACTCGACAACCTGCGCCATGCCCCCTGCGACCTGGCGGTCGTCGATCTGTCGATGCCCGGCATGAGCGGGCTCGAGCTGATCCGCCGCATCCGCGCCGAGTTCCCGCGGCTGCCGGTGCTGGTGCTCAGCATGCATGCCGAAGAAGAGTACGCGCTGCGCGCCTTCAGGGCCGGCGCCAACGGTTACGTCACCAAGGACAGCGCCGCCGACGAACTGGTGACCGCCGCGCGCAAGGTGGCGCATGGCGGCACCTATGTCACCAACAGCCTGGCCGAGCGCGTGGTGCAGCAGCTCAACGGCAGCATGGACGTGCCGCGCCACAGCAAGCTGTCGGAGCGCGAGATGGAAGTGCTGCGGCGCATCGTGGCCGGCCAGCGCTCGGGCGAGATCGCCGAGGCGCTGCACCTGTCGGCCAAGACGATCAGCACCCACAAGACGCGCATCATGGACAAATTGCAGGTCACCAGCACCGCCGCCCTGGTGCGCTACGGCATGCAGCACGGCATGTTGCCCGACGACGTCGCGCCCGCCGACGGCTGGAACAACACCACCGGCCCCATCGATCTGCAGTGAGCCGTGCGGGCAAGCGCCAGGCGGCCCTGTCCGTTCGCACCATGTCACTGGCCCAATCGCCTCGACATCACTGCACACGCAGCGGCAGGTGGTTGGTGAACCAGCTGCCGGCCAGGTGCGCCACGGTCTCGATCGCGCCCGGCTGCTCGAACAGGTGGGTTGCGCCGGGCACCACCTCCAGGCGCGATTCACACTGCATCAGGCGCATCGCGCCGCGGTTGAACTGCAGCATCTCGGTGTCGTGGCCGCCCACGATCAGCAGCGTGGGCGACTGCACCCGCGGCAGCTGCGCCGCGGCCAGATCGGGCCGGCCGCCGCGCGACACCACCGACGTCACCCACCCCGGGTGGCGCGCGGCGGCGCTCAAGGCCGCAGCGGCGCCGGTGCTGGCACCGAACAGCCCCGTGCCCAGCCGGGCGGTGCGGTCGTCGCTGCGGGCCCATTGCAGCGCCATCGCCACACGCCGGCCCAGCAGATCGATGTCGAAGACCTTGTGCCGGTCGGCGGCTTCGGATTCGGTGAGCAGATCGAACTGCAGCGTGACCAGGCGGTAGCCGTGCAGGATGTCGGCCACCAGACGGTTGCGCTGGCTGAGCCGGCTGCCGCCACGGCCGTGCGCAAAGACCACCAGTCCCCGGGCATGAGGCACCAGCGCCAGCTCACCCGGCAACTCGTGGCTGCCGATGTGCACCTCCAGTTGCTGCAGGCTGGCCGGCGGGGCACTGTCGGTGCGCGAGGAGATGCCGTGCCCACCGGCATCCACGCGGCGCGCATGCATGCGTGCGTCCTCAACCGGCGTGAACATGGTGTTCCTCCCTGCACGGCGCGGCACGCCACCCGGCCTGCGTGGATGAACGCGCCCAGCCCGGGGCAACGGTCTGGGTGCTGGGTTGCCTGGTGGCCATCACAGGTCTCCTTGGAATGCACTGCACATGGCAAGGCAGCGTAGGCCGCTGCCCCATCGGCTGGTTGAGAACGCGCAATGCGCGGGAGCACCGGCTGGTTCGCGTGGTCGTTCGGACTTTTCCTACGCTGCTTAGGCAACTTCCGGGGTCGGATTCACCCGCGTCCGACAGACGGCGGGCAGATCGGCCGATTGCCCCGGGCGCCGTGCAGCGCGATGCTTCAGGCATCGAATCAAAGCACCAACTGGAGGACCGAGATGACCTGCCCCACTGCCCCTGTCAACGCGACGAACGGCACCGCTTGCGGTGCTGGCGTGCGGTGCTCGGCGTCGGATGCATTGCGCTGGTTCGGCCTGTCCGACCAGACCGGCCCAGCCACCGACCAGATCAGCTTCCCGATGCGCCGCGTGCGCGCGGGCCGCTCGCTGGTGGTGGAGGGCCAGCCCTTCGAGAAACTGCACCTCGTCAGCGGCGGCAGCTTCAAGTGCGTGCAGACCGACCTGGACGGCTACGAACAGGTGCTGGCCTTTGCCATCCACGGCGACATCATCGGCCTGGACGGGCTGGGCCAGACCCGCCACGGCTCGGGTGCGGTGGCACTGGAAGACGCCACCGTGGTCACGCTGCCGGTGGCCGATCTGCTGGCCATGGGCCGCCACGTGCCGGCATTGGAGGTGCTGCTGCACAACGCCGCGGGGGCCGAAGTGGCGCGCCGGGGCGACACGCAGTACCTGATGTCGGCCCCCAGCTCGGAGGTGCGGGTGGCGCGCTTCCTGCTGCAGTTTGCCCGACGCCAGGCGGCGCTGGGGCACTCCGGCCGCCGGCTGCGCATGTGCATGACGCGGCGCGACATCGCCAGCTACCTGGGCGTGGCGCATGAGACCGTCAGCCGGGCGTTGACCGCGCTGGCCCATGACGGCTGCATCCAGGTGTCGCACCGCGACATCGAACTGATCGACCTCGAGGCACTGAACGAACTGCAGCGCGTGACCCGCGGCCGCCAGACCCGCGAGCGGCGCGCCGACACCGCCAGCAAGGCCACGGCAGCCGCCTTGATCAAGGCCGCGGAAGCGGCCCAGGTCAGCACGCTGCAATGACGCAGCCAGGCCCGCGGCGCTGGCACGCCCGGGCCATGCGGGCAGGCAACCCGCCTGGCCGGGGCACGGCTGTCGCGGTTCAGCGCCTGCGGATCTAGCGGCGAACCAAACGCCGCAAGCGGGCGACTTCGTCTTCCAGGTCGGCGACCAGGGCGGCCAGCTCGGGCACGGCGTCGAAGTCGCGCTCCAGCGCGGCCAGGCGTTGCGCACGGCGCAGTGCCGGTGCATCGAAGCGCCAGCCGTCATGCGCGCCCAGCGCCACCACCAGCAGGCCGCCGGTCACCCGCTCGTGCACCCACTCGGGGCTCAGGCGGGTCAGGCGGCAGAGGTCGTCCAGGTCCAGCCAGGCCTCGTCGAGCGCGGCCTCGAGCAGGCGTTGCGGCCCTTGGGGCCCTTGGGGTTCGATCATGGGGTCACTCCTGTCGGGCCGACTCGGCCGCGGCCACCTTGCGCGCGTCGAAGTCAGGCAAGGCCTGCGCCATCTGTTCGTACAACTGCTTGGCGCGGGGGTCGAAGGCGCTGGGCAGCACGATGCGGATCGCCAGTTCCAGATCACCCGGCGTGGCCCCGGGCCAGCCCTTGCCACGCACGCTGAGCACCCGCCCGCCCTGCGCACCGGCGGGCACCCGCAGTTTGAGGCTGCTGCCGTCGGGCAGCGTCACCGGTACCACCGCGCCCAGTGCCGCCTCCCAGGGCGCCACCGGCACCTCGCCGACCAGGTTGTGGCCATCCACGCGCCAATGGGCGTCGTCGCGGATCAACACCTCCAGGAACAGGTCACCCGGCGGCGCGCCGCCCACGCCGGGCGCGCCCTGCCCGGCCAGTCGGATCATCTGCCCCGGGCGCACGCCGGCGGGGATGCGCACGTCCAACGTGCGATGGCTCAGCACCACATGGCCCTGCGGATCCAGCCCGGGGCTGCGCAGCGTGATTTGCCGGGTGGCGCCGCGCCAGGCGTCCACCAGGTCGAGCATGATCTTGGCGTGATGGTCTTCGCCGCGCAGGCGGAACTCACCGCCCGCACCGTCGTGGCGGGTGCCGCGGCGGCCCCGCGGGGCGCCGCCCGCGCCGGTGCGGCCGAACAGCTCGGCGAAGAAATCGCTGAACTCGCCGGCGTCCATGCCCTCACCGCCCGCGCCCGCGCCCGAGAACTCGAAGCCCGCATCCCATCCCGGCGGCGGGGTGAAGGCCTCGCCCGGGCGGCGGCCCTGGCCCACGGCGTCGTAGGCGGCCCGGCGCTCAGGGTCGGACAGCACTGCGTTGGCCTCGTTGATCTCGCTCATGCGTGCCGAGGCGTCGGCTTCCTTGCTGACGTCGGGGTGGTACTTGCGCGCCATCTGGCGGAACGCCTTCTTGATCTGGTCGGCCGTGGCGTCGCGCGGCACGCCCAGCACGCTGTAGTAGTCCTTGAATTCCACGCTCAACCTCCGCAAGCCGGGCCACTGACGGCGCTGGCCGCAGTGTCAATGCCATGGGCCGGTTCCGGTTGATTTGTGCCAATGTTTCGGCGCCCGTTTCAGCGATCGGCCTTGGCTTGACAGTAAATCCACCATGTTGGATATTTAGTCCATCATGAAAGAAGCAACCGCCGACACCATTCATCAGCGCATCGCCCTGCGCGTGCGCCAGTTGCGTGCCGAATCCGGCCTGTCGCTGGACGCGTTGGCCGCGCGCTGCGGTGTCAGCCGCTCGATGATCTCGCTGGTCGAGCGGGGTGAAAGCAGCCCCACCGCGGTGGTGCTGGAAAAGCTGGCCACCGGGCTGGGTGTGGTGCTGGCTTCATTGTTCGACGCACCACAGGTACCGGCGTCGCCGGTGGCGCGCGCGGCCGACCAGCCACCCTGGCGTGATCCGGCCTCGGGCTACCTGCGCCGCAACGTGTCGCCGGCGGGCTTCGATTCACCGATCCAGATCGTCGACGTGGAATTCCCCGCCGGTGCCCGGGTGGCCTACGACACCGGCATGCGCGAGCCACTGCCGCACCAGCAGGTGTGGCTGCTGGCCGGCGAGATCGAGGTGACCTGGGGCGATCAAACCCACCACCTGCAGGCCGGCGATTGCCTGGCGATGACGCTGGACCGCCCCGTGAGCTTCCACAACCCCAGCCAGATGCCGGCGCGCTACGCGGTGGTGATCACTGGCGCCCGCCCGCCCCGGAGCTGACACCATGCCCCTGCCCACCCACCCCACTGCCGCAGCGGCGATCAGCCCGCCGGTGCAGCGCTTGTTCGAGGTGTCCGAGGCCCAACTGCGGGGCCTGTCACAGCTGTTGATCGACTGTGTCGACAGCGGCGCCTCGGTCAGCTTCATGCACCCGCTGCAACCGGCCAAGGCACTGGCTTTCTGGCAGGGCGTGGCGGCGGGCGTGGCGCGCGGCGAACGGGCCTTGCTGGTGATCGAGGATGCCGAGGGCATCGCCGGCACGGTGCAGCTGGTGCTCGATCAACCCGAGAACCAGCCGCACCGCGCCGACCTGTCGAAGATGCTGGTGCACCGGCGCGCGCGCCGGCAGGGCCTGGGCGCAGCGCTGATGCGGGCGGCCGAGGCCGTGGCCGTTGAATGCGGCAAGACCCTGCTGGTGCTCGACACCGCCAGCGCCGAGGCCGAGCGCCTGTACTTGCGCCAGGGCTGGGTGCCCTGCGGCACGGTGCCGGGCTACGCCCTGCTGCCGCACGGCGGCCCGTGCGACACGCGCTTCTTCTACCGGTTGCTGGGCGGCTGAGCCGTCGGCGGCTCGGCCTGGCGCGCCTGCTGGGCGACCTGGGCGATGTTGTCGGCCAGCCGCGGCAGCAGGGCCAGCGGCAGATCGTGGCCCATGCCGGGCACCAGATCGAGGCTGGCGCCAGTGATCTTGCGCACCAGATCCTGCGCCGCCGCCGGCGGCACCAGCGGGTCGGCGGCGCCGTGCACCACCCGGGTGGGCGCGGCGATCTTGTGCAGCAGTGGCGTGCGGTCGCCATCGGCCGCGATGGCCAGCAACTGGCGCTGGGTGCCGTGCGGGCGCCAGGCGCGCCGGATCGACGCCTCCAGCCGCTCACGCTGGCGTTGTGCATCGGGCGGATAGGCCGGGCTGCCGATGGTCTTGAGCAGCCCTTCGAGGTGGACCAGCACGTCGGCCACCTCGTTGCTGCGCGGCCGCGACATCAGCGCCTGACGCACCCGCATCGACGGTTGCGGCAGGTGCCGCGCGCCGCTGGTGGTCATGATCAGCGTGAGGCTCTTGACCCGTGTGGGGTGGTGGATGGCCAGGTGCTGGGCAATCATGCCGCCCATCGACGCGCCGCAGACATGCGCCCGGCGGATGCCCAGCTCATCGAGCACGCCGATGGCGTCCTGCGCCATGTCGCGCAACTGGTAAGGCGCCGGCACCGGCAGACGCAGCGTGTAGCGCAGCATCGCCCCCACCATCTGCGGCGCGCCCAGGTGCTCGAAGCCCTCGCTCAGGCCGATGTCGCGGTTGTCGAAGCGGATCACCCGGAAGCCCTTGGCCACCAGCTCGGCCACCAGTTCATCGGGCCAGGCCACCAGCTGCATGCCCAGGCCCATCACCAGCAGCAGCGGCTCGCCGTCGGGCGGGCCTTGAACGTCGATCTCGATGAAGAGCTTGTTGGACTGGATTCTCATGGGATGGCGATGTCTGGAAACTGGGTGGTCAACGGGTGCGCTGGCGCAGGGCCTTGACCACTGGCTTGGCGGCCGGCTTGGCCACTGGCTTGGCCGCTGACCTGGCCGAGATTGCGGCCTTGGCGGCCGCCGGCTTGCGCGCGGCCGGGCGGTTTGCAGCGCCCACCGCCTGGCTCACCGCCTTGCCGACCACCCCGCTGACCGCGCCACTCACCGCGCGCCCGACCACGCCGCCCATCGCGCTGCCGACGCGGCCACCCACGCTGCCCAGCCCGCCCATCAACCGCTTGCCCGCCTGCTCGGCCACCGCCCGGCCGGTGTCGGCCAGGCTGGGCGGCGCGCTCATCTCGGTATCGAGCAGGCACAGGTCGTCGTAGGCCACGCGCAGCGCGTCGGCCAGGCTGCGCACGTCGGGCATGGCCTGGGCGTCGGCCATCAGGCCGAAGTCCATGTTGCGGTCGTAGCTCTGCACCGTGATGTTCAGCCCCATGCCGTGCACCACGATCGAGGTCGGGTAGTTGCACAGCATGCGCGCGCCGGCCATGTACAGCGCCACCGGCGGGCCGGGCACGTTGCTGATCACCAGGTTGGCCACCAGCGGAATGCGGTCGGCCACCCGCGCACGACCGTACAGCGCGGCCGCGGCCTCCATCAGCCAGGGCATGCCGATGGACGGAAAGTCGGTGGGCAGCACGCGCTTCAGGCCCCCCATCGTGGCCTTCATCGCCGCGCTGGCCTTCTTCACATGCTCGAAGCGCTTGCGCAGATCGGCCACCTGGGTGCCCAGGCTCACCAGGGTCATCGAGGCCTGGGTGTTGGCCGTGGTGTCGCCCTTCTGGCGCAGCGAGATCGGCACCGCCGCCACCAGGCTCTTGCGCGGCACGCCGCCGTGCTGGCCCAGCCAGCGCCGCAGCGCGGTGCCGCACAGCAGCAGCACGATGTCGTTGAGCGTGGCCTCCTGCGCGTGGGCAATGGCCTTCAGCCGCTCCAGCGGCAGGCTCAGCGCGGCAAACGCCCGCCCGTTGCTGATGCTGTGGTTGAGCGCCGTGCGCGGCGCCAGCGTCAGGTTGGCGCTGGCCTCGGCCTTGCCGCGCAGCAGCGCGCTGTGCTGCAGCGCCTGGCCGGCCGCGCCCGCCAGGGCGCTGACCGCCGTGGGCAACTGCTTGACGATCTGCGCCACCTGCGAGGCTTCGGAGGAGATGGCGCCGCGCAGCATCTCGGCCCAGCCCAGCTTGAACACCTTGCTGCGGGTGCTGGGGCGCAGCGCCAGATCCCGGCCCTCGGGCTGCAGGTCCATGATGACCTGGGCCAGCGCCACCGCGGCCTGGCCGTCCACCGCCGCGTGGTGGAACTGCGAGTACAGCCCCACCCGCTTGTTGCCGTTGGCCGCCGGCGCCAGGCCTTCGAGCACATGCATCTTCCACAGCGGCCGGCTGCGGTCGAGCAGCACCGGGTGCAGCTCGGACACCACCGCCTCCAGCGCCGCCATGCCGTCGCCCAGCCTGGCCGAAGGCGGCAGCTTGATCTCGACGATGTGCTCACGCAGGTCGGGATCGGCGTCCACCCAGGCCGGGTTGGCCAGGTTCAGCGGCATCCACCACAGCTTGCGGCGCAGCGCCGGCGCCGCGGGCAGGCGCGTGGCGATGTGCTGGCGCAGCCGCGTGACCCACTTGCCGCGCATGCCCGGCGGCAGCTCGAACACATGCAAGGCGCCGACATGCATCGGCATCTCGGGCGTCTCAAGGTGGAGGAAGGTGGCATCCAGGCCGGAGAGCTGCTTCATGGTGCCGACCATGCTAGCAGCCCGCAGAGCGCACGCTGACGGGGTCAGGCGCGCAGGAGGTCAAGCACTCAGTCGACCGGCAGCGGCGGTGGCGCAAGCCGGGTGGACATGCGCTCGCGCAGGCCCAGCCATTCGTTGAACAGCAGCGCGCCGATCACCAGCGCACCGCCCGACAGCGCAGTGGGGCCGGGCGCCTCGCCCGCCCCCACCCAGACCAGCAGCACGCCGAAGATCACCTCCAGCAGGCCGATCAGCGAGATCTCGGGCGCCGGCAGCACCTTGGTGAGCTGCACCACCAGCAGGCAGGGGATCGCCAGTTGCACCACGCCCAGCAGGCCCAGCAGCGACAGGTCGTGCGCGGTGGCCGAGAACGGCAGCGACAGCGGCAGCGTGATCGCCGCCGACAGCAGCGCGCCCAGCAGCACGGCGGGCAGCATGTCGGGCTGCTGGATCGAGGGGTCGCGCGCATGGCGCTGGTGCAGGTGCTGCAGCAGCACCCAGTTGGTGGCCCCGGCGATCGGCACGCCCAGCGCCACCAGGGCGCCGGTCATCGAGGTGCTGCCGCTGAAGGCCTGCGCGCCAAACATCCAGGCGATGCCCGCACCCGCCACCGCGATCGCCACCCAGGTGCGCCGCGGCAGCCGGTGGTGCAGGAACACCCGCGAGAACAGCGCGGTGAGCAGCGGCGCGATCGACATCGTGATCAGCACCGTGGCCACGGTGGTCAGCGTGATGGCCACCATGAAGTTGGTGTACATCACCATCCAGCACAGCCCCGACACCCACAACGGCCAGCCGCCGCGGCGCATGTCGGCCAGCAGCTTGGGGCCGCGCATCACCAGCAGCGCCACCGTCAGTGCCAGCACGTTGAAGGCGCTGCGCCAGAACGTCACCTCGAAGCTGCGCGCCGCCTCCAGGTGGCGCGTCACCACGCCGGCGATGCTCCACATCAGCGTGACCAGCACCATCAGCAGCACTGCGC
>MESD01000175.1:0-6230 GCA_001770815.1 Burkholderiales bacterium RIFCSPHIGHO2_12_FULL_69_20
GCCTGGCCGCCACTGCGCTGGAACGGCGGCTTTCAAGCAGTCCAGCAAGGTCAGCTGAGAGCCGTCAGCGGACACCCGCACATGACGCTGCCAACCATGCGCATCGGGTGTTTGCCCACTCGGCTCACTTCCACCCCGCCCGGTCGAACACTTTCTGCGCAACCACCGTGGTCCTGGCCAACTCGCCGATCGGCAGGGTGTCGGCCTTGAAGTTGCCCATCGCCGCCAGCGTGGGGTTGGCGGCCACGTTGCCCTTGACCACCGGCCACTCGTTGTTGCCGTTGGCGAAGTAGGCCTGGGCCTCGTCGCTGGCCAGGTACTCCATGAACTTCACCGCATTGGCCTTGTTCGGCGCGTGCTTGAGCACACCGGCGCCCGACACGTTGACATGGGTGCCCCAGCTGATCTGGTTGGGCCAGACCATGCCCACGGCGTTCATCGCCGCCTGGTCGGCGGGTTTGGTGCTGCGCATCATGCGGGCCAGGTAGTAGGTGTTGGAGATGGTCACGCCGCATTCACCGGCGGCCACGGCCTTGATCTGGTCGGTGTCGCCGCCCTTGGGCCCGCGGGCGAAGTTGGCCACCAGGCCGCGCGCCCAGGCTTCGGTCCTGGCTTCGCCCTCGTGGGCGATGATCGCTGCGCCCAGGCTCAGGTTGTAGGGGTGGCTGCCCGAGCGCATGCACACCTGCCCCTTCATCGCCGGGGCGGCCAGGTCGGCATAGGTCTGCACCTGCGCAGGCTTGATGGCCGCCTTGTTGTAGACGATCACCCGCGCCCGGGTGGAGAACGCCGCCCAGGTGGGCGTGCGCAGGTGGGCGGGGATGCGTTCGTCGAGCAGCTTGCTCTGCACCGGCTGGAACAGGCCCAGGCTGTCGGCCACCTCCAGCCGGGCCGCGTCCACGGTGATCAGGATGTCGGCCGGGCTGGCCGTGCCCTCGTTGCGCAGGCGCTCGACCAACTCGTCTTCCTTGCCATCGAGCCGGTTGATCTTGATGCCGGTGGTCTTGGTGAAATTGGCATACAGCGCCTCGTCGGTCTGGTAGTGGCGCGCCGAGTAGAGGTTGAGCACCGGCGTCTGCGCGGCCGCAGGCAGCGCGCCCCCGCAGGCCAACGTGGTCAGTGCAAACAGCGCCAGGGCGGCGCGGCGATGAGTGGTAGCGGGTGCGTGCATGGAAACCATCCAGTGGGAAGACGAGTTGGACTCAATCATAACAAGAACGATTCGCAATAACATTGATCCACTTCAAGCCCGGCTTGTGCCATCCCGGGTCGGCGGGTGCCATTGACGTGCTCGATGTGCTCAGCGCGGTCGGGCGGCGTCGGCCATCTGTGTCGTCAGTGCCGCCGGGACCCCGGTTGACCACCCAGCCAAGCGCCGAGTGCGGCACCGGTCAGCACATCGGCCAGGTGGTGCTGGTGGGTCAGCAGCACCGACAGCACCAGCAGCGGCCACCACAGCGCCAGCGCCGTGCGCAGGGCCGGCCCGGCCAACGGCCACAGCAGGCGGCAGGTCAGCAGGCTCAACGCCACGTGCAGCGAGGGCAGCAGGTTGTGCCGCCCGGCCACCCAGCCGGTGATCTGCGCCAGCGGCTGCCAGGCACCCGGGTCGACCGGCGCAAAGCCCAGCTCGGCCGGCAGCAGCACGAAGCAGGCCCCGCCGATCACGATGGCGGTGGCCATGCGGCGCTCCCAATGCCGGATCAACACCACCGAGCGCGCCCGCCAGCCCAGCAGCAGCGGCAGCAGGAACACGCTGTGGTAGACCGGATAGGCCGCCGGCCAGTACGGGATCGCCAGCTCCCATTCGGCGTAGAAGTGCCAGCGCCAGGGCCGGTGGGCGGCCCAGGCATCGGCGCCGTAGAACACCGCCCCGAACAACGCACACAAGCGCAGCCCGGCCCAGGCGAAGGCCCAGCCGATGGCGGCGCGCGCATCCACCGGATCGGGCGCCGGCCTCATGGTGCGGGCTCGGTGATGAACGGCAGCACCGCGTCGCGGTACTCGGGGCGTTGCACGATGTGCCGTAGTGCGTTGACCGTCTGCAGCGGCGCCTCCCAGATCGCCGCGACGACAAAGCCGCGCAGCAGCGGCGAGGCCAGGCTGCCGCCGGGGTCGCGTGGCCCTCGAACACCACGTCCACCTGGCCCGCGCTGCCGGCCACCGGCGCAAAAACCCATTGCGAGGCGAACGAGGGCATGCGCACCCGCCCGGGCGCGGGCTCGGGCAACCACGGCTGCCCGGCGGGCTCGACGCCGCGCCCGCTGAGGGTGATCACCAAGGTCGACGCCGATTGCTGCAGGCGCCAGGCCACCACCGATTCGCGGTCGTCCAGCGGCCAGGGCATGGCGGTGACCACCAGCGACACGCCTTGCTGCGCACTGTCTTGTTGCAGTTGCTGCACGCTGCGGGTGCGGTACACCCATGCGGGCAAACGCTCGCTGTCGAGCAGCAGCGCGGCCAGGCTGCTCAGCCGCGCGGCCACCCGCGTGCTGGCGCGGAATGCCGGCGCCTGATCCCCCCGATCACGCAGCCACACCTGGGTGCCGGTGTCGGGGTCGGCGTGGCGCAGCAACCAGGGCGACTCGGGCTGGGCCAGCGCCGCCGCCGCGGGCAGCACCGCGGCCAGCAGCAACCAGCGCCTGCCCGAGGTGCGGGCCGGTGGCCGGGTTGGGCGCAACGGGGCAGGCATGGCGGGATGATGCCAGCGCGTCCGGCATCGGCTATCGTCGGCAGCCGGAGGCTGCATTGATCAAGCTGTTCATCTCCTACCGCCGCAGCGATTCGCTGCACGCTGCCCAGCGGGTGCGCATGAGCCTGCAAGAGCGCTTCGGCGACGACGCAGTGTTCATCGACCGCGAGATCCCGCCGGGCAAGAACTGGGAGCAGCACCTCGAAGAGATGCTGGTCGCCAGCACCGGCGTGGTGGTGATGGTGGGCGACGAGTTTCTCAAGCTGCTGCGCAAGCACCGCACCGGGCCGACCGAGCTGACCGACCCGCTGGTCTGGGAGATTGCCACCGCGCTGCGCCTGGGCAAGACGATCTACCCGGTGCTGTTCGGCCGCATCGACATGCCCGATCCGGCCAAGTTGCCCGAGGCCATCCGGCCGATGGCGCGATATCAAGCAGTGTTTGCACGTGAACCGGCCTTCGACACGGCGATCGGCGAGCTGATCAAGTCGGTGGCGGTTGCACACGGCGAGCCCGCGGTGCGCAAGACAGCGCGTGCGGCCGAGCTGTCGCCCGCGGCAGCGTCGCCGATGGCCGGCGTGCTGGCGCCGCTGCTGCTGTCGGCGACGAGTGTGCTGCTGCTGTGGTGGGCCGGCCGGCTGATCCTGTGGCTGTCCGATGCCAGCACCGCGGCGGCACGGCCGGCCGAGTCGGCGCTGTGGCACGGCCTGCGCTATGGCCTGTGCACCGCGCTGTGGGGGATGGGGCCCTACCTGGCGTACTGGCTGGTGGCACAACTGCGGGCGCGGGCCCGGCTGCCGATCTTCAACCTGCACGGCCTGCTGACGGTGGCCAACCTGGCCGGCATCCTGGTCATCGGCGGCAGCTTTCTGCTGCTGTCCACGCTGCCGGGCTGGCAGTTGCGGCCGCTGGGCGTGTTTCCGGCACAGCCGGGGCCGCTGCACTTTGCGCTGCTGGCGCTGGGCCTGCTGGCCATCGTGATGGTGGCCCTCGGCACGGCGCTGGCCGAGCCCAGCGTGCGCACCTGGGTGGGCGCGCGCCGCAGCTGGGGCCTGCGGCTGATCAATGCCACCAGCGCGGCGGTGGGCGTGTGCGGGGCGTGGCTGGCCGCCTCGGTGGTGCATTCACTGCCCGACCTGGGCGCGCTCGATCCGGTGCCGGTGGTGGGCTACCTGATGCTGTGCCCGCTGCTGTCGTTGCTGGCGGTGGCCTGGGCCTGGCGGCCGTCGGTGCTGGGGCCGGGCGATCGGGCCTGGCAGATCTGCAGCCTGTTCGGGCTGGTCATCGGCCTGGTGCTGTTGTGCACGCTGGCGCTGTTTGCCTACGGCCCCACGCGGCTGCTGGCGCCCGGCTTGTGAGGCCCCCGAACCTGCTGCTTCGCAGCAGGCCGCCCTCTACAGCCAGCCCACCCGCCGGAAGCGCCAGTACATCAGCCCGCAGGTGCCGGCGATCAGGGCCAGCGCCGTCGGGTAGCCCCAGGGTGATTTCAGCTCGGGCATGTGCTCGAAGTTCATGCCCCACACACCGACGAAGAAGGTGGCCACCGCAAAGATGCCGGCCCACGCGGCCAGCCGCTTGGTGACCTCGCTCTCCTCGATGGTGACCATCGACAGGTTCACCTGGATGGCGACGCCGATGGTGTCGCGCATGGTGTCGATGGCCGTCTGCAGCCGCGCCAGGTGGTCGGCCACGTCGCGAAAGTACTCGGTGCTGGCCGCGCACAGCGGCGGCACCCGGCCGCCATAGAGCTTGCCGATCGAATCCAGCAGCGGCGCCACCGCATGGCGCAGCGTGGTCACCTTGTGCTTGAGCTCGTAGAGCCGCTGGATGTTGGCACGGGCGGCGCCGCGGTCGAAGATCTGGCCTTCGATGGTTTCCAGCTCGTCTTCCAGCGCTTCGACCAGCGGAAAATAACGATCGACCACCGCGTCCATCAGTGCGTACAGCACGAAACCCGAGCCCTGGCTCAGCAGCTCGGGTTCACGCTCGCAGCGCTCGCGCACGCCCAGAAAACCCTTGGTGCTGCGATTGCGCACCGACAGCACGAAATTGGGCCCGGCAAACACATGCACCTCGCCCAGCCGCAACTCGTCGGTGGGGCTGTACTCGACCAGGTGCAGCACGGCGAACACGCTCTTGTCGTATTCCTCGATCTTGGGCCGCTGCTGGCCGTGCAGCGCGTCTTCCACGGCCAGGTCGTGCAGGTCGAACTCGTCCTGCATCACCGTCAGCTCGTCGTCGCTGGCATCACGCAGCGCCACCCAGACGAAGCAGCCCGGCTTGGCCAGGTAGTCGCTGATATCGGCAACGGGGATGTCGGCGAGCTTGTTGCCGTCGTGGTAGGCGACGCAGTTGATCAGCATGGCGATGGACTCAGGTGCTAAGGCGCGATCTTGGCATGCGCCGCGGCCCTGCCCGGCGGCCTGCGCCACCGGGTGGCCGGTCGCCGGGGCGTCGTTCAGCCCTCGACCAGTAGCCCGCGTGTCTCGATGAAGCGCACCACCTCGGCCAGGCCCTGGCGGGTCTTCAGGTTGCACATCACGTAGGGCCGGCGGCCGGCGTGGTCGGGTCGCATGCGCTGCGTATCGGCCTCCATCACGCCCAGGTCGGCGCCGACGTAGGGCGCCAGGTCGGTCTTG
Organism: Burkholderiales bacterium RIFCSPHIGHO2_12_FULL_69_20; assembly: GCA_001770815.1. GTDB lineage: Bacteria > Pseudomonadota > Gammaproteobacteria > Burkholderiales > Burkholderiaceae_C > Pseudaquabacterium. Next base: position 5,329 of record MESD01000175.1, read on the forward strand.
TTGATGATCAACAGGTCGCTCTTGGTGATGCCGGGGCCGCCCTTGCGCGGGATCTTCTCGCCGGCGGCCACGTCGATCACGTAGATCGTCAGGTCGGAGAGTTCCGGGCTGAAGGTGGCGGCCAGGTTGTCGCCACCCGACTCGATGAAGACGATGTCGGCATCGGGAAACTTCGCCAGCATGCGGTCGACCGCTTCGAGGTTGATCGAGGCATCTTCGCGGATGGCGGTGTGCGGGCAGCCGCCGGTCTCCACGCCCATGATGCGCTCGGGGTCCAGCGCGCCGGCCACGGTGAGCAGGCGCTGGTCTTCCTTGGTGTAGATGTCGTTGGTGACGACCACCAGGTCCCAGCGCTCGCGCATGGTCTTGCACAGCATCTCCACCAGCGTGGTCTTGCCCGAGCCCACCGGGCCGCCCACGCCCACGCGCAGTGGGGGCAGGGGCTTGGTGCGGCGGGCAACCGTGTGCGAAGGGGTCATGGGCAGGGTCTCGTCAAGGGGGCGGCTTCAGGCAAGCATCGTTCGTGCCGCGGCGTGGCGCACCGGGTTCAACTGCGGAACAGCCGCGAGTACTGCGCCTCGTGCCGCGCCGAGACGATGGCCAGCATCGGCGCGAAGTTCTGGCGCGCGCCGTCGCCGGCCGCGGCGGTGGCGATGGCGGCGTCCACCACCGCCGGCAGTGCCTGCGTCAGCGTGCCCAGCAGGCGCTGGCCGGCGCTCTGGCCCAGCGGCACCGACTTGATCGCCGCCTGCACCATGTTCTCGGCCCAGCCGAAGCCGAAGGCCAGCAACGATTCGCGCAGCGGCGCACCGGTGGTGGCAGCGGCCAGCGCAAACGCCACCGGCCAGGTGGGCGAGGGCTGCAGCGCGGCCAGCAGCGGCAGGCGGGCATCGTCGGGGTGG
>MESD01000175.1:6238-10909 GCA_001770815.1 Burkholderiales bacterium RIFCSPHIGHO2_12_FULL_69_20
CGCGCGTCTGCAGCGACCAGTCGTTCAGCGCGGCGATGCGCGCGGCGTCGCCGCGCTGCCAGGCCTTGATCGCGCTGGCCAGCAGCGGCAGCTCGGCGCGCTGCAGGCCGAGCTGCAGCTGGTCGCCCAGCCAGCGCGCGGCGCCGGCCTCGTCGGGCACCCGGCCTTCGTCGACCGCGGTTTCCAGCCCTTCGGAGTAACTGAAGCCGCCCACCGGCAGTGCCGGCGAGGCCAGCCACATCAGCTGCAGCAGCGCCGGCGCGGGCAGGGCGACGGCGGGTGGACGGACGCGGGGCATGCGGCGCGGACGCAAGCGCTCAGTGCGAATGCCCGTGGTCAGGCCCGTGGTCATGCCCATGGTCGTGGGCAGGCCCGTGCGCATGCCCCGGCCCGCCCGCCGCGTAGGCGCCGCCTTCGGGCTCGAAGGGGGCGGCCAGCGCGGTCACGATCAGGTGCTGCTGGCGCAGCATGTCGGCCAGCACATGGTCGGGTTCCAGCTTCAGGTGGTCGGGCTTGAGTTCCAGCGCCACATGCCGGTTGCCCAGGTGGTAGGCGGCGCGCAGCAGGTCGAAGGGTGAGCCATGCTCGGGGCAGTGCCGCACCTCCAGCACCGGTTGCGGCGCGGCCTGCACCTGCACCAGCGAGCCGTCCTCGGCCACCAGCAAGTCGCCGCCGCGCACCACGGTGCCTCGCGGCAGAAAGACGCCCAACACCCGGCCCAGCGAATCGGTGGTGTCGAAGCGGCTCTTCTGCCGCACGTCCCAGTCCAGTTGCACGGCGGCGGCGCGGCGCACCAGCACGGCGGCCAGGCCGCGGCCTTGGGGGATGAGCTTGTTGACGATGAGCATGGGGGGATTCTCAGCCTTGCCGGCTGTCGGTCATGCGCTGGCAGTAGGCCTGCAACTGCTCGGGCAGGTCGTCAGGGCACACGCCGCACAGGCGGTTGCCGGGCACCGCATGGTCGATGAACTTCGGGTAGGGCAGCTTCAGCTCGGCCATCAGCTGCACAAACCCGGCCTGCGTTCGCTGTCCGCCCAGCCGGGGGTTGCGTGCCTTCTCCTGGCCGATCGACGACACCCGGCGTTGCTGGTAATCGTGGCCGGGGTAGACCAGTTGCTCGTCGGGCAGGCTGAACAGCTTGTTGGTCACGCTGCGGTACAGCGCGGCGGCGCTGCCGCCCTGGAAATCGGTGCGGCCGCAGCCGTCGATCAGCAGCGCGTCGCCGGTGAACACCCGCTCGCCCAGCACATAGGCGAAGTGGCCGTCGGTGTGGCCGGGCGTGTGCAGCGGCTGGATGGCGAGGCTGCCCACGGCCAGCGGCACGCCTTCGGTCACGCCGATGTCGGTGCAGGGCAGGCGGTCGATGGCCGGCGCCGCGATGCGGCTGCCGGTGCGCTGCTTCAACTGCAGCGCGCCGGTGATGTGGTCGGCGTGGATGTGCGTGTCCAGCGTGCAGGCCAGCGTGAGGCCCAGTGCCTGCAGCACGCCCAGGTCGCGGTCGATGCTGTTGACCACCGGATCGACCAGCACCGCCTGGCCCGTGTCGGGGCAGCCCAGCAGGTAGGTGTAGGTGGACGACAGCGGCTCGAAGAGTTGGCGGAAGATCATGCGCGGCACTCTACGCGCGACGCTGCAGTTTGGTCAGAACAGGAAATACTTCTGCGCCATCGGCAGCACGGTGGCCGGCTCGCAGGTGAGCAGCACGCCGTCGGCGCGCACCTGGTAGGTCTGCGCGTCGATCTGCATCACGGGCATGTAGGCGTTGTGCAGCATGTCGCGCTTGGTCACGCTGCGGTTGCCCTTCACCGCCACCAGGCGCTTGGCCAGGCCATAGCGCTCGGCCGTGCCACTGGCCAGGCTGGCACCGCTGACGAAGCTGATCGAGGTGGCGCCCAGCGCCTTGCCGAAGCTGGCGAACATCGGCCGGTAATGCACCGGCTGCGGCGTCGGGATGCTGGCGTTGGGGTCGCCCATCGCCGCGGCGGCGATGAACCCGCCCTTGAGCACCACGCTGGGCTTGACGCCGAAAAAGGCCGGCTTCCACAGCACCAGGTCGGCCCACTTGCCGACCTCGATGCTGCCCACCTCGTGGGCGATGCCGTTGGCCAGCGCCGGGTTGATGGTGTACTTGGCGACGTAGCGCTTGATGCGCTGGTTGTCGGCGCGGGCGCTGTCGCCGGGCAGGGCGCCGCGCTGGACTTTCATCTTGTGCGCCGTCTGCCAGGTGCGAATGATGACCTCGCCCACCCGGCCCATGGCCTGGCTGTCGCTGCTCATCATGCTGATGGCGCCCAGATCGTGCAGCACATCCTCGGCGGCGATGGTCTCGCGGCGGATGCGGCTCTCGGCAAAGGCCAGGTCCTCGGCGATGCCGGCATCGAGGTGGTGGCAGACCATCAGCATGTCCAGGTGCTCGTCCACCGTGTTGGCGGTGTAGGGCATGGTCGGGTTGGTGCTGCTGGGCAGAAAGTTGGCCTCGCCCACCACGCGCAGGATGTCGGGCGCATGGCCGCCGCCCGCCCCCTCGGTGTGGAAGGCGCACAGCGTGCGCCCCTTGGTGGCGGCGATGGTGTCCTCGACGAAACCGCTCTCGTTGAGCGTGTCGCTGTGGATCGACACCTGCACGTCGTGCGCTTCGGCCACGCTCAGGCACTGGTCGATCGCCGAGGGCGTGGTGCCCCAGTCCTCGTGCAGCTTCAGGCCGATGGCGCCGGCCTCGACCTGCTGGTTCAGCGCCTCGGGCCGGCTGGCATTGCCCTTGCCGAGAAAGCCCAGGTTCATCGCAAAGGCCTCGGCCGCCTGCAGCATCAGCCGCAGGTTGTCGGGGCCCGGCGTGGCGGTGGTGGCCAAGGTGCCGGTGGCCGGGCCGGTGCCGCCGCCCAGCATGGTGGTGACGCCCGAGTACAGCGCTTCGTCGATCTGCTGCGGGCAGATGAAGTGGATGTGGCTGTCGATGCCGCCGGCGGTGACGATCAAACCCTCGGCCGACAGGATCTCGGTGCCCGGGCCGATCAGGATGTCCACGCCCGGCTGCACGTCGGGGTTGCCGGCCTTGCCGATGGCCACGATGCGGTGGCGCTTGATGCCGATGTCGGCCTTGACGATGCCCCAGTGGTCGACGATCAGCGCGTTGGTGATCACCAGGTCGCAGGCCTCGTGCGGGTGCGGGCCGTTGGGCATCTGGCCCTGGCCCATGCCGTCGCGGATGGTCTTGCCGCCGCCGAACTTCACCTCTTCACCGTAGCCCCCCGCACGCAAGGTGTAGTCGTCCTCGACCTCGAGGATCAGCGCGGTGTCGGCCAGCCGCAGCCGGTCGCCCACGGTGGGGCCGTACATCTCGGCGTAGGCGCGTCGTCCGATCGTGGCCATGTCAGCGCCCCCCCGGTGGGCAGTGAACGAAGTGAGCGTGGGGGTTCATCATCACAGCGCTCCCTGCACGAGTCCGCGGAAGCCCCAGGCCTGCCGCGCACCGGCGTAGTCGACCAGCTCCACCGTGCGCTGCTGGCCCGGCTCGAAGCGCACCGCGGTGCCGCTGGCGATGTTCAACCGCATGCCGTGGGCAGCGGCGCGGTCGAAGCCCAGCGCCGCGTTGGTCTCGGCAAAGTGGAAGTGCGATCCCACCTGGATCGGTCGGTCGCCGGTGTTCTGCACCACCACGGTGTGGGTGCGCCGGCCGGGGTTGAGCGGGTGCTCGCCCTCGTCGATGAGCAGTTCGCCGGGGATCATGGTGCTCACTTGCGGCGTGCCAGCCACAGGCCGGCCGCGGCCACGGCGGCCAGCGCGATGTAGAGCAGCGTGTCGTCGGCATGCCAGTGCGACGCCCCCGGGATGCCGTGGCCGGAATGCGCTTGCGCGATACAAGTGACCGACAGCAGGCCCAAGGCCGCGAGATGTTGTTTCATGGTGCGCTCATGCAATGGGTTGGTGCACGGTCACCAACTTGGTGCCGTCGGGGAAGGTGGCCTCGACCTGGATGTCGGGGATCATGTCGGCCACGCCGTCCATCACGTCGGCGCGGGTCAGCACGGTCTTGCCCTCGCTCATCAGTGCGGCCACGGTCTTGCCGTCGCGCGCACCTTCCATGATGGCCGCGGTGATCAGCGCCACCGCCTCGGGCACGTTGAGCTTCAGCCCGCGCGCGCGCCGGCGTTCGGCCAGCAGTGCGGCGGTGAAGATCAGCAGCTTGTCTTTTTCGCGGGGCGTGAGGTCCATCAGCGCGATGTTTGCACAGGCCGTGCCATCTGCCGAGCGCGCGAGTCAACCGAGGGCAGGGTCAGCCCGTCGAGGTTGCCTCAGGGCGTCGGGCCAGCCGGCAGCCGCAACGGCCCGGCACCCGGCGGCACGCGGTGCAGGCGGCCTTGCCACTGCAGCCACAGGCCGCCGGGTGGGTCGGTCAGGCCCGGCGCCACGCGCAGTTCGATCTCGCCGTTGCGCCGCGCCAGCGCGTAGCTCAGCGCGCCCCAGGCGGTGCGCAGGCCCTGCACGCGCACCGGGCCGTCACTCAACCAGCGCGGCAGCACACCGGCGGCCAGCACCAGCGCCTGGTCGCTGTCGCGCTCATAGGCCAGCAGGTCGAGTGCCGAGCGAATGTAGTCCGACGAGATCCACGCATGCGGCATGTCGCCGATGAAGCGCGCATGGCGCGGCCGCCGGTCGACCACCTCGGCCCAG
>MESD01000175.1:10943-22547 GCA_001770815.1 Burkholderiales bacterium RIFCSPHIGHO2_12_FULL_69_20
AGAAGTGCAGCATCGCATGCGCGCGATCGGTGTGGCCCAAGCGCAGCAGCGCCGACACCGAGCGCAATTCGTAGGGCGTGTACTCGTTCCAGTCGGTGCTGGTGCGCCGGCGCTGCGCCTCGTCCCAATAACGCTGCCAGGTGGCGGCCAGCACCGCCGGCGGCACCAGGCCTTCGGCGCCGGCGGGGCTGAAGATCATCGTGCTGGAGGTGGGATCGAAGTCTCCCAGCTCGGCGGCGCCCGGCAGGTGGGCAATGCGGTGTTGCGCCATCGCCGTGGCCAGCGATTGGGCCAGCTCGCGCTGGAACTCAGCGTGCTGGGCGGCCAGTTCATCGGCCCGGGCGCCGTGGCCCAGTGCGCGCGCCAGCATCGCCGCATCGCGCCAGCCGGCCAGGGCCCAGAAGTTGTCCCAGTAGCTGTGCATCGGCTTGGCCGAATAGCCTTCGTGGCTGATCGAGGCCGGCATGGTGCCCCAGAAGGCCTCGCGCCCGGGCTGCTGGTTGGCGGGCGTGCGCTCGCTCTGGCGCAGTTGCTCCATGTAGCGGGCGGCGGCATCCACCTGCGGCCACAGGCGGTCGATCAACGCACGATCTTGGGTGTGGCGCCACAACTCGGCCACGCTGTAGATGAACTGGCCGTGGCTGTCGTTCTCGGCCACCGGATCGGCGCCGCGGGCGTCCACGCAGCAGGGCACCTTGCCGTTGGCGAACAAGTGGCCGGCGTACCAGGTGGTGAACTCGCGCGCCGCGTCCACCTCGCCCAGGCGCAGCAGGCCGGCCACCATCATCGCGCCGTCGCGCACCCAGCTGCGGGCGTAGCTGCGTGTGCCGGGCTGCAGTGCCGGGCCGTCGCGTGAGATCAGGATGTGCGACAGCGCCACGCGCAGGCTGTCGTGGATCGGTTGCGCGGCCGGTGGCAGCGAGAAGGTGACGCGGTTCAAGCGCTGACGCCAGCCGGCGGCGATGGTGTCGAGCCGCGCCACGGCGTCGGTATCGTCGGTGGGCGCCGTGGGCTGGCCGACCAGCGGCAACGCCACGCTCACGCTGCGGCGCTCGCCGGGTGCCAGGTCCAGAGGCCAATCCAGCCGCGCGCTGGCAAGCCCTTGCGGGTCGCTCAGCGTCACCAGCGGCCTCGCCGCGGCGCCCAGCACGTCGCCGGCATCGAACGCGGCCGCCAGCACCCGCGCCGGCGCGGCCAGCGGCTGCAGCCAGGGGCGGCCGTCGACCTTCAGCAACCCGTCGGTCCAGGCCAGGAATCGCAGCGGCGCCACGCCGCCCGGCGTGTTGAGAAACTGCTGCGGCGGGTTCACCTGCCAGGGCCGCAGCAGCAGCGACAGCGTGAGCTGCTGGCGCTGTGCCGTCGGGTTGTGCAGCGTGTAGCGGGCGATCAGCTGGGCCTGCTCCCGCGTGCCTTCGGCGCCCGCCTCGATCTGCAGCCCGAAGGCCGGGTGGGCCCAGGCCATCGTCGGCAGCGGCAGGTGGTCTTCGCGCAGCGTGGTACGGCTGCGGCCTAACGCCTGCACCTCGGCCCAGCCCAGCAACCGGCCCTGGGCGTCGATGACCACCGGTTCCAGCGAGGGGCCGCCGCGGTGTGGCTCGATCGCGCCGTCTTCGGACATCAGCGCGGCGCTGGCGCCGCCACCGTCCACACCCACCACCGTCCAGTAGTTCTGTTCGCCGTGCAGCGCGCGCGGGTGGTGGCTGCGTGGGGCGGCGGCCGCCAGCGCCTGCAGCATCGCATTGCGGTCGGGCCAAGCGCCGGGCGACGGCGCCTGCAGATCGATGGCGTGGCCGCCGGTCAGGCGCACATAACGCGCCTCTTGATCGGGCAACCACAGCGCTTGCGTCTCGCGCCGGCTGGCCACCACGCGGTGCAGCGTGCGCCATTGCTGGCCGTCGTCGCTGACTTGCACCGTGGCGCTGCGCACGGCAGGCGCATCAGCCCAGCGCCACAGCAGGCCGTTGAATTCACGCGGTGCGCCCAGATCGAGCACGCTGCCTTGCGCCGTCTGGCGCAGCACCGGCGCCACGTCTGGGCCGGGCGCGGGCAGTTGCCGCAGCGTCAGCCGCTCGAAGCACAGCTGCCCGGCACCACCGCCGCGGCCGCTGGCCACCACCAGCTCGATCGCCGCGGCGCGCTTGAGCCGCTTGTCGTCGGTGGGGCCCCAGGCGAACTCAATCTGGCGCTGGCGGATGGTCTGGTCCACCGACTTGGCCGGCGGCACGAAGTCGGGCTGGTTGCGCCACCACACGTTGTCGCCACTGGCGTCGACGAACTTGACCTGAAACGCGTTGGCCTCACCCTGGCCGCGCAGGCGCAGCGTGAAGGCGTAGTGCGCCGGCAGTTCCAGCGCCAGCGCACGCCGCGCCACGGCGTAGCCCGAGACGCGGCCGAAGTCGTAGTGCAGGCACATGCCACCCCGCGCATCGGACGTGATGCGCGCCTGCACCTGGTCGCTCGCCGAGGCCGTCCAGCGCGACGGATCGCGGAAGTCGTCGAGCAGTTGCACCGCATCGCCTTGTGCCGCGGCGGCCGATGCCGCCAGCGCACAGAGCCAGCCCAGTGCCACCCGCCACCAACTCACTTCACACTTCCCATCATCAAGCCGGCCATGTAGTGCTTCTGCAGCGCCAGGAACAGCAGCAGCACCGGCATCACGGTGACCACCGCGCCGGCCATCATCAGCTCGCCGTCGGCCACGTGTTCACGCGACAGCGAGGCGATGGCCACCGGCAGCGTGTGCAGGTCGGCATCGGTCAGCACGATCAGCGGCCACATGAAGTCGTTCCAGCTGCCGAGGAAGCCGAACACCGCCAGCGTGACGATCACCGGTTTCAGCAGCGGCAGCACGATCATCCAGAAGATGCGCCACTCGCCGGCGCCGTCCATGCGCGCGGCCTCCAGCAGCGCGTCGGGCAGGCTGCGCGCGTACTGGCGCACGAGATAGATGCCGAACACGCCGGCCATGCCGGGCAGGATCACGCCGGCCCAGGTGTTGACCAGGCCCATCGTCTTGAGCATCAGGAACAGCGGCATCATCGCCACCTGCCCCGGGATCACCAGCGCGGCCAGCAGCGCCTGGAACAGCTTGTCGCGGCCCTTGAACTTCAGCTTGGCGAAGGCATAGCCCGCCATCAGGTTGAACAGCAGCGAGCTGGCCGTCACGCCGGTGGCCACCACCAGGCTGTTGACGAAGTAGCGGACGATGCCGGTCTGCGCCAGCAGTTGTTGATAGTTGGCCAGCGTGGGCCTGGCGGGCCACAGCGGCGGCGGCAAGGCGTTGGATTCACCCGGCTGCATGAACGACACGCTGATCATCCACAGCAGCGGCGCCAGCGCGAAGAACGCGGCGATGGCCAGCGCCACGTTGACCCAGATCGCCATCGGCGAGAAGCGCGATGCCTTGGCCTGGCTCATGCCGACGCCGCCGCTTCGCCGCGCCGGCCCAGGCGCATCAGCCCCTGTGTGGCCACCACCATCAGCACGAACAGCACGAAGGCCACCGCCGAGGCCTGGCCCAGGTTCCACCAGCGGAAGCCTTCTTCGTACATCAGGTACAGCACCGACACCGTGCTCTGCAGCGGCCCGCCCTGCGTCATCACGTAGGGCTCGGCAAACAGCTGGAAGTAGCCGGCCATCGTCAAGACGCTGACCATCAGCAGCGTAGGCCCCAGCATCGGCAGCGTGATCCAGCGCAACTGCGCCCAGCGGCGCGCGCCGTCCAGCCGCGCGGCCTCGTACAGCTCGTCGGGGATGGCCTGCAGCGCGGCGATGAAGATGATCATGTTGGCGCCGAAGTTCTTCCACACCGCCAGCAGGATGATGGATGGCATGGACCAGTGCGGATCGCCCAGCCAGTCGATGGGGGCGATGCCGATCTGGCCCAGCCCGGCGTTGACCAGACCGTAGCGCGTGTGCAGCAGGTAGCGCCAGATGATGGCCACCGCCACCAGCGTGGTGACCACCGGCGCAAACAGTGCCGTGCGGAAGAACGGCTTGAAGCGCGCCAGCGGCGACTGCAGCAGCACCGCGCAGCCCAGCGACAGCGCGATCGACAGCGGCACGCCGAAGGCCACGAAGAACAGCGTGTTGTAGAGCGCCTGCCAGAACAGCGGCAGCGTCAGCACATGCACATAGTTGTCGACACCTGCCCAGCGCAGGTTGCGCCAGTCGGCCAGCGCGTAGAGGTCGAAATCGCTGAAGCTCAAGGCCAGGCCGATGACCACCGGCAGCAGGAAGAACAGGCCGATCACGGCGAGTGCCGGCGCGACGAAGCTCCAGGCGATCAGGCGCTGGGCCAGGCTTTGCGGCTTCATGCCGCCGCCCTGCGAGTCATGCCGCCGCCCTGCGCGACAGGCCGCTCCCTTCGGTCGAGCATCCAGCGGCGCTTTTCGAGGAAGCCGTCGACGCGCGCATCCAGCGTGGTGGCCATGGTCAGCGGGCTTTGCCGCTCGGCCACCGCGCGCTGCGCCAGCTGCTGCATCTCCTGCGCGATGCGCTCCCACTCAGGCACCGCAGGTGCCGGGCGCACGCGCTCCAGCTGGGTGCCGAAGGCGCGGGTCTTGTCGTCTTGCGCCAGCGGCATGCCGTCGGCGCCGGCCAGTTGCCAGGTGCTGCGCCGTGGCGGCAGGTTGCCGGTCATCGCGTGAAAGCGCTGCTGCACCGCCGGCTGCGCCAGCCAGGCCAGCAGCGTCTGCGCATCGGCCTGGCGCTGCGAGCGTTTGAACACCACCAGGCTGGCACCGCCGGCGGTGGATGCGCCCGGCCCCGGGCCGCTGCCGTCGGGCGCGGGCAGCGGCGCGGTGGCCCAGTCGGCGCGGCGCGCCAGGCCCAGCCGGCGATCGAGCTCGCCGATGTTCCACGGCCCCGAGATGTAGGCCGCAAACGTGCCGCGGCCGAACTCCTGCCACAGGTTGGCGATCTGCTGGTTGGTCACCGCCGCGGCGTGGCCGCTGCTGAAACGGGCTAGGAAAAAACCCAGCGCCCGCTGGAAGCCGGCGGAGCGGAAATTGCCCCAGCGCCCGCCCTCGCGCAGCAGCGGGTCGCCCTGCTGCAGCGCCAGCGCCAGCAGCGGCTCGAACTCGTTGAGCGGCAGCAGCAGCGGATGCGCGATGCCGGTCTTCTGCAATGCGTCGAGCGCGGCCACCCAGGACGACCAGCTGGCCGGCGGCTGCGCAAAGCCGGCGCGCTCGAACAGGTCGCGCCGGTAGAACAGCAGCCGCGTGTCGACATACCAGGGCAGGCCCAGCAGCTGGCCGTCGACCACGTTGGTCGACCAAATGCCCTCGAACCAGTCGCTGGGCTGCAGCGCCGGCGTGGCGGCGACGAAGGCATCCAGCGGCGCCAGTGCGCCGAGCGCGGCGAACTCGGGCATCCAGCTGTTGCCCAGCTGGGCCAGGTCGGGCGTGGCGTCGCCGGCAAAGGCGGTCAGCAGCTTCTCGTGCGCGGCGCTCCAGGGCAGGGTGTCGACCCGCACGGTGATGCTCGGATGCGCTCGATGGAAGTCGGCCAGCAACGCGCCCACCACCTCGCCCTCGCGGCCCATCGCCCACAGCCGCAGCGGGCCGTCGGCCTTGCGGCTGCAGCCCAGCAGCGCCGGCGCGGCCAGCGTGGCCAGGCCGCCAGACGCTGCCAACAACAGGCGGCGGCGTGGTGCCGAGGGGGCGGAAGAGTCGCTCACGTCGAACGCTGGGTGATGAGGAGGTGGTGGCGGATTGGTGCCAGGCGCCTAGCACTCACAAGGTGTGAAAGAACCGTCGCGAGCGGGCCGAGCTTGCGTCGAGTAGCGCAGCCGTACACCCGTACGGCGAGCAACGCAGGCGCGAGATCGGGTCGCGCAGCAGGTTCGTTCACGCCTTGTCAGCCTACAACCAGCCGCCCGCGAACCCGGCGCGCTGCAGGCCGCGCCGCAGCTGGGCATTGCCGCGCATCAGCCGCCACACCTCGTCGCGCCGGTGGTTGGCCAGCATCAGCGTGATCGGTCCCTGATCGATGCCCAGGTGGTCGGTGTCGACCCAGCCCACGCCGGGCACCAGATGGCCGTGGGTGAGCTGGACGTCGGCGAAGTCGAAGCTGGGGTTGAAGCTGTCGACGAAGCCGTAGCGGCCGTAGATCGCCGCGCCGTATTGCTGGCGCAGCGCGCGCAGTGCGGGCAACACGATCTCGGGCGCAAACGGCAGGCTGGCCAGTGCCGCGGTGGGGGCCAGCGTGCCGTCGTCGTGGGTGTGGTGACCGCCGGCGCCACGCCCGGCATAGCTGATGAACCGGCGCAACTCGCCGCGGTAGCGCCGTTGCACGTCGGCCGGGCCGTCGCAGGCGGTGATGCCCCAGATGTCGCCGCCGTAACCCTTCCAGCCCAGCGGGTTGGCCTGCGCATAGGCGCGCTGGGCCAGCGTGGCGCGGCGGCTGTTCTCGAAGTAGTCGAAGCCCTGGCCGCGCATGGCCTCGTCGCGGATGCCGCGGAAGTCGACCCAGCATTGCGTGTACTGGTGGCCGAACATCGGCGCAAAGTGCAGGTGTCTCTGGCCGTGGAAGGTCTGCCAGCTGCGGCCGTAGGTGCTGGTCCAGGCGCCCCAGGAATCGGCCGCCACGGCCCGGCCGGGCGTGCCCAGCGCCAGCAGGTAGACCAGCATGGCCTCGTTGTAGCCCTTCCAGTCGTTGGGGATGAAACCGCCCTCTGGCGACCAGCCGTGGCAGATCGACGGCGGCCGGTGCTGGGCCCAGCGCCAGTCGACGCGCTCGGTCAGGGTCTCGGCGGTGCGGCGGATCTCGGTCTCGGCGGCATCGTTGCCGTTGAAGTATTCGGCGGCGTGCAGCACGCCCATCAACAGCAGCGCGGTGTCCACCGTCGACAGCTCGCAGGTGCCGAAGCGCTCGCCGCTGTCCATGTCGAGGAAGTGGTAGTAGAAGCCGCGGTGCCCGGTCATGCCGCGTGCGGCGGGGCCCTGCGGTGCATCGCGGAAGAAGCGCAGCGTGTTCAGCGTCAGATCACGCGCTTGCGCGCGGCTGATCCAGCCCTGGCCGGCGCCGATGACATGCGCGCTGAGCGAGAAGCCCACCGCGGCGATGCTGGCGAAGCTCTTGCGCGGCCAGCGGTCGGGCGCCAGGCCGTTGCGCAGCGGCGTGGTGTCGCGGAAGAACGCGAAGGTGCGCTGCTCCAGATCGTCGAGCAGCGCGTCGTCGCTGGTGGGCAGCGGGGTCGGTGCCGGTGCAGGCGCCGGTGGGCGCAGCAGGTCGGCCGTGGGCGCGCAGCCGGCCATGGCCAGCGCCACGGCCTGGGCCAGCCAGAGGCGGCGGCCCGGATCGAAGTCGTGGTGTTTCAAACGGGGGCTCCGCGAGCCGACGCCGGGCACGCGCATGGGCCGGTGGCCCCGCGCACGCGCCCGGTGCGGGCCCGTGTGGTCGTCAGAAGAGGTAGCGCAGCGACAGCTTCACGGTGCGCATGGGCATCGACACGCCGGTGCGCTTGCCCAGATCGGCGTTGTCGCCGCCGGTCCAGTTCTGCGGATTGCCCGGGCCACCGCCCCAGTCGTTGTACTGGTTCCAGTTGGCGGTGTTGAACAGGTTCAGGACGTCGGCGCGAATGGCCAGTTCACCACCCGGCACCTTGAAGCCCTTGGACACCGCCATGTCGACCTGGCGCGAGGCCGACGGATCGCCGTAGAACGATTTGCAGGCATCCCAGCTGAGCGGGCAGGCGGTGATGCGGTAGGGCAGGCCCGAGCCCAGCGTCAGCTTGCCCGACAGCGTCATGCCCCAGGGCAGCAGCTTGTCGGTCAGGCCGGTGGCCACCAGGCGGTGCTTCTCGACCAGCTTGGACGGGTAGAAGCCGCCCACGTCGCCGGGCTTGCCGTAGCCCCAGTTGAAGATGTCGTCGGTCCAGTCGCGGTTGGTGGTCTTGCCTTCACTGTAGGTGTAGGTGAGACCCGCCTGCCAGCCCGAGGCGGCGGTGTAGGGCTTGTCGGCGCGCAGGAACAGCGTGGTGGTCTTCTGCTGCGAGATGAAGTCGCCCAGCACCAGCATGCCGTAACCCTTCGGACCGGCGCCCCAATTGGGGTCGATCGAGCCGGCCTTGTTGCCGAAGCCACCGTTGGCATCGCGATCACCCGAGAACCAGTTGAACTGGTTCTTGGCATGGGTGTAGGTGGCGCCGATCTCGCCGTTCCACTCGCCCAGCGCCTGGCGCAGACCGGCGCTGAACTGGTCGCTGTAAGGTGTCTTGTAGTCGTTCTTGATCAGGTACTGGTCGCCGGTACCCAGGTTGCGCTGCAGCTCGTCCATCGCATGGTTGGCCATCGCGCGGTCGTAGGCGCGGCCATAGCCGGCGTACAGCACCGTCTGGGTGTTGCCATTCAAGTCGAACGACAGTCCCACGCGTGGCGCGATCGCACCGTAGAACGACTTGCGGTTGCCGCCGGTGCTGATGTAGTCGTTGATGTTGATGCCGCCCTTGGCCAGCGACTGCGCATACGTCTGGCCCGCTGGCGGCGCGATGCCGTAGCGGGGAAGACTGAGGTCATCCACCATGTTTAGCGCTGCCACCAAGCCGGCAGGCGTCACGTAGTCGTTGTTCAACGGGTTGGTTTCATAGTCCCAGCGCACGCCCAGGTTCAACTCGAGCTGCTTGTTGAGCTTCCAGTCGTCCTGCACATACAGGCCGAACTGGTTGTTCTTGTACTTCACACGGGTGGCGGCCACCGAGCCCTCGCGCAGGAACCAGTCGGCCGTGGGATTGGCCGGGTCCAGCCCGACGATGGGGTTGCCGGTGACGTTGTCGACCAGCTTGCTGAGGATGTCGACGCTGCGCGCGGTGCCCGACAGGTCGTACTCCATCAGCTTGAGCTTGGCGCCGAGCTTGAAGGTGTGGCCAGCGTGAGCCGTGACGGTCAGGTCGTCCTGCAGCAGGAAGCCCTGTTGCTCGCGGTCCTGCCGGTCGGGCGAGCCACCGGTCCAGATGACCTCGCGCTTGCTGTTGTCGGCCAGGTTGGTGGGTGAGATGAACCACTTCACCAGCGGTTCGTTCGACGCGCTCTGCGGGCTCCAGTGGTACTTCTCGTAGCCCAGCCGCGCCTCGTTGACGAACAGGTCGCGCGTCAGCGTGTGGCGCAGGTCGACGCGGGTCTCGTCGTTCTTGCGCGTCTTGTCGTTGCCGGGCGCGCTGAGGCCGCCGTTCTCGGCGATGAAGTCGTCCTCGCGGCGCAGCCGCAGCGACACGTCCAGGTGCTGGTCGGCGCCCATCTCCAGGTCGTACTTGGCCAGCACCAGGTCTTCCTTGAACTCCTGGTTGCGCGAGCCCTGCATGCCGTAGAACGTGCCGGCCACGCCGGTGGTGGGGATGGGCAGGCCCACGTTGGCCAGCCCCACGTTGCGCGGCGTGGCGTTGTTCTTGCCTTCGTAGGCGATGAAGTAGTGCGCCACGTCGGCCTTGATCGGGCCCCCCACCGAGAAGCCGTACTGCTGCTGCTTGAACTTGGCGCGGTCGTTGCCGATGGCCTTGTTCTGCGACTCGATCGGGTTGTAGGCGACGAACGAGTCCTTGGTGAAGTCCCAGAACACCTCGCCCTTGATCTTGTTGGTGCCCGACTTGGTGACGGCGGTGATCGCCGTGGCCGAGACCTGATCGAACTCGGCCTTGTAGTTCTGCGAGATCACCTTGTACTCGGCCACCGCCGATTGCGGGAAGGGGTTGCCGCGGCTGGTGTCCATCGCCGCCGCGCCGCCGCGCAGGATGTTGTTCTTCTGGCTGACGCCGTCGATGTAGATGTTGATGTTGTTGCGGTCTTGCGCACCGCCGCGCAGCGCGCCCACACCGCTGCTGTCGATGTCGAAGCGCACGCCCGGCGCCAGATCGGCGAAGGACAGGAAGTTGCGGTTGATCTGCGGCATGGCCTGGATCACGCGCAACGGCACGCTGGTGCCCACCTCGGAGTTGCGCACGTCCTTGCGCTGCAGCGAGCCGATGATCGTGACCTGCTGCCCCGCGCTGCCCAGCGCCAGGTCGACCGAGGCCGTCTCACCCACCGCCACCGTGATGACCTGCGACTTCTGGCCGTCGATGCGCAGCTCGTAGGCGCCCGGCGCCAGGCCGGCCAGCACGTAGCTGCCGTCGGCGCGGGTGACGGTGCGGTAGGTGTTGCCGTTGGCCTGGTTGACCGCCGTCACCACCACGCCGGCCTTGGCCGGGGCGGCCGCGCTGCTGACCTGGCCCTGGATGGTGGCGCTGCTCAACTGCGCCTGCGCCGCCGGGCCGGCCAGCGCGATCACCACCGCGGTGGCCAGGGCGTGCCGGTGAAAACCTGTTCTTGTCGAGCTCATGGTGTCTCCTGCTGTGGGGTCGGTGGGTTGAAGGACGGGGCCACGCGCTCAGGGCGGGCTGCAAGACTGGCGGACCACCAGCTCGGCGCGCAGCGTCTGGTGCTGTGCGGCGCTGCGTCCGGGGTTCTCGATCGCGCTGGCCAGCCGGTCCAGCGCCAGGCTGCCCAGTTCGGCGATGCGCACGCGCACGGTGGTCAAAGGCGGCGAGGCGTAGCGCGCCATCGGGATGTCGTCGAAGCCGGCCAGCGCGATGTCGTGCGGCACGCGCACACCGGCCTCGGCCAGCGCGGCCAGGCAGCCGATGGCCATCATGTCGTTGCCGCAGAACACGGCGTCGGGCCGCTGCGCCAGCGTGGCGATCTCGCTGCCGGCGCGCCAGCCGCTCTCTTCGGTGAAATCACCGGGCAGCACCAGCTCGGCCGCGCCGGGCAGCAGGTCGGCCAGTGCCGAGCGGTAGCCGCGCAGGCGCTCCTGCGCCTCGTAGTTGTTCTCGGGCCCGGCGATGAAGGCCACCAGCCGGTGCCCGCGCGAGATCAGGTGGCGCGTCATGGCGTAGGCGCCGCCGTGGTTGTCGACCGCGAACGAGGCCACGCCTTCCTCGGGCAGCCGGGTGTTGATCAGCACCACCGGCAGGCCCTGCGGCAGGTTGGCTGCCAGCGCCGCGGTGTCGATGTGCGGCGACATCACCAGCAGCCCGTCCACCCGGCCGTGCATGGCCCGCAGCGCCGACGCCGCCTCGCGTGCATCGCCGTGCGAGCTGGACACCAGCAGGTGCAGACCGCGGGCGCGGGCCTTGAGGTCGACGCCACGGATCAGCTCGGAGAAATACTCGCCATACAGATCGGGCAGCAGCGCACCCACGGTGTGGGTGCGGCGGGTGATCAGGCTGCGCGCGGCCGACGAGGGCGTGAAGCGCAACTCGGCCGCTGCCGCCTGCACCCGCTGGCGCGTCTCGGCCGTGACGTTCTCGGCGCCGTTGAGCGCACGCGACACGGTGGCCACCGAGACGCCGGCGGCGCGTGCAACGTCCTTGATCGTGGTGGCCATCAGGTGGTTTCAGGTGGGCGGCAGCGCGCACGGTGGCTGCGCAGCAAAATCAATGTAAAGGTTTCCATGGAATTCATGGATACACACTTACCCCAGCCTGTGGCGAGGGTGCATCAGCGGTTTTGCGCTGGAATCTTGGCGTCGGGGTAAAGGCGGCTGACGGCTCTCAGCTGACCTTGCTGGACTGCTTGAAAGCCGCCGTTCCAGCGCAGTGGCGGCCAGGCCGAGGCCGTGGAGCCGTTC
>MESD01000176.1:0-33196 GCA_001770815.1 Burkholderiales bacterium RIFCSPHIGHO2_12_FULL_69_20
AAGGCGGCAGCGGCGCCGACCGAATGCCCCAGCAGTGCCAAGCGGCGGCCGTCGATGCCGGGCTGGCGGCGCAGCCAGGCCAGGCCGGCGGCGATGTCTACGGCAAAACGCGGCATCGAGGTGAACGCTTCACCATCGCTGCGCCCGTGGCAGCGGGCGTCGATCAGCAAGACCGCGAAGCCGGCCGCGTGCAGTGGCGGCACCACCGGCGCCATCATCGCGGCGTTGCCGCCCCAGCCGTGCATCACCAGCACGGCGGGTACGGGTGCAGCGGCGCTTGTCGCCTGTTCGACGGCGGGCATCACCAGCCAGCCGACCAGGGCCCGACCGCGGGCACCCGTGAAACGGATCTCGCGCACCCGGTCTGGCGCCAGCCCCAGATCGGCCGCCTGCAGTGCATGCGGCACACGCGGCGCACGCAGCCCGCGCAGGATGGCGCGGTGGGCCAGGTGCCTGGCGCCCAGCACGCCGGCCGCGGCAGCAAAGGATTCGAGGATCACGACCGGGTCAACGCCCGCTGCAGCCGAGGCCCGATCACCGCTGCGCCAGGCCTTGGCGCATGGCCGACAACGGCCAGGCAAAGGCCACGGCAACAGCCCCGAAGCCTGCCGCCACGGCCAGCAGGTTGGCCCAGTCCACCCAGTAGCCCATGTCGGCCAGCGTCGAGCGGTTCCAGCCTGGTATCAGCGGTGCGGCCACGGCCATCACCAGCACCCCAACGCCCAGCGCCAGCGGCAGACCGGCGCGCCAGCGGGTGCCCGCGCGCCGCCAGGCCGTCAGCATCAGGATGCCCCACAGCACGGCCGCGGCCAGCAGCAGCGGCCACAAGCCCAGCGCAATCTCCCACACGATGTTCAGCATCAACCAGATCTCGTACATGGTTCGTCTCCTGTTGGGTGATGGGTTCAGACCCGGCCCTTGAGCACCGCCAGGTAGGCGGGCTTGAGCATGCGCACCTTCATCAGCCAAGCGAAGAAGCTGTCCTGCAGCGGCTCGATCATCGGCAGCGACGGGGTGAGGCGGCCTTCGTAGTCGAACTCGATCAGCATGGCCGAGCCTTCGCGCGTGATCAGCGGGCAGGAGGTGTAGCCGTCGAAGGATTCGTTGGCCTGGCGCCCGGCGATCACTTCGGCCAGGTTGTGCGCCACCAGTGGCGCGCTCTTCTTCACCGTGGCGGCGGTCTTGCCGCGCGGCGTGCCGTTGATGTCGCCGATGCCGAAGACGTTCGGGTAGCGCCGGTGCTGCAGCGTGCTCTTGTCCACCTCCAGCCAGCCGCCGGCGGCAAACGGGCCGGCCTGCCAAGCCAGGTCGCTGTTCTTCACGGCGTCGGGCGCGCGCATCGGTGGCACGACGTGGATGAAGTCGTAGGGCATCTCCTGGCGCTCGCCCTCGGGCGACACGAAGGTGGCCCGGCGCGCGCCGATGTCGATGGCCGCCAGCTTGCGCGAGAACTCGACATCGATGCCCAGCGCCTGCCAGCGCTCGAGCACGTTGTCGTTGACCACCTTGACGCCGAACACGTTGCCCAGCGCCGACTGGAAGCTGATCTTCGATGCACCCAGGGTGCCGGCCTTGAGCAGCCGGTCGCGCAGCATGAAGCTCATCTTCAGCGGCGCGCCCGCACACTTCAGCGGCGTGGCCGGCAGCGTCATCACGGCGTTGCCACCTTTGGCGGTGAAGGCCTGCATCGCTGCCCAGGTGGCCTGTGCCGCCTGCGGGCTGGGATAGACGCTGGTCAGGCCGTGGGTGCCGATGGCGCCGACGTCCATGCCCTCGATCTGCGCGAAGTCGAGCTGCACACCAGTGGCGACGACCAGGAAGTCGTAGGCGATGCGCTGGCCGCCGGCGGTGACCACCGCATTGGCGGCGGGGTCGAAGCCCGCCACCATGTCCTTCACCCAGGTGATGCCCGCGGGCTGGAAGTCGGCATTGCGGTCGCGCACCTTTTCCACCGGCCACACGCCGGTGGCCACCAGGGTGTAACCCGGCTGGTAGTTGTGCTCTTCCTTGCGGTCGACGAGGGTGATCTTGGCGCCATCCAGCAGGCCGGCCAGCCGGTTGGCCACCGCAATGCCGCCCAGGCCGCTGCCGGCGATGACGATGTGCGCGCTGGTCTTGATCGCGGCCCGGGCGGGCGCGGGTGCGCTGGCGGCACCCGCCACCACGGGGGCGGCGGCCAGGGCCTGCAACCAGCGCCGGCGCGCGGGGTCGATGCGGGGCGATGCGGGGTTGTCGTTCATGCTTGTCTCCTGGTGGATGGGCTCGGGCCGGTGAGATGTGAGGCGGCGCTGGTGCCTGGTTCGAACGCTCAGCGGTATTGCCGCAGGTAGTTCCACTCGAAGCCACGCTTGGCCCAATGCAGCAGCCGGGTCGACGGCAGCAGCCAGTTGCGATCGGGCGTGCGCCAGATCAGCGTGCCTTGGTTGATGGCATCAACGATGCAGATCAGCTCGACCTTGAAGGTGGCGTTGGTCGGCCGGCCCTGCAGATCACCCAGCAGGTTGGCTGCCGCCGCAGCGGCCTGAAGATCGGCCATGTGGGCTTGTTTGGGCATCCAGTCGGGGCCGGGAAAACTGCCCGAGTCGCCCACCACGTACAGGCGCTCGGTGCCTGGAATGCGGCAATGGGCATCGGCCTGCAGCAGGCCTCCGGGCGAGCGCGGCAGATCGGTGGCGTCGAACCAGGTATTGCCGGTCATGCCGGGCATGAAGAGGATCAGGTCGGCGTGGAACTCGCCGCCCTCGGTGACCACCTTGTCGGCCTCGAAGCGCTTGAGCTTGTGGCCCAGGTAGGTGCGGATGCCGCGCCGTGCCATTTCGTCGAGCAGGTGCTTGACCGCCTTGGGCCCAAGGCGGTTGCCGGGTTCGGTGCTGGGGTTGAAGAACACCAGCTCGAAGCGATCACGCCGGCCTTCGCGCTTGAGCTGCTCGTCGATGCCGAAGAGAAACTCGAACATCGGCCCGCCGCGCACCGCGGTGGGCTCGTTCGGGTTGCCGGCAAAACCCACCGCGATGCTGCCGCCTTGCATCGAATGCAGGCGGTCGCGGATGCGCTCGGCCGCGGTGATGCCCTCGCACGGGGTGATGGCGTGTTCGATGCCCGGCAGCTTCTTGATGAAGCGGCCGCCGGTGGCGATGACCAGCGCATCGTTGGCCACCTCGCCCAGGCTGGTGAGCACGGTGCGACCGGCGTCGGCCAGGCCGGTGACCTCGGCCGGATGGAAGGCCACGTTCATGCGCCGCAGGAAGTTGTCCAGCGGCACGATCAGGTCGGCGCGTGTGCGCAGGCCGCTGGGGATCCAGATGATGCCGGGCAGGTAGTGCAACTCGGCGCGCGGCGCCACCAGCGTGATCTGGGCGTGGGCGTCACGCAGGCGCAGTTCTCGCACCGTGGACAGGGCGCCGAAGCCGGCACCCAGCACGGTGATGCGCGCGGGATTTGTTGAGGTGTTCATGGGGCGATGGGCACCAGGTTGGTAGCAGGTTGCGACGTGACACGCGCCAGAAACTCGTCGCGCGTGGCGCCGCCGAACCAGGGGTGCCAGCGCCGTTGTTCGTGCACGTTGGACACGGCACGTGCGTGCTTGGCGTGGCCGGCGAACAGCAGCGTTTCGCACGGCCGTGTGAAGACGCCGTGCACCACGCTGTCCCACAGCGCTTCGGGCACGGCGGGGCGTGGCTGAAACGGGCAGGCATCCACGGCCAGCAGGCCGCCGCAGAACAGGCGGTCACGCCACAGGTAGCTCAGGCAGCCCGCGGTGTGGCCGGGCGTGCGCAGCACCTGCACATGCTCGTGGCCGAACACCAGCACGCCGTGTCGGCTGCCGGCCGCGGGCTTGGCGGCCAGCTCGGGGGCGGGCAGGTGGTGCTGGATGCGCGGCGCACCCAGCGCATCCAGCGCAGCCGTCTCTCCCGGCAGCAGCGCGTCGTGCTCATGGGTGCGCAGCAGCCAGCGCAGGTGCAGGTGGTGCTCGTCGAGCATGGCGGCCAGCACGGGCACATCGACGCCGCGCGGGTCGATCAACACGGCTTCGCCAGCGTCCAGATCGGCGAGCAGGTAGCTCACCGCGCCGCTGGTGTCGTCGTGCAGCATGCGGAAGTACATGGCGGTCTACTCGCCGCCGCCGTCAGCGCGTTTGGCCGCCATCCCGCAGAAGCACCACATGGGCATCTTTGCTCAGGCGGCGGCGTCGTCGCCGATCAGGATGCGCGTGTCGCTCGCGTAGCGGTGCGGCGGGATCTCCAGGTTGGTCGGCGCCGGCTTGTTCTTGAACACCCGCCCGGCGCCGTCGAAGGTGGAGCCATGGCAGGGGCAGAAGAAGCCACCGGGCCAGTCGTCGGGCAGGCTGGGGTTGTTGCCGCCCCGGGGCGCGTTGCTGGGTGAGCAGCCCAGGTGGGTGCAGATGCCGACGGCCACGAAGACTTCGGCCTTGATGGCGCGGGCGGCATTGCTGGCGTAGGCGGGTTGCTGCGCCACCGCCGAGGCCGGGTCGGTCAGCTCGCCGTCGTGGCCCTGCAGCGCAGCGATCATCTCCGGCGTGCGCCGCACCACCCAGACGGGCTTGCCGCGCCACTCCACCGTCTTCACGCCGCCGGGCGGGATGTCGGCGATGTCCACCTCCACCGGCCCGCCTGCGGCCTTGGCGCGCTCGCTGGGCGCAAAGGTCGAGACGAACGGAATGGCCGTGGCCAGGGCCGCCACACCGCCGGCCGCCGCGGTCGTCATCAGCCAGAAGCGCCGTTGCGGGTCACCCGGCTGGGCCGTGCAGGCCGCGCAGGTGGGGGGGGTGAGGGTGTCGTCCATGGTCGGCTCCTTGCCGTCGAATCGGTTGCAGTTCAAAACGCCATGTGTGCATTGGCCCGTAACGACGCCAACAGGACCTTGCCGCAGATCACGCCACCGGCCTTTGGCGTGGCATAGATGGACCTGAGGCATGACGGTCCGGCAGCAGGCGTCATGCCCCTTGAGCTATCAAGACCCGTGCCATCGGGGTGCCAGGAAAGAAGTTCATGCAAATCAACGGGTTGAGCGTCAACCACGGTCCGGGCTGCCCGAGGTGTCGGATGGCGGTGCTGCCAGGTTGGCAGTTGACTGCCAAAGTGGCGGTACGCTCGTCGTTGTCGGTGGCAGTCGCGACGGGCATGGCATGGATACGGCGCGGGGTATAAGCATCCGAGTAGACTGATATTCGCGGTGGCTGATGATGGCTGGACGCCATCGTCCGCATGCCGATGCCACCCCGCTGGTCCCCAACGCAAGAGAAGACGCCCATGCCCCTGCATCCCGACCTTCCTGTCACCACCCACCCACGCCCGCGCGGTGGCCTTGATCGACGCCGCGCCCTGTTCGGCCTGGCGGGTCTGGTGGGCCTGGCGGGGGCCGCAGGGGCGCTGACGGGCTGCGGCGATTCCCTGACCGCAGCCGACGCGGTGAGTCTGGAGGCGGCACGTGCCGAGCATGAGGCGGGCCGGGCGGTGTTGATCGACATCCGTGAGCCCGCGGAACACGCCACCGGCGTGGCGGCGGGCGCGCGCCTGTTGCCGATGCGCCAACTGGCCCAGCGACTCGACGAGATTCCGGTCAACCCGGACCAGCCGGTGCTGCTGATCTGCAATACGCAGAACCGGTCCAGCGCCACCTTGCGCATGTTGCGCGAGCGGGGCTACGGGCATGTGCGCTACGTCAACGGCGGCATGAGCGTATGGGCTCGCCGCGGCTGGCCGCTGGTCAAGCCACCCGGCCGGCCGGGCGCCTGAAACGTGGCTGCCGTGCTGCCTGAACTGGTTTCGTACCTGGAAGGCCTGCCCGAGCCGCACATCCTGTTCGACAGGCAGTACCGCATCCTTGCCGCCAACGCGGCCTATCGGCGGCAGTTCAGCCCGCAGGCGTCGGTGGTGGGCCGCACCTGCTACGAGGTGTCGCACCACTTCAGCGTGCCCTGTGATCAGGCGGGCGAGAGCTGCCCGCTGAGCCGCTCGCGGGCGTCGGGCCAGCGTGAGCGGGTACTGCACCTGCACCACACGCCTCAGGGTGAGTCCTACGTCAACATCGAGCTGGTGCCGCTGCGTGATGCCGCTGGCGAGCAGGCCTACTTCATCGAGAAGATGGAGCCCTTGCGCGTGGCCCAGGGGCAGCCGGCGGCCCAGGGCCTGATCGGCCGCTCGGCGGCCTTCCAGCGCATGCTGGAACTGGTGTCGCGCGTCGGGCCGTCGCAGGCCAGCGTGCTGCTGCTGGGCGAGTCGGGCACCGGCAAGGAACTGGTGGCGCAGGCGGTGCACGAGGCCAGCCCGCGTGCCGCCAATCCCCTGGTGGTGGTGGATTGCGCCAGCCTGCCCGAAACCCTGTTCGAGAGTGAACTGTTCGGCCACGAACGCGGTGCCTTCACCGGGGCCAACACCAGCAAGCCCGGCCTGGTGGAAGCGGCCAGCGGCGGCACCCTGTTTCTCGATGAGGTGGGTGACATCCCGCTGGCGATGCAGGTCAAGTTGCTGCGTCTGCTGGAGAGCGGCACCTACCGCCGGGTGGGCAGCACCGAGTTGCGGCGCACCGATGTGCGCGTGGTGTCGGCCACGCACCGCGATCTGAAGGCGATGGTGGCTGACGGCCGATTCCGTGAAGACCTGTTCTATCGGCTGAGCACCTTCCCCATCGCGCTGCCGGCGCTGCGCGATCGCGCCGACGACATGGCGTTGCTGGCCGTGGCGCTACTGGCGCGGGTGGCGCCGCAGCGGCGGCTGGCGCTGTCGGCGGGTGCGCTGGCGCTGCTGCAGCGCCATCCGTTCCCGGGCAATGTGCGCGAACTGCGCAACGTGCTGGAGCGCGCCGCGCTGCTGGCCGACGGGGCCAGCATCGACGCCGGGCATGTGCAGCGCGCGTTGGGCGCCGATGACGCACCAGCCACCGCGCCAGATCAGTCGGGCTCCGTGGTGCTTCAGGCCCCGCCGGCACCGTGGCCGGATGCCTCGCTGCGCAGCGTGGAGCGCGCGGCCTTGCAGGCGCAGCTCAAGACCCACCGCGGCAGCCGCGCCGCGCTGGCGCGCAAGCTGGGTATCAGCGAGCGGTCGCTGTACCGCAAGCTGCGCGAACTGGACGACGAGCCCGGCGGGCCGTGACGTTGCGATCCGTCAGCCGATCAGCTTGACGCGTGGGCCCCGCACGCGGCAGGGCCCGTGGTGCCGATCAACGCCGTGCTTCGGCAGCGGCTTTTTCGCCGTCCTCCTGCATGTGCCGCAGGAAGTAGCGCACGAAGAACACGCCCATGCCCAGCATGAAGGTTATGCCGATCACGCTCATCAGGCCGACATCCGAGGTGAAGAGATCCTTGAGTGCGTGCATGTGCAACCTTCCAGCGATGTGATCACCCCATTAGGCGCGCGGCCATCGCCGTTGTCATTGCCATGCATCAATTCGCAACCACCGCGCAGCGGGCTGCCGGCGATGCCGTCGTGGCCGGGTGGTGCGCCGTTGCTGCGCCCGCAAGGGCGGTGGTTCAGCGCCCCGGGTCGTCGGCCTCGGACCAGCTGGGCAACCTGAAATCGGTGGCCAGCGCCAGGGCCCGCAGGCCACTGGCGGTGGCCGCGGCGGCCAGCAGCCCGCCGCTGTCGGGCAGGCCCAGGGCCTGCCCGGCCACCAGCACCCAGCCACCGATGAAGGCGCACACGGCATAAGGCCGGTGGTCGCTGAAGGCGCTGGGGATCTGGTTGCAGACGATGTCGCGCAGCACGCCGCCGAAGGTGGCCGTGATCACCCCCATCAGCACCGCCACGATGGCCGGCAGGCCCTGAGCCAGCGCCAGCTGCGTGCCACCGGCGCTGAACAGGCCCAGCCCCAGCGCGTCGGGCCACTGCATCGCGCGCTCGGTCGGCGCGAAGTGCCTGGCGCGCAGCAGCAGCATGGCGGCGATACACAAGGCCAGCAGCACCCACAGCCAGGCCGCATGGTCGACCCAGAAGAACGGGCGCCGGTCGAGCAGCACATCGCGCAGCGTGCCGCCGCCAAAGGCCGCAAGGCCGGCCACCATGCAGACCCCCACCGCGTCGAGCCGCTTGCGCGCGGCCTCCAGCAAACCCGACAGCGCGAACGCGATGGTGGCGCCGGCCTCGGCGCTGGTCAGCAGCAGTGAGACCAAGGGGGTGTCGGACATGCGGCAGATGCTAGTCGACACCGGGTTCGCTGCCTGCGGTATGCGCCTTCGTCCGCAAAGGTTGACAGGCATCAACCGTCAACTCCCGTGAATGCGGGGGGTGAGCGGGTTGGGGCCCATGTCCGCGCCACGCCATTCGGGTCAAACTGCAGCCTTACGAAGCCACCCGCGCATGCGTCGGGCCATGCCCGTCAGCTGGCGGCGCGGCCGGCAGAGCGCGGGGCTGGGGGTGCTGCAGGCCGCCGCAGGGGTGGCCCGGCGGCGCTGGCTCGGGTCGAAGGGGATGCCGTGGACATGCAGGCTGGGGCAGGGCGCAACGAAGCGCCCTCGAAGATCAAGGAACCCGCGCGTTCGCGCCTGCCGGCCATGACCCTGCTGACCCGCCTGGTGCAGCGCGCGCTGGCGGTGTTTGGCGACGACGGGCCGGCCCGGTCGCCCCTGCGCTTCGAGGCCCTGGAGCCGCGCATCCTGCTGTCGGGCAATCCGGTGGCGCCCCCGCGCATCGACGGCAGCCTCGATGTGGCGGGCGAGACCGACCGTTACTCGCTCACCCTCACCGACGACCTGCGCGTGGTCTTCGACTCGCTGTCCAACAACGCCAACATCCGCTGGACGCTCGACGGCCCACGCGGCAACGTGGTTTCAGCGCGCCCGTTCTCGCAGTCGGATTCGGGCAACCTGGGCGGTGATGTCGCCTACGACCTGCCGGCGGGCGACTACATGTTCAGCGTGGACGGCGTCGCCGATGCCACCGGCGCCTATGGCTTCCGACTGATCGACCTCAACGCCGCGCGGGCGCTGACCCCCGGCACCCCGGTGACCGGTGAGCTGTCGCCGGCCAACGAGACCGACGCCTACAAGTTCAGCGTGGTGGCCGGCCAGCGCTACTACTTCGACCGTTTCTCCCACAGCGGCGACATCTACTGGCGCCTGCTCGACCCCTACGGCCGCACCGTGGCCGGGACCACCCACATGGGCAGCGATCTCGGCGAGCAGACGCTGGCCCTGGACGGCAGCTACACGCTGCTGATCGAAGGGCAGGCCGGCAACACCGGCACCGCCAGCTACAGCTTCAACGTCGTCGAATTGCAGGATCCGGCACCGGTGGCCATGCTGATCGGCGATCAGGTGACCGGGCGCATCACCGGCGCGGGCCTGCGCAACCACTACACCTTCAGCCTGGCCAGTGAGCGCCGGGTGCTGTTCGACTCGCTGACCAACAACAACAGCCTCAACTGGTCGCTGACCGGCCCGTTGGGCACGGTGATTTCCAGCCGCTCGCTGCAGCGATCCGATTCGTGGGATGTCTCGGGCAATCCGCTGCTGACCCTGGCCGCCGGCGCCTACACGCTGAGCATCGACGGCGATGGCGACGCGATCGGCAGTTACGCGGTCCGGCTGCTCGACGTCGGCAGTGCCGCGGCGATCACGCCCGGCACGCCGCTGACGGTCACCCAAGACGACGCTGGCGCCACGGCCGCCGTGTCGCGCACCGTCTCGGCGGCACCGCTGGCCCATGGCTCGGGCGACACCAACCTGGCCTACGTGGCCGATGGCTCGTCGCGCTTCATCTCGGTGGCCGACAGCGACAGCCTGAAGCCGGCCGCGGTCACCGTCGAGGCCTGGGTCTACCGTGATCCGACCATCGGCGACTGGGGCGGTGTGCTGATGAAGAGCAGCAGCAGCAACTGGTCCGACGGCTACGGGCTGGCCAACTACACCGACGGGCGCATCCACTTCTTCGTCAACGACTACGACACCAACGAGGTCAGCGCCGACCTGCCCGCCAACACCTGGACGCATGTGGCGGGCACCTACGACGGCAGCACGCTCAAGCTGTATGTCAACGGCGCGCTGGTCAGCAGCCTGGACTACGCGGCAACCATCCAGCACAGCACGCAGCCGCTGCGCATCGGCGCCGGCTCCGGCAGCAACTACCCGTGGAAGGGCCAGATCGACGAGTTGCGCCTGTGGAGTGTGGCGCGCAGCGCCGGCGAGATCGCCGCCAGCTACCAGCAATTGCTGACCGGGTCCGAGGCCGGCCTGGCCGGCTATTGGCGCTTCGACGACGCCGGCTCGACCCGCTTTGCCGACAGCTCGGCCAACGCCCATGTGGGCAGCGTCAACCAGCCGGCCATCGAGACGCGGCTCTACCAGTTCACGGCCAGCGCCGGGGATCGCTTCTATTTCGACGCCCAGTCGCTGTCGGGCGACAACGTGTCGTACCGCCTGTTCGACCCGCGCGGCAACGTCGTGCTCGGACCACAATGGATCAACAATGACGGCGACGTGTTCACCGCCATCGCCGGCACCTACACGCTGGCGGTCGAGGGGCGCATCTACAACGCCAACCCGTCGACCTGGCGCATCAACCTGCAGCCGGTCAGTGATGGTTCGGCGGCGCTGACGCTGGGCGCCCGCATCGATGCCACGATCGACCACCCCGGCCAGCAGCAGACCTACCGCTTCAACCTGGCTGCCGACACCGAGGTGGTGTTCGACTCGTTCACCAACGACAACGGTTTCACCTGGAGCCTGATCGGCCCGCTGGGCGCCGTGGTCAGTGCGCGGGGCTTTGGTTCGTCCGACTCGGGCCAGCGCGGCGGCAGCACCGCCTTCGTGCTGAAGCCCGGCGACTACACGCTCACGGTCGACGCCAACGCCGACAAGACCGGCGCCTTCGCTTTCCGCCTGCTCGACCTGGCGGCCGGCACCGCGCTGCCCTACGGCACCGCGGTGTCCGACACCCTCTCGCCGGGCAACCAGACCCGTGTTTACAGCATCGCGGCCACGGCGGGGGATGCGGTCTCCTTCGACTGGCAGTCGGTGAGCGGTGGCACGCCGTACTGGCGCCTGATCGACCCGACCGGTGCACTGGTCTTCGGCCCCGATGCCTTCAGCGCCGACGTGGGGCCGCTCACGCTGAACCTGACCGGCAGTTACAAGCTGCTGATCGAGGGCCAGAGTTCGTCGGTCGCCGACACGGCCTACGCCTTTACCGCCACGCTAGCCGGCAACACCCCGATCGCGGCGCCCACCGGCGCGCCGATGGCCATTGGCACGCAGGTCGACGGCAGCATCGCCGTGGCGGGCGAGGTCGACGACTTTGTCTTCGACATCACCGCGCCCGGCCGCTACGTGTTCGACGCCTTCAGCCCGAACAGCAGTGCCTTCACCTGGACCCTGATCGGCCCGCGCGGCACCGAGGTCTCGGCCCGCGCCTTCAGCAATTCCGACGCGGTCAATTTCAGCGGCAGCCCGGCCCTGGACCTGCCGTTGGCTGGCACCTACCAGCTGCGCGTCACCAGTGCATCGGCCAGCGGCGCCTACGCCTTTCGCCTGCTCGATCTGGCGGCGGCCACCCCCATCACGCCGGGCACGGCGGTCAGCGCCAGCCTCGATCCAGCCACCGAGACCCACGTCTACCAGTTCGACGCCACGGCCGGCCAGCGCCTGTTCTTCGACATCCAGTCGCTGAGCCCCAACAACAGCGGCCGCGTCTACTGGCGCCTGCTCGACCCGGCGGGCCGCCAGCTCTTCGGGCCGAACAACTTCTACTTGAACAACGACGTCGGCGCGCGCAGCTTCGACCTGAGCGGCACCTACACCCTGCTGGTCGAAGGCCGCATGAACGCCACCGGCGCCGCGGCCTACAGCTTCAACCTGCTGCCGATCACCGACGCCGTGCCGGTCGCGCTGACGCTGGGAGACAGCACCACCGGCAGCATCGCTGCTGCCGGCCAGACCCAGGCCTACCGCTTCGACCTGGCCAGTGCCACCACGCTGTACCTGGACGCGATCGCCGCCGTCGACGGCCTGAACTGGACCCTGAGCGGCGCCGCCGGCACCATCACCTCGCGCAACTTCGCTGCGACCGACGGCTACGACTACGGCGGCGCCAATCCGTTGATCACGCTGGGCGCGGGCGCTTACACGCTGACCGTCGGCGGCACGTCCGATGCCATCGGCAGCTACACCTTCCGGCTCAGCGACGCCCGTGCCGCGGCCACCGAGATCGGGCTGGACACGGTGGTCGACGGCACGCTGTCGCCGGTGCGCGAGACCGATCTCTACACCTTCGATGCGGTGGCCGGCGAGCGCTACTACTTCGACGTTCAGTCCTACAGCGGTTATTACCAGGCGGTCTACCGGCTGATCGACCCCGCCGGCAACCAGGTCTGGGGCGGCTACGCCTGGCCCGACGACCGCGACGTCGCCACCTTCACGATGAGCGGCAGCTACCTGCTGCTGGTCGAGGGCCGCGAGGACGGCAACAACCGCGCGTCCAGCGACTACCGCTTCAAGCTGCTGCGCCCCACCGACCTGAGCGCCACGCTGGCCATCGGCCAGACCGTCAGCGGCAACATCGACCAGAAGGGCCAGCGTGCGGTCTACAGCTTCAGCCTGACCGAGGCACGCTCGCTGCTGTTCGATGCGCTGGCGCCCAGCAACAACGTGCCCGACTTCCGCTGGAGCCTGATCGGCCCGCGTGGCGACGAGGTCAGCGGCCGCCAGCTGTACTACTCCGAGGCGCAGGAACTCGGCAGCACCAACCCGCTGCTGAACCTGATCGCTGGCGACTACACGCTGGTCATCGACCCGGTCAACGAGCAGACCGGCGCCTTCTCGTTCCGCCTGGTCGACATCGCCAACGCCACTGCGCTGACCAGCAACCAGCTGATCACGGGGTCGCTGAACCCGTCCAACGAGACCGATGTCTACACCTTCAACGCCACCGCCGGCACGCGCTACTACCTCAACCGCCAGCTGCTGAGCGCCGGCGCCGGCGACTGGTTCGCCTGGCGGCTGTTCGACGAGTACGGCCGGCAGATCGTCGGCCCCGCCAGCTTCAACGACCTGGACCTGACGCCCTACAGCCTCAGCGGTCGCTACACGCTGATCGTCGAAGGCCGCATCTGGGATCCGCAGAACATCGCCAGCCTCGACTACAGCTTCAAGCTGCTCGAGATCAGCGACGACCGCTACGACATCGTGCCCGGCGTGGCGTTCGGCATCGCGCCGGCCCGGCCGGTGGCCGGCACCATCGACGGCGCGCTGCAGTTCCAGACCCTGGGCGGCGAGCCCGGCCATGTCGAGTTGGCCAGCACGGCCGACACCGACCTCACCGGCTCGATGAGCTTCGAGACCTGGTTCAAGACCGACAGCCTGGGCAGCGACTGGCAGGCCATCGTCTACAAGGGCGACGGCAACTCGTCGCTGCGCACCTATTCGCTGTGGCTGCATCCGTCGGGCTACCTGCACCTGTCGACCAGCAACGGCCAGGGCGGCAACGTCACGATCTCGACCGCCGCCGGCCTGATCACCGCAGGCCAGTGGACCCACGTGGCCGCCGCGCTCGACCGCACCACCGGTGTGATGAAGCTCTACCTCAACGGCGCCGAGGTGGCCACCGGCGGGCTCAGCACGCATGCGGCGAGCAGCAGCACCAGCGCACTGCGCCTGGGCGGCACACCCGAGGGCGCGCAATACGCCTTCCGCGGCGCGATCGACGACTTCCGTCTGTGGAGCGTGGCCCGCTCGGCCAGCGAGATCGCGGCCAGCTTCAGCGCCGCGCTCACCGGCAGCGAGACGGGGTTGGTCGCCTACCTGAAGGCCGACGACACCTCGGGCACCACGCTGGCCGATGCCACCGGCCGCGGCAACACCGGCCTGGTGCGCCACCCCTGGGATGCCACGCCGGGCCTGGTGGCGGGCACCATCACCTTTGGCCAGCAAGACTTCTATCGCTTCACGCTGGCGCAGGATGCGCGCATCTACTTCGATTCGCTGACCGACAACAGCCGCCTGCGCTGGACGCTGACCGGCCCGCGCGGCGCGGTGGTCTCCGACCGATCGATGCAGAGCAGCGACTCGGCCGACGGCACCAGCATCCTCGATCTGGTGGCCGGCAGCTACACCTTGTCGATCGACGGCCAGACCGACGCCACCGGCGACTACGGCTTCCGGCTGCTCGATCTTGGCACGGCCCAGCCGCTGGCTTTCGACACCGACATCAGCGTGCAACTGCAGCCCGCCAACCAGACGGCGGCCTACCAGTTCGAGACCACGGCTGGTCAGCGGCTGTATTTCGACGTGCGGTCGACGTTGGGCGGCTACCCCTATTGGCGCCTGCTCGATCCGTTCGGCCGCACCGTCTGGGGCCCGAACTACATGCCCAGCGACGACGTGCAGGTGCAGACCATGGCCTACACCGGTCGCTACACGCTGCTGGTCGAAGGCCGGCGCGACAGCGGCACCGGCACCGGCAACCATGCGTTGCGGGTGCAGCGCATCACCGACAAGACGGTGCCGATCACGCTGGACGGCGTGCACGGCAACGACCCGGCCTGGGTGGCGGGGCAACTCGCCTCGGCAGTCAGCTTCAACGGTTTCCAGATGGCCGAAGTGCCGTCGCACTCGGCGCTGGACATCAACAAGACGCTGACGCTGGAGACCTGGGTCAAGGTCGACAGCTACGCCGACACCTGGACGCCGCTGATCTTCAAGGGCACCTCGCTCGACTCCAACGATCGCGCCTATGCGCTGTGGCTCAACGCCAACGGCAGCGTCTATTTCGGCGTTGGTGATGCCACCGGCCAGCAAGGCATCCAGACCGCGGCCGGTCTGGTGCCGGTGGGTGAATGGCACCACATCGCCGCGGTGATGGACCGCAACGGCCAGCAACTGCGCCTGCTGGTCGACGGTGTGCAGCAGCTCATCGGCACGGTGCGCAACGCCGACAACCTGAGCAACCCCCAGCCACTGGTGCTGGGCGCCAATGTCGAACCCAACAGCGGGCAAGGCAACTTCCGCGGCAGCCTGGACGAGGTGCGGGTGTGGAACATCGCCCGCAACAACGCCGAGATCCTGGCCGCCAAGGACGCCCCGCTGACCGGCACACCCGCCGGGCTGGTGGCCTACCTGAAAGCCGACGAGGGCAGCGGTGCCAGCCTGGCCGATGCCAGCGGCAACGGCCATGGCGCCACGCTGCGCAGCGTGCTGACGCCGATCGTCAACGGCAGCATCGATCTGGTCGGGCAGCGGGTGCAGCACACCTTCACGCTGAGCGCCGCCAGCACGCGGGTGTACTTCGACGCGCTCGACAACCAGTCCAACGTGGTCTGGAGCCTCGCCGGCCCCAACGGCCTGGTGGTCAGCGACCGCCGCTTCGACCAGAGTGATTCGCAGAACGGCCTGTCGCTGTTGGATCTTCCAGCCGGCGACTACACGCTGACGGTGGACGGTGTCGGCGACTACACCGGTGCCTTCCACTTCCGCCTGCTCGACCTGGCGCAGGCGCAGACGCTGACCCCCGGCAGCACCATCACCGGCGCACTCGACCCGACCACCGCCAGCGCGGCCTACACCTTCAATGCGAGCGCCAACGATCGCTTCTACTTCGACCTGCAGCGCGTGGCCGGCGGTTACCCCTTCTGGCGCTTGATCAACCCGTTCGGCGGCACCGTGTTCGGGCCGAACTACCTGCCCGATGGCGACGTCGGCACGCAGACCCTGCCCTACACCGGCACCTACACGCTGCTGGTCGAAGGTCGGCGCGATGGCGGTGGCGCGGCACTGCAGTACAGCGTCAACGTGCAGCCGGTGGTCGACACCACGGCGGCGCTCACGCTGGGCAGCGTGGTCAGCGCCAGCATTGCCGGCGCCGGCGGGCGTGGCCTCTACAACTTCACGCTGGGCGGCAGCACGACGCTGGTATTCGATTCTCGGCTCAACAGCGCCGGCTTCAAATGGTCGCTCACCGGCCCGGGTGGTGATGTGGTGGCCGCGCGTGCCTTCAACGCCAGCGATGCGCTGGACTTCACCCCCAAGCCGGTGCTCAACCTCGCCGCCGGCAGCTACACGCTCACCGTCGACCCCGACACCGACATCACCGGGGCCTACAGCTTCCGCCTGGTCGACCTGGCATCGGCCACCGACGTCAGCGCGATCACGCTGGGCAGCCCCGTCACCGGCACGCTCGCCGCGGGCAACGAGACGCATTTCTTCAGTTTCGACGCCACCGCGCGCGACGTGCTCAATTTCGACCAGACCAGCGCCAGCCGCGCCAGCGCCAGTTGGCGGCTGATCGGGCCCGACGGCCGCCAGGTCTTGGCGCCGGCCGCCTTCACCGACCGCAGCGCGGTGATCCCGGTCAGCGGCCGCTATGTGCTGATGCTGGAGGGGCGCGTCAGCGAGGGCACGGCCGTCAACTACGGCTTCCAGGTCGACAGCCTGGCCCAGGCCAACCCCGGTGCCTTCACGGCGCAGAACTTCGACGACCAGCGGCTGCCCTACACGCCGGCCAGTTTCAGCACGGTCGCGCCGGCCGAACTGAACATCGGTCCGTACCCCAGCAACTTCCTGCGCCTGCTCGATGGCTCGGTGACCGGCACCAACACCGTCGGCTTCGCCAATGCCTCGCCCGGCATTTACCCGGCCACGGTCAGCGTCGAGTTCGACCTGCGCATCAGCAAGGTCAGCAACCAGGGCGACGGCATCGGCTTTGCGTGGCTCAACAGCGATGTCTGGGGCAACAGCGGCCCGGCGCCGCAGTTCGGCGAAGAGCCCAACCTGGCCGGCAGCTTCGGCGTGGGTTTCGACCCGGTCAACAACGGCGAGACCAGCGACAACCACCTGTCGCTGCACTTCAACGGCAGCGAGCTCACCGAAGTCAACCTGACGCCGCTGATCCCCGGCTTCCGCTTCGACGACGCGTTGTTCCACCACGCCCGCATCGTGATCGTGGCGGCCACCGGCGGCAGCAACGTGACGGTCTACCTCACGCCCAACGGCGGCGCCGAGGTCAAGGTCGTCGACAACTTCTTCGTCAACGGCCTGTCGTCGTACGACGGGCGCATGGCCTTCGGCGCACGCAATGGCGGCTGGCGCGCGCACAACGACCTGGACAACATCGCCGTCAGCGTCACGCCGGGCGGCAGCCCCGAGGTGCTGCCGACGCTGGCGCTGGGCGACGTGATCAGCACCACGCTGGGCTCGTCGAGCGAGCGCGACCGCTGGACCTTCACGTTGGCCGAGGCCAGGCGGGTCTACTTCGACAGCCTGACCGTCAACCTCGGCGGCAGCGACAGCTACTACCTGCGCTGGTATCTTACCGGCCCGGACGGCACGACCCTGGTGTCCGACCGCCCGTTCCGCCAGAGCGACTCGGCCGACGGCAGCAGCATCCTCGATCTGGGCGCGGGTACCTACACCCTGACGGTGCAAGCGGCCAGCACGATCAGCGGCCCCTACAGCTTCAGGCTGCTCGACCTGGGCACGGCCACCGCCATCACGCCCGATGCCACCGTCAGCGGCACGCTCAGCCCGGCCAACGGCACCGATGCCTACCGCTTCACCACCAGTGCCGCGAATGAGCGCTGGTACTTCGACCTCACCGCACGCAGCGGTGGCGACATCTACTGGCGGCTGGTCGACCCCTACGGCGCCACGGTGTTCGGGCCGTCGTATGCCAACGGCACCAACTACGACGTGGGCGCCATCACGCTGGCCAAGGCCGGCACCTACACGCTGCTGATGGAGGGGCGCTACAACCAGACCGCTGCCACCACCTACAGCGTCGTCGCCCGCCCGGTCAACGACACCAGCACCGCGCTGGCCCTCGATGCCACCGCCAGCGCCACCATCACCAAGGGTCAGACCCACGCCTACACCTTCAGCCTGGCCAGCGACACGCGGGCCTACTTCGACACGCTGACCACGCAGTACCTGACGACCGTTCCCGCCAACACCAGCGACAGTTACTACCTGCGCTGGAGCCTGACCGGCCCGCGTGGCACCGTGGTGTCCGACCGGCCGTTCCGGCAAAGTGATTCCTTCGAAGGCTTGTCTGCGCTCGATCTGGTCGCGGGCGACTACACGCTCAACGTGCTCAGCACCACCGAGGTGGAGGGCGACTACAGCTTCCAGCTCAAGAACCTGGGCAACGCAACCGCCATCAACGACGGCGACACGGTGACCGGCACGCTCAGCCCGGCCAACGCCACCCAGGCCTACCGGTTTGCCGGCACGGCTGGCGAGCACTGGTTCTTCGACATCACCGCCCGCAGCGGCGGCGATGTGGCCTGGCGCCTGCTCGACCCGAATGGCGTGCTGGTGTTCGGCCCCAGCAACATGAACAGCACCGGCAACGACCTCGGGGCGTATGTGCTGGCCAAGACCGGCAGCTACACCCTGTTGATCGAGGGCCGTTACAACCGCAGCGACGCCACCAGCTTCAGCTTCGTGGCGCGCACGGTGCAGGACAGCAGCACCGCGATCACGCTGAACGCGCGCATCGACGCCACCCTGGTGCAGGGCCAGCGGCACCACTACACCTTCACGTTGACCGAGACCAAGCGGGTCTACCTCGACAACCTGTCGGCCACGGTGGGCGGCAGTGATCCGTACTACCTGAACTGGTCGCTGAGCGGCCCGCGCGGCCAGCTCTCGGCCAACGGCCAGAACCTGCGCGACAGCGACGGCGTCAACGGCCTGAGCCTGTTCGAGCTGGTGCCCGGCGACTACACGCTGAGCTTCTTGCCGACCAGTGGTGTCAGCGGCGCCTACAGCTTCCGGCTGCTCGACCTGGCCACCGCCACGCAGATCGACACCGGCGTGCCGGTCAACAGCGTGCTCAACCCGGCCAACGAGACCGACGCCTGGCGCTTCGACGCGGTGGCCGGCGACCGCTTCTTCTTCGACCGCACGGCCCATGGCAGCGGCAACACCTACTGGCGTTTGCTCGACCCGTGGGGCCGCACGGTCTGGGGCCCGACACGGCAGTCCAGCGACGTCGACGTCACCACGCTGGCCTTCACCGGCAGCTACACGCTGCTGATCGAGGGCCATTACGGCGACACGCAGTCGTCGATCAACTACGGCTTCAACGTCTCGCCGTCGCCGCTGCAGGCGCCGGTGGTCATCTCGGGCCTGGGCACCATCGCCGGTCCCGACCTGCTGGTGCAGGACCTGGCCATCACGCCGGTGGGCGGCACGCTGCAGGCCGGTGGTCAGGTGCTGGTCAGCTGGCAGGTCACCAACAACGGCAGCGAGCCGGCCGCCGGGCCCTGGCAAGACCGGCTGCTGGTGCGCAACATGGACCGCAGCGGTGAGCTGATCACCAACCTGCTGGTCGACTACACCGATCTGGGCAGCGCCGCGGGCAACCCGCTGGCCCCGGGTGACAGCATCACCCGGCAGGCGCTGATCACCCTGGTGCGCGGTGCGCGCGGTGTGGGCAACCTGCGCTTCGAGGTGGCCTCCGACGTCACCAACGTGGTGGCCGAACCGGGCGTGTCCGAGCTGAACAACAGCAGCGCGGTCAATGCCGTCTCGGCCGCCTCGCCTTATCCCGATCTGCAGGTCGACAACCTGGCGGTGGCCCCCGGCAGCGGCTGGGCCGCCGGCAGCAGCGTGGTCGTCAACTGGCGCGTGCGCAACGCCGGCGACGCGGCCACCGCCACGGGCTGGAGCGACACGCTGATCGTGCGCAACCTCGACACCGGCGTGGTGGTGCTGAGTACCACGCTGCCCTACGACCCGGCCGCCGAGGGTGCGCTGGATGCGGCCGCCACGCGCGACCGCAGCACCACCGTCACCTGGCCGCCCGGCGCGGTGGGCACCGGCCGTTTCGATTTCAGCCTGACGACCGATGTCGACGGCGCGGTCTTCGAAAGCAATGCCAACGACACCGCCGAGAGCAACAACAGCACCAGCCTGACGCTGGTATCGGCGCCCGACCTGCTGGTGCAGAACCTGCGCATCGAGCAGGCCACGATCCGCGCCGGCGGTGCGGTCACCGTGGCCTGGGACGATGCCAACCAGGGCCGCGCTGCCACGGCGGCCGGCTGGACCGACCGCGTGCTGGTGCGCAACCTCGACACCAGCGAGACCCTGCTCAACATCGCCGTGCCCTACAACCCGGCGCTGCCGGGCAACGCGCCGCTGGCCGCAGCCGGCACGCTGTCGCGCAGCACCACCTTCACGCTGCCTGAGGGGCAACGTGGCACCGGCCGCATCCAGGTGCAGGTGCTGGCCGACCAGAACACCTCGGGGCAAGGTGCCTTCCACGAGTACGACAGCGCCGGCAATGCCGCCGAAGGCAACAACAGCGCCACGCTGGAGGTCAGCGCACTGCCCAGCCCCTACGCCAACCTGGTGCTCGCCAGCTTCAGCGCGCCGCTGACCGGCCGCGGTGGCGAGACCATCAGCGTCGACTGGACGGTGCGCAACGACGGCGAGGCCAGCGCGGCCGCCGTCTGGACCGACCGCCTGGTGCTCAGCCGCAATGCCAGCTTCGGCGATGCCGACGACGTGGTGCTGGGCGATTTGGCACGCAACGCGGCGCTGGCCGTGGGCGGTTTGTACGCCGGCAGCCTGACGGTGACGCTGCCGCTGTTCCAGGAAGGGGGCCTGTCCCTGTTCCTCAGCGCCGACGCCACCCAGCAGGTGCTCGAGCCCGACACCCGGGCCGACAACACCAGCGCGGCCCGGGCCATCACCCTGAGCTCGCCGGCCTCCGACCTGTCGGTGGAGGTGGTCACCGCACCGGCCACCGCGCAGAGTGGCCAGCTGATCGACGTGCTGTGGCGCGTGCGCAACCAGGGCGACTACCCGGCCACCGGCAGTTGGCGCGATGCCATCTACCTGTCGACCGACGGCACCCTCGACAGCGGCGACATCCTGCTCGGCACCGTGGTGCGCAGCACGGCGCTGGCCATCGACGAAACCTACACCGCACGCGGCCGGGTGGCGTTGCCGTTCGACCTGTCGGGCACCTACCGGGTGCTGGTGGTGGCCGATGTCGACAACGCCGTCTACGAGCATGGGGCGGCCGGCAACAACACCGGTGCGGCGATCGCCACCACCGCGATTTCGCTGGCACCGGCGGCCGATCTCGTGGCCTCGGCCGTGACCGGCCCGGCCACCGCCCTGGCCAGCGAGCCCGTCACCGTGCAATGGACCGTCAGCAACAACGGCGAAGCCGTGGCCAATGCACCGTGGGTCGACCGGGTCTACCTGTCGCTCGATGGCACGCTGACCGGCGCCAGCCTGCTGGGCACGCTGACCCACACCGCCTCGCTGGCGGTGGGCGAGAGCAAGACCTTCAGCCTGGCCGTCAACCTGCCCGCCGTGGCCGATGGCGACTACCGCCTGCTGGTGCTCAGCGACGCCAGCGGCCAGGTCTACGAGGCCCAGCGCGAGAGCAACAACCAGGCGGCGAGCGCCGCTGTCGTGACCACCCAGCACCGCGATCTGGTGGTCACCGCGCTGAGCGCGCCCACCACGGCCACCTCGGCCGCGGTGATCCGCGTCGACCGGCAGATCAGCAACAACGGCAGCGCCACCATCAGCGGCAACTGGGTGGATCGTTTCTATCTGTCGAGCAATGGCAGCCTCGACGGTGCCGACCGCCTGCTGGCCGAGGTGGCGGCCGGCGGCAGCTACGCGCCCGGCGCCAGCTATGGCGGGCCGATCGACCTGACCATCCCCGTGGACGTGTCGGGCGCCTGGTTCATCCTGGCCGTCACCGACGCCGCCAACGCGGTGGCCGAGGTCCATGCCGAAGGCAACAACCTCAGCGCCGTCGCCATCGACATCGCGCTTGCGCCCTATGCCGATCTGGTGGCCTCCAACGTCTCGGCACCCACGCTGCTGATCCAGGACCCGGCCCGCATCACCGTCGGCTGGACGGTCACCAACAGCGGCAACGGCATCGGCCAGACGCTGCAGTGGACCGACACCGTGATCGTCTCCACCGATGCCATCGCCGGCAACGGCGACGACATCGTGCTGGGCAGCTTCGACCACAGCGGCGCGCTGGCGGTCGGCGACTCGTACAGCCGCACCGAGACGATGTTTGCCCCGGCGGCGCTGACCGGGCACTTCAACGTCTTCGTGCGCAGCGATGCCGCGAGCGTGGTGTTCGAGAACGGCAACGAGGCCAACAACGCCGCGGCCGCACCGGCGCCGCTGGACGTGATGCCCATCCCCTATGCCGACCTGGCCGTGGGCAGCGTCGACGTGCCGGCCGCCGGCCGCTCGGGCCAGCCGCTGGCCGTCAGCTGGACGGTGCGCAATGACGGCATCGGCTCGACCAACACCACCAATTGGACCGATACGCTGCAACTGGCGCGTGATGCCGCCGGCACGCAGATCATCGCTACCGTCAGTGCCGATCACCTGGGCGTGCTGGCCGTTGGCGGCGCGTACCAGCGCAGCGCCAGCATCACCGTGCCCAACGGCTACTCGGGCCCGGTGTATGCCGTGGTGCGCACCGGCGGGCCGTTCGAGTTCGTCGGCCATGCGGCCAACAACGTGGCGGTCAGCACCGCGGTGCCGATCGCGCTGGCGCCGTCGCCCGACCTGGTGGTCAGCACCATCACCGCGCCGACAGCGGCCGATGAAGGCAGCACCATCGAAGTGACCTGGACCGTGGCCAACAACGGCGAGGCGCCAGCCGACGGCATCTGGCGCGATCAGGTCACGCTCAACCCATTCGTCGCGGGTGGCCAGGCCATCACGCTGGGCTCGTTCGAATACACCGCCGGGCTGGGTGCCGGCCTCACCTACACCCGCACCGAGCGCTTCCGCCTGCCGGCCAAGATCGAAGGCGCCTGGCGCGTCACCGTCAGCACCGACGTCGGCAATGCCGTCTACGAGGGCAGCACCGAGACCAACAACAGCACCGGCGACGACCAGCCCATCGTGCTGTCGCTGCTGGCGCGGCCCGATCTGCAGGTGCAGTCCATCGTGGCGCCCGACCGGGTGACGGCCGGTGCCACCGCGGCGGTCAGCTTCGTCATCGCCAACCGCGGCACGGTGCCGGCCAACGGCCACTGGCGCGACAACATCTACCTGTCGCTGGACAACAAGACCGGCGCCGACGACATCCTCATCGGCTCGATCGAGAACGGCGCTGCGCTGGCGCCGGGCGAGGCCTACACCTCGATCACCAGCAGCGTGATCATCCCCGAGCGCTTCCGCGGCACCGGCTACTTCCTGGTGCTGGCCGATGCCGGCAACAACATCGACGAGTACCCGACCGCCAACGAGACCAACAACCTGATCGCGCAGGCGGTCTACGTCGAGCCGCAGCCGCTGGCCGACCTGGTGACCAGCGCCGTGGTGGCGCCCACCCAGGCCGTCTACGGCAGCGAGGTGGAGCTGCGCTACACGGTGACCAACCGCGGCTCGGACACCACCAACCGCAGCGGCTGGACCGACACGATCTGGCTCACCACCGACAAGACCCGGCCCAACCCGGGCGGCAACCAGGGCATCCTGCTGGGCAGCGTCACCCACAACGGCAACCTGGCCATCGGCGAGGGCTACGACCAGGTGATCAAGGTGCGCATCCCGCAGCAGATCGCCTCGGGCATCTTCTACATCACGCCCTGGACCGATGCCTACGATGCGGTGTTCGAGGACACGCTGGCGTCCAACCTCAACCCCGACGACCCCAACGAGTTCGACAACAACAACTACAAGGCGCGGGCCATCGACATCCTCGGCACGCCGATCCCGCCGCTGCCCGACCTGCAGGTCACCAGCATCAGCACCAACGCCACGCTGGCCGCGCCGGGGTCGGTGGACGCGCCGTTCAGCGTCACCTGGACGGTGCGCAACCTGGGCGAGGGCGCGGCCAACGGGTCGTGGTTCGACCGGGTGCTGGTCTCCGACATGGCCGACTACCGCGCACCGGGTGCCCGTGTCTGGGACCTGGGCACCTTCGAGCGCGGGTCCGAACTCGAATCGCTGGGCCTGTACACGCTGACGCAAAACTTCGACCTGTCTCCGGCGGTCAATGGCCACTACGTGACCGTGCTCACCGACGCGGTTCACCCGCCGTCGCTGCGTGAATCGAAGGAGGACAACAACACCCGCGTCGTGGCCACCGAGGTGGTGGCCCGTCCGGCCGACCTGAAGGTGACCGAGGTCAGCGCGCCGGCGCAGAACTTCTCCGGCGAAAAGACCACGATCACCTGGACCGTGCGCAACGATGGCGCCGCGGTCTGGAGCGGCACGCGGATGTGGCTGGACAAGATCTACTTCTCGCCCGATCCGATCTTCATCGCCAGCCGCGCCACGCTGATCGGCAGCAAGGCACACGCCAACACCGGCGGCCTGGCCAGCGGCGCCAGCTACACCGAGACGGCCGAGGTCAAGCTGCCGGCCGGCATCGGCGGCGACTACTTCATCTACGTGGTGGGCGACGACACGCCGTACTACGGCCCCGACCTGAACCCCGAGGCGCGCAGCAACAGCAACGCCTGGTCCTACGCCGACTACGGCGTGCGGGTCTATGAAGACGCGGCGCAGGCCAACAACATGACCCGCGGCGACATCGCCGTCACCTACCGCGAGCCTGACCTGAACATCTCGCAGCTGGTGATCCCGCCAGGCGAGTTGCGCTCGGGGCAGACCATCAGCGTCACCTTCACCGTGGCCAACCAGGGCAGCCGCGACACGCGTGAGGCGTTCTGGTACGACCGCCTCTACCTCTCGCGTGATCCGTCGCTGGATTCGCGCGATCTGCAGGTCGCTGAATTTTCGCGTTATGGCGAGCTGGCCGCCGGCGCCAGCTACGACCGCACCGCCACCTTCACGCTGCCAGGTGATGCCGACGGGCCGTTCTACCTGATCGCCTTCACCGACGCCGACATCGTCGGCATCACCAGCCTGGGTGTGGCCTCGCCGGTGCAGATCGGCGAGGTGCGGCTCAGCAACGACCGCGTGCCCGAGTTCCTGGACGAGGGCAACAACAGCACCGCCGCGCCCATCAACATCACGCTCAGCCCGGCGGCCGACCTGCGCGTCACCACCGTGGTGGCGCCCGAGCGCATCGAAGCCGGCCAGGTCCTGCACCTCAACTACACGGTGGGCAACCTGGGCGGCGCGGCCACCAATGCGGCGCTGTGGTACGACAACATCTACCTGTCGGCCGATGCCTTCCTCGACCCGACCGCTGATCGGTACCTCGGCCAGATCGAGCACAAGGGCGCGCTGGCCGTGGGCGGCAGCTACAGCGTGGCGACCGACCTGCGCCTGCCGCGCGATCTGATCGGGCCGTACTACGTCTTCGTGCGCACCGACGTGCCCGGCGGCGGCTACGAGCCGCGTGGCAAGGTGTTCGAGTCGACCGCCGAGGGCAACAACGTCACCGCGTCGGCCAACCCGGTGCTGATCGAGCTGCCGCCGCCGTCCGACCTGGTGGTCGGCAGCATCGACCTGCCCGCGTTGGCGGCCAGCGGCGCACCGGTTCAGGTGGGCTTCACCGTCACCAACAACGCGGCCATCGCCGCGGTGGGTTCGTGGACCGATTCGCTGTACCTGTCGACCGATGCCAGCTGGGACCTGGGCGACGTGCTGCTCGGCAAGGTGGCACATGCCGGCGGCCTGGCGCCTGGCGCCAGCTACACCGCGCAACTGCTGGCCACGCTGCCGCCGGCCAAGGCCGGTCAGTACCGCATCATCGCCCGCGCCGACATCTTCAACGAGGTCTACGAAGGGGTCGACGAGCGCAACAACAGGACCGCCTCGCCCGACGTGGTCACCGTCACCGTGCCCGAGCTGCACCTGGGCGTGCCGCAGGCGCTGATGCTGTCGCCGGGCGAGCAGAAGCTGTTCCGCATCAGCGTGGCCAGCAACGAGACGCTGCGCTTCGAGCTGAACTCGTCCGATCCGGCGATGGCCAACGAGATCTACGTGCGTTACGGCGACGTGGCCTCGGGCTTTGCCTTCGACGCGGGCGCCATCGATCCGCTGTCGCCCAGCCCGGCCGCGCTGATTCCGTCGACGCTGGCCGGCGACTACTACGTGCTGGTGCAGGGCCGCTCGGGCACGCGCACCGACGTGCCGATGACGCTGACCGTCAAGGCGCTGCCGTTCTCGATCACCGACATCAGCCAGGACCAGGGCGGCGACAGCCGCTGGGTGACCACCACCATCACCGGCGCGCGCTTCCAGCCGGGGGCATTGGTCAAGTTGGTGCGCCCGGGCATCGCCGAGATCGAGCCCACCCGCTACCAGGTGATCGACGCGACCACCATCATCGCGATCTGGGACTTGAGCAACCAGCCGCACGGCCTGTACGACCTGACGGTGATCAACCCCGACGGCGAGGTGGCGGTGCTGCCCTACCGCTACCTGGTCGAGAGCGCGCTGCCGATCGACGTCACCATCGGCCTGGGCGGCCCGCGGGTGCTGCCGGCCGGCCAGACCGGGCTGTACGGCATCTCGCTGCAGAGCCTGACCAACGTCGACACGCCCTACGTCAAGTTCAGCTTCGGGGCGCCCGAGATCGGCGACAACGCCAAGGTCTACGGCCTGCCGTTCCTGACCTTCAACTCCAACGTGCGTGGCACGCCCGACGGCGAGCGCAGCGACGTGGCCTGGGCCAGCCTCGACTCCGAAGTCAATGACAACGGCTGGATGCTGGCCTCGGGTTATGCGCTGGATGTCAGCGCTGGCGGTTATGTCGGCATGAGCTTCAGCGTGGCCACCTATCCCGGCATGAAGGCGCTGGCCGACCGCGATTTTGAGGCCTTCAAGCGCGCGCTCTACGACGCCCGGCCCGACCTGGCCGAAGCCGATGCGCTGGGCGGTGGCCTGTCGTCGCTGGATCCGAACGGTGCCTTCGGCGAGGTGGTCGAGCTGTTCAACGATCCGAAGAAGGAGGTGCCCGACAAGTGCGCCATCCTGTTCATCCCGTTCCGCTTCAATGTGATGGCCGCGGCCACGCCGATGACCCGTGCCGAGTTCGTGGCGGCGCAGACGGCCGAGGCCAACCGGCTGCGCACATCCATCCTCGACGACGACAGCGCCAACCCTGCGCTGGTGAACCTGGCGGCCGATGCCGACACCTGGGTGGCCGCCTACCTGGCCGCGCTGGAAGACGGCGGCCTGCTGAGGCCCGAGGACCAGGCCGCACCGATCCGGCAAGACCCGAAGGTGATCTCGGTGCTGGGCATCCTGTC
This sequence comes from Burkholderiales bacterium RIFCSPHIGHO2_12_FULL_69_20, assembly GCA_001770815.1. GTDB lineage: Bacteria > Pseudomonadota > Gammaproteobacteria > Burkholderiales > Burkholderiaceae_C > Pseudaquabacterium. Next base: position 27,121 of record MESD01000176.1, read on the forward strand.
GTCGGGCGTGCTGATCGGCCCGGCAGGCAAGACCATCGAAAGCCCGTCCAGCCTGGCCCTGTTCTTTGCCAAGGTGCATGAGTGGTACGGCGACACCCCAGGCCAGATGGCCGAGCTGTCGGGCTACGACCACCGTGAATCCGACGAGTGCGGCGAGTACGACATCCCGATCCCGGCGCTGGCGCAGTTCGAGGATTTCGACCTCGGCCTGTCGCACGAAACCTACTTCCAGAGCTTCAACGTCTACTCGCCCTGGCTGGGCTTCGACACCAACGTGGCGCTGCCCGATTTCGCCTCGGTGGCGGCCGACAGCGACATCACGCCGCTGGCGCTGCAAACCCTGCTGCAGCAGGCGGTGCAGGCGCAGGGCGCCGCGTCGATCAGCGGCCCGCAGGGCTTCGGCAGCGAGCAGTACGTGCCCGCGGGCACGCAGCTGCCGTACACCGTGCGCTTCAAGAACCCGGCCGAGGCCGCCACCACGGCCAACGAGGTGCGCATCGTGGCGCAGCTCGACGCGGGCTTGAGCGCACGCAGCTTCCGCCTGGGTGATCTGAAGATCGGCGGCATCAGCATCACCATGCCCAGCGACCGGGCCAACTACCAGGGCGACTTCGATTTCACGCAGTCGCTGGGCTTCATCGTGCGCGTGTCGGCCGGCATCGACGCCACCACCGGCATCGCCAGCTGGGTGCTGCAGGCCATCGACCCCGAAACCGGCGAAGTGCTGCAAGACGCCACGCGCGGCCTGCTGCCGCCCGACAACGCGCAAGGGCAGGGCAGCGGCTTCGTCAGCTACACGGTGGCCAGCGCCTTCGACGTGCCCAGTGGCACGCAGATCCACGCCTCGGCACGCGTGCTGATGAACAACCAGGCGCCGATCGAGACCAACACCATCACCAGCCGGCTCGACGCCACGCCACCGGTGACCACGGTCACCGCGTTGCAGGTGGTGGCCGGTGGCGGCGACTACCAGGTCAGCTGGCAGGCCGCCGAAGAGAGCGGCGGTTCGGGCGTGCGCCACACCACCGTCTATGTGCGCGTGGACGGCGGCGACTGGACGATCTGGCAGCGCCAGACCACCGACACCTCCGGCCTCTACGTCGGCGCCGCCGGGCAGCGGGTCGAGTTCATGGCGCTGTCCACCGACAACGCCGGCAACCGCGAGCGCCCGCCCGAGGTGGCCGTGCCCGACGACGGCTCCAGCATCAACCTGGGCGGCACGCCCAGCGTGGGCAGCACGACGGTGGACATCGGCACGCCGCCCACGCCCAGCGTGGCGCCGTCGACCAACCCGCTGTTCGGCCAGGCCGAGCAGGGCGTGCCCTCGCTGCAGCCCAGCACGCCGTCGCAGTTCACGACGGTGCTGGCACCGTTCGTCGGCGCAGCCTTCGGCACCGGCATCACGCAAAGCTTTGCCGGCATCGGCCCGCTGGCGCTGCTGGAGCGCCCTGACGGCAGCTTTATCGTCTCGGGTGGCGGCAACCGCGGCGCGCTGTACCTGTTCGACCAGGACGGCGGCCGGGCCCTGGCGCCCGAAGTGCAACTCGATTCACCGATCTACGACCTGGCCTACGACGCCAGCGGCGGCCTGTGGGCCACCTCGGGTGGCGGCGCCTTGCTCGAACTCGACGCCGGCACGCTGCAGATCCTCAACCGCTACGGCGACGGCCTGACCCAATCACTGGCCTTCGATGCGGCGAGAGGTCAGTTCTATGTCTCGTCGGCCGGCGGCATTGAGCGCTTCGATCCGAACAAGCGCACGTTCACCCACTTCAGCGACGTGCGGGTCGACGACCTGGCGGTGGCGCCCGATGGCACGCTGTGGGGCAGCACCTGGCCGGATCGCGGCGACCTGGTCAGCTTCAACAGCAAGGGCCGGGCGCAGGTGCAGGTGCACTTCGAGGCCGGGCTGGATTCGATCACCTTCGGCCAGGCCGGCACTTCCTTCGAGAACCTGCTGTTTGCCAGCAGCCGGCGCCGCACCGGCGACGCCACCGCCAGCCTGTACCTGGTCGACCTGGTGACGCTGCGCAAGGTCGAACTGGCGCGCGGCGGTCCGGGCGCCGAGCAATTGATCGCCACCACCGACGGCCGCCTGCTGGTGGCCAACGGCCAGCAGGTCGACGTGGTGGCGCCCTTGGTGGCGCCCCAGGTCGTGCGCGTGACGCCGGCCGATGGCGCGCTGGTGCCGTTGCCGATGGGCGAGATCAGCGTGGTGTTCGACCACGACATGCTGGCCGCCAGCGCCGATGCGGCCGATTCGGTGACCAACGTCGCCAACTACCGGCTCACCCGCGACGGCCTGGCGATGGACGTGCGCAGCGTGCGCTACGACGCCGCCTCGCACACCGCCACGCTGCGGGTCGATGCCTTCGACGCCGGCGCCATCTCGCTCACCGTCAAGCACGGCGTGCGCAGCACCGAAGGCCTGGTGCTGGTCGACGACCACACCGCCGCCTTCATGGCGATCAGCGACTTTTCGCCCTACGTGCGCATCGAGTTCCTGCATGCGCGCTCCGACCGCAGCACCGGCACGGTGTCGTACGACCTGCGCGTGACCAACATCGCCGAGTTCGACCTGCTGCCGCCGCTCAAGCTGGTGCTCGACCCGGCGCGCTTCTTCGGTGGGTCGGCAGTGGGCGCCAGCACCACGGGTGGCCTGTGGCTGCTCGACCTCGCCGGCGCCAACGGTGGCCTGAAGCCCGGCGAATCGTCGGTGCTGCAGACCGTCACCTTGGTGGCGGGCCTGGGCCAGCGCGCCGATCTGGGCACCGGCATCTTTGCGCTGCCCTATGCCAACCTGGCACCGCTGATTCAGAGCACCGCGCTCACGCAAGCCGAGATCGGCCAGCCCTACCGCTACCAGATCGAGGCCATCGACCCTGATGGCATCGGCCTGCGCTACCTGCTGCTGTCCGGCCCCGAGGGCATGACGCTGGGCGCCACCAGCGGCGTGCTGGCCTGGATGCCGCCCACCGGCAGCGCGGCCACGGCCGGCGTGGTGCTGCGCGTGTACGACGCGCGTGGCGGCTCGTCGACGCAAGCCTTCGGCATCGACGTGGCCGGCGGCAACCGGGCACCGCAACTGAGCGGGCTGCAGCCGGTCTACATCCTGCGTGAAGGCGAGTTGCTGCACATCGCCTTCGATGCGGCGGACGCCGATGGCCAGACCATCGGCCTGGCCGCCGACCACCTGCCCCCGGGCATGGTGTTCGATGCGGTGGGCCGCACCATCGACTGGCTGCCCGGCTTCGGCGCTGCGGGCCTCTACCAGGATCTGCGCATCCTGGCCAGTGACGGCATCCTGACGACGCAGGCCTCGATCCAGATCACCGTGCTGCCCGCCAACGCGCCGCCCGAGCTGAGCAGCGTGCCGCCGCGCGCGGTGCGCGAAGGCGATGCTATCCGCATCGCCTTCAAGGCCAGCGATCTGGACGGCGATGCCATCACCTTCTCCAGCCCCAACCTGCCGTCGGGCGCCTTCCTCGACCGCAACACCGGCAACTTCGAGTGGACGCCGGGCTACACCCAGAACGGCGTCTACAGCGTGGCGATCTGGGCCAGCGACAACAAGGTGCGCTCCGAGGTGCTGCTCGACCTGACGGTCAGCAACGTCAACGCCGCGCCGCAGTTCGACCAGCAGGCCGGCTGGAACGTGCTGGAGGGCGAGGCGATCTCGCTGCGCGCGTTCGCCTTCGACGCCGACAACCCGGGCTACGCCATCCCCGACCGCCTGGTCAACGGCAACCTCACGGATCTGGAGAGCACCGCGCCGACGGTGAGTTATGGGGCCACGGCGCTGCCCGCCGGCGCCAACTTCGACGCCGACACCGCGCTGTTCAGCTGGCTGCCCGGCTTCCAGCAAGCCGGCACCTACACCGTCACCTTCACCGCCAACGATGACGGTGATGGCACCGGCTTGCCGCTGACCAGCACCATCAGCGTGCCGATCACCGTGCGCAATGCCAACCGGCCGCCAGTGGTGCCCGAGCTGGGCACGCAGACGGTGGACAAGGGCCAGGTGCTCGACGTGCCGATCACGGTGAGCGATGCCGACGGCAATGCCATCAGCGTGCGCTTCGACGGCCTGCCGCGTTTTGCCACGTACATCGCCTCGGGCAACGGCACCGGTGTGCTGCGCCTGGCGCCGGGCGACCGCGACCGCGGTGACTACGTGGTCACGCTGGTCGCGTCCGACGATGGTGATGGCGAAGGCGCGCGCGGCGTGTTGAGCGCCTCACGCACCTTCGTGATCTCGTCCGATGCACCGACCGAGCCGCCGCTGCTGGCCACCCTGGGCCACCAGGTGGCGGTGGTCGGCAGCCCGCTGCGCTTCACCGTGCGGGCCAGCGATCTGGACCAGGATGCGCTGAGCTTCAGCGCCACCGGCCTGCCCACCGGCGCCACACTGACGCCCGGCACGCAATACGGCAGCGCGGTGTTCCTGTGGACACCCACGTCCGGCGATCTGGGCGCGCACGACATCACCTTCACCGTCACCGACAGCGCCGGCAACACCGACCAGCGCACGATCACCGTGCGGGTGCGCACCAGCAATGCCGCGCCGTTGCTGCTGCCGGTGGGCGACCAGACGGTGGCCGAAGGCGCCACGCTGATCGTCGACCTGGCCGCCAGCGATGCCGACGGCGACGTGCTGACCTACAGCGCCAGCAACCTGCCGCCCGGCGCGCAGCTCGATGCCGCCACGGGCCGGCTGAGCTGGAACACCAACTACTTCAACGCAGGCGTTTACAGCGGCATCACGGTCACCGCGTCCGATGGCGCGGCCAGCAGCAGCGACACCTTCGGCATCACCGTTACCCCGACCAACCGCGCGCCGCTGCTGTCGGGCATCCCGCGTGTGGGCGGGCAGGAAGACCAGCTGCTGCAGTTCACGCTGGTGGGCACCGACCCCGATGGCGACCCGGTGATCTACGCAGCGGTGGGCACGTTGCCGGCCGGCTCGTTCTTCGACCAGGCCACCGGGCTGTTCGAGTGGACACCGGGCTACGACCAGGCCGGCGACCACACGCTGAGCTTCACCGCCACCGACCCCGGTGGCCTGAGTGATCTGCTGGCCGTGCCGGTGGCGGTGGCCGATGTCAACCGCAACCCGTTGCCGGTGTTCACGAACCACCAGGCCCCGCTGGGCGAGACGCTGCGTTTCCGCATCACCGGCACCGATCCCGACAGCAACGAGACGCTGCGCCTGGCCGCGCGTGGCCTGCCCGAAGGCGCCACGCTGGATGCCATCACTGGTGACTTTGTCTGGACGCCCGGCCCCGGCCAGGCGGGTGACTACCTGGTGATCATCAGCATCACCGACGGCAAGGCCACGGTCGAGCGCGGCCTGGCGCTGCGCGCCACCACCTTGCCGGTCGGACCCGACGTGAACATCTCGCTGACGCCCAGCTTCCCGGCGGTGCCGGGGCAGCCGGTGGCCATCACCGTGCTGGCCGACGCCTTCTCGGCGGTGGCCTCGCGCACGCTCACGCTCAACGGCGCGGCCCTGCCGCTGGACGAGCGCGGCCGCGCGATGTTCACACCACCGGCCAGCGGTCTGTACCAGCTGGTGGCCACCGCCACCGACCTGGACGGCCTGAGCTCGACCACGAGCCTGGTGCTGAAAGTGCGCGACCCGCTCGACAGCGCGGCGCCCTCGGTTGACCTGTCGCTGAGCCTGGAACACAGCACCCTCACCACCACCACGGCGATCCGCGGCCGGGTGGCCGACAGCAACCTTGAATCCTGGCAGCTCGAGATCAACCGCGTCGGCACCAACACCTGGATGCTGGTGGCCCAAGGGGCGTCCACCGTCGACGACCTGCTGGCCCAGCTGGATCCGGCGGGCTACGAAGCCGGCCCCTACCAGCTGCGCCTGACCGCCACCGACGTGGCCGGGCGCAGCGCGCTGACCCAGGTCAGCCTCGAATTGCGGGCCGCCGCCGATGCGGCGCGTTACCTGCGCGAAGACACCGATTTCAGCGCCGTGCTGGCCGGCCACACGCTGGACTTCACCCGCCGCAGCGATTCACTGGCGGCCGACCGCGCCGGCGCGTTCGGCGACGGCTGGCGC
>MESD01000176.1:33277-50967 GCA_001770815.1 Burkholderiales bacterium RIFCSPHIGHO2_12_FULL_69_20
CAAGGCACACGCCTGTTCGTCACGCTGCCCAGCGGCCAGCGCGCGGGCTTCACCTTCGCGCCGGTCGAGGCCACCGAGGCGGGCGTGCGCTTCTACCGCCCGCAATGGGCGGCCGATGCCGGCGTGGACTGGCAGCTCGAATCGGTCGATGCCAAGCTGATGCGCGCCGGCGGGCGCTTCTACAGCCTGGATGGCACCTTGCCCTACAACCCGGCCGCATTGGCAGCCGAGCGGGCGCAGTACACGCTGGTGGCCGCTGACGGCACGCGTTACGAGATCGTCGCGGCGCAAGGCGTCAGCGCCATCAACTACACCGACGGCGTGCGGCTGATGGTCAGCGATTCGGGCGTCAGCGCCCCCAACGGCGACCTGCTGCGCTTCGTCTCCGGCGAGGGCGGGCGCATCGGTGCGGTGGTGCAGGGCAATGGCGACGTGTTCACCTACGAATACGACGCGCAGGGCCGGCTGATCGCCGCGCGCAGCCTCAGTGCCGCCCAGTCCACGCGTTATGCCTACGACGATACCGGCCGGCTGGCGCTGGTGTCGTCGCCCACCGGCGGCGTGGTGATCAACCGCAGCGGCGCCACCACGGTCGAGCAACCGCTGGCGGCCGACCTGGGTGCGGCGCTGGCCCATGTGGGCGCCATCCGCACGGGTGCGCTGGTCGACGGCGCCACCGAGCGGCTGGCCTTCTCGGTGCGCCAGAGCGAGATCGATGCCACCCCCGGCGGCGCCGTGCTGCTGGGCGTGGTGATGGGCGCCAGCTCGGGCAACCTGGCGCCGGCGCTGCCGCAGATCGCCGGCCTGACGCCGGTGCTCACACGCGTGCAGGGCAACCAGGCCTTTGCGCTGTTCCGCATCGACCAGGCGGGTCTGCAACTGCTGCAACTGGCGGGTGCCGGTGCCGGCGGCTACAGCCTGCGATTGTTCGTCGCGGGTGATGCCAACGGCGACCAGCGGGTCGACGGCCGCGATGCCGACCTGATGGCCGCGGCGCGGGCAGGCGCGTACAACGCCGCTGCAGACTTCACCCTCGACGGCGTGGTGGATGCCAGCGACTCGCAGCTGCTGTACGCCAACCTGGGCTACCTGCCCAACCAGGCGCCCACCGCGGGCACCACCACCTTCAAAACCCACGTCGACCTCACGGTGGACAAGGCGGTGGGCAGCCTGCTGGCCGACCCCGAGGGTGATCGCCTGAGCCTGCGCGTGATCGGCAGCACTCACGGCGTGGCACGCATCACCGGCGACGGCCGCACGCTGTCGTTCAGCCCGGCGGCCGGCTACACCGGCGACGCCACGGTCACGCTGGTGGCCGACGACGGTTATGCCGCCTCGGCACCGACCACACTGACCATCAACGTCAGCGACGCGCAACTGGTGCGGCTGGACTTCGCGCTGCGTGAACTGCGCTTGCGCGCCGGTGACCTGGCCACGGTGCAGCTGGTCGGCGATTTCAGCGACGAGCTGAACGTCACCCTGTCGGCCGATTACGTCACGCTGGCCACGCTCGACCAAGGCATCGCCAAGCTGAGCAGTGGCGGGGTGCTCACCGGCGTGGCCGGTGGCGCCACGGTGCTGACGGCCACCCGCGGCAACATCCAGGCCGCCACCGCGGTGGCAGTGGGTGTGCCGCAATCGCCCGGCGACCTGCGTGCCTACTACTTCGGCATCGATGCCTACCCCGACGCGATCTCGCTGACCCCGGGCACCGCGCGGCAGATGGTGGTGCAGTCCGGCGAGGGCAGCTTCGTCTCCGCGGCGGCCAGCGGCACGCGCTACTACGTGGGCGACAGCCGCCTGCTCAGCGTCGACGCCGACGGCAAGCTGGTGGCGCTGGCCGATGGCAATACCACGGTGACGGTGATCCACCGCGGTGCCGAGCAGTTGGTGCCGGTGCGTGTGGTGCAGGCGGTGCGCGGTGACGCCACCCAGCCGGCCACCATCGGCACCGATGGCGGCGTGGTGCTGGGTGACGGTGGCCAGCTGGTCGCCTTCGGCCAGGGCCAGCTGGCCGGCAATGCCCAGGTCAGCGTCAGCACGCTGGCGGCCACCGACCTGTCGGCGCCGCTGCCCGAGGCCATGGACTTTGCGGCAGCGTTCAAGCTCGAGGTGAGCGGGTCGACCGTCAGCGGGCCGATGCAGCTGGCGGTGCAGGCCGGCAACCTGCAGGCCGGCGACAAGGTGTACTTCTTCGTCGAGGTGCAGTCCGACGTGCCCGATGGCGTGATGCGCAGCTACTGGATGCCGGTCGACGACGGCGTGGTCGGCACCGACGGCTATGCGCGCAGCGCCTCGCCGCCGTGGCCGGGCCTGAGCCAGAACGGCAACATCCTGATGGCGCGCGCCAACAAGCCGGTGCGCGGGCTGACGATCGACCTGCAGCAGATGTTCAACCCGGCGCTGCTGTTCATCGGCGGCACCAGCCTGATCGGCTTGATGTACTTCCTCAAGACGATCACCTTCCCGCTGGTCGAGCAGGCCAAGATCATCAACGCCTACTCCGAGTACGCGGGCCAGACCATCAACTTCCAGATCCCGGTGGACGCGGGCAACACCGATGCGCGCATCCGCGCCACGGTGCCGCAACCGCTGCCGCCCGAGACCGACGCCCCCACCATCGCCGGCGGCGCGAACGCACCGCACTACGATGCCGACACCCAGCTGCTGACCATCCAGGGCACGCACTTCAAGTCGAGCACCGCCGAGATCACCGCCACCAAGGTGGTGTTCACCCAGGGTGGGCTGGCGATCGAAGCCGCGGTGGATGGCTCGTCCACCGATACGCTGGTCAAGGTGACGGTGCCCAAGACGGTGGTGCTGGGGCTGGCCGACATCGTGGTGCGGCGCCCCGACGTGCTGCCGGTGTCCGGCCCCGACGGCCTGCCCAGCACCTCGACGAACCATGCCGACAGCGCCGTCTTCCACATCCGCAACCAGGGGGGTTACGCCTTCTCGGCGGGCCTGGGCCAAGTTTCGCCCGGCCACTGGGCCGATGGGGTGCTGGTCGTCGACACCCAGCGCAAGGGCGATCCGGCCGCTGGCCCCGAGCAGGTGATCAAGGTCATCGACCTGGGCCGCACCGCGGTGGCCACGGCGGCCACCCCCGACCTGGCGCGCATCTTTGCGGCGGTGATCCCCAGTGGCGACAAGAAGGGCGCCATCGTGGTCATCGACGGCGTCACGCTCGACCCGATGGACGCCAAGGCCAGCACGCCCGAACTGGACTACATCGAGCTGCCCTACGGCCAGACGCCCACCGCGATGGTGCTCGACCCGAACGGCAACTACCTCTACGTGGCCGGCCGGGGCGCGATCTTCGTCATCAACATCAACCCGGGGTCGACCTCGCTGAACAAGCTGGTGAACGTCATCACCATCGACTCGTCGTACTCGACCACCGGCAAGATCAACGACATGGCGATCAACGCCGACGGCACGCGGCTGTACATCACGGCGCCGGCCACCGAACTGTTCGGTGGCACCCGGGCCTGGGTGCAGGGCGGCCGCGACGCGGGCAAGGTGCTGGTGATCAACGTCGACGAGGCCGACAAGCCGCAGCCCACCGTCGCCGCGCCGGAGCCGCCCAACCTGCGCAAGTACCAGCAGGTGATCGCCGATCTCGACGGCGGCATCGAGCCCTACGGCATCTCGGCCACGTCCAAGAGCGACAAGATGGTGTTCACCGCCAAGCTCAAGGGCCAGGGGCTGGGCGGCCTGCAGACCATCACCGTCACCAACGACGACCCGTTGAGCTTCGATGCCAAGATCGGCACGATCAACCTGCAGCTGTCGAACAACACCCAGCAGAAATACCAGCTCTACATCCGCAACCCGGTGGACGTGGTGGTCACCGCCGATCTGAACTGGGCCTTCGTGGTCGACTGGAACGTGCCGCTGTCGGTGGGCTCGAACGCCCCGGGCACGATGATCGAGTACATGGACACGCACGAGACCGGGTCCAAGGTCGGCATCGTCAAAGACCCGTTCGGGCTCAATGGCGCGCCGCAGATCATCGCGGCGACCACGCCGATTTCACTGGCCTTTGCCACCGAGTTGAAGCTGTCGTCCGATGGCCAGAAGCTGTATGCCAACTACCGCGGGCCAGGCGACGTGCTGGTGTTCGACGTCAACCTGCTGCTGGACAAGGCCACCAACCCGGGCACCGGGGTCGACTACACCCGCCGTCCGATCGACCAGATCTATCCCGAGGTCAACCTGCCGGGCATCTCGGTGGCGCGCTACATGCGCGGCTTTGCCATCCAGCCCTACGACCCGTTGACGCTGCTGGAGCCCAGCGGCGCGCTGAAGGTCGGCGAGAGCGCCGAGGCCATCACCTTCAAGTGGGACGTCGACACCGACGCGCTGGGCACCACCGACTACAAGGTGCGTGTCTACCTCAGCGCGCTGCAACCCGGCCAGGGCCTGTGGCCCGACGACGCACCGCGCGAGCGCACCTCGCTGTTCGAGTCCGACCCCAGCTGGACCGGCGCGGACAACAACCCGAACCGGCTCTGGACCTCGGACATCATCGGCTCCGACGTGCACCAGATCACGCTGCCGCCCGAGATCGCCAAGCAGATGACCGCGGGCCAGACCTACTTCTGGGGCGTGCGTCTGCTGGCCAATGGCGAGACCTTCAAGGAGTCGAGCAGCTTCAACGCCAAGCCGGTGCAGACTGGTGGCGCCTACAACGTCGTCACGGTGCTGACGCACGGCTTCCAGCTCAACCCGCTGCCCGAACTGAGCGACCCGCCTTACCAGCAGCCCGCGGCCTTCCTGGAGCTGGCGCGCATCATCGTCGAAGCGGCCGGCGGCGGCGTGGTGCTGGTCTACAACAAGAACACCGGCGAGTGGGTCGACCCGGTCACCCACAACGTCGGCCTCGCCGCGCTGCAGCCCGGCAAGGCGGTGGTGCTGGTGTCGGACTGGGTCAAGGAATCCGACATCAGCGATGCAGGCTTCTCCGAGGCCGCGGCCGACGCGCTGTACGCCTCGCTGGCCGACCTCAATACCAAGTCGGGCGGCCAGCTGTTCTCGTCGCCGCTGCAGTTCATCGGCCACAGCCGTGGCACCGTGGTCAACAGCGAGATCGTGCAGCGCATGGGCGTGCTCAATCCCACGGTGCAGAACATCCAGATGACCACGCTGGACCCGCACGACCAGAAGCAGGATTCGCTGAACGTGCCGGTCGCCACGGTGTTGGGCGCCATCAGCAAGACCATCCTGCTGGCCGAGGCGGCGTCGCTGATCCTGCCGGGTGCGCAGGTGTCGTTCGTCACGCTCAACCGCATCAAGTCGGGCATCGATTCGTTCCTGACCTGGGCCGAGCGCTTCGGCATCGCGCTGGACATCCCCTACGGCGATTTCAGCGACCCCAACGTGGCCTTGTGGAGCAACGTCGGCTTCCTCGACAACTACTACCAGACCAAGGCCACCGGCGCGGTGGGGCTCAATGTCACCGGCACCGAACTGGGTGTCAGCGGCACCGCGGTGACGGCCACGCCCAATGGCGTGGCGGTGCCGGGCGCCACGCTGAGCCTGCTGCTCGACGGCCGCGCCGGCTTCACGCAGGACGATTTTGAGGGCGGCGCGCCGTTCTCCAACTACCCGTTCATCAGTTTCAGCTTCAGCTTCGGCTTCGGCGGGCCGCACAGCCGCGTCTGGCAGTGGTATGCCGGCACCGCCGACACGCAGATCCTGTCGTTTGCCGAATCTCCGATCTACCGCCGCGTGGTCGATGAGGGCGTGATCGCGCGCACGGTGGGCAACCTGCCGAGCTTCCAGTTCAACACCACGCCCTGGTACACCACGCCCAGCGGCTTGTGGGAGGGCGTGTCCAACGGCTGGTACTACAGCCCGGCGGGCGGTGGTGCATCGTTGCGGCCGGCGTCGTCGGCCACGCCGCAAGACCCGGCGGCGGTCGACAACACCGAGGTCACCACCGGCACCGAGGTGGTGCCGACGGTGTTCAACGGCAACTTCGAGAACGGCCTGCGCCAATCGCTGTACCGGCGCCTGGGTGGCACCGGCGACAAGTACCGATTCCCGTTCTCGTACGAGTTGCCGGGCTGGTCGTTCCACGGTGGCGAGGGCTTCAACCTCAACCTCGGGCCGCTGGGCTCGCTCGATCTGACCGGCCTGTTCGTCTTCGAGACCAACCCGCTCGAACTCGTCAAGACCGTCATCGACAAGGTCTTCGACAAGGTCTGGGACGCCACCATCGGCGTGCTGATCAACAAGGCCAAGGCCGACACCTTCGGCGTGCCGCAGGCGCCCGGCGCCGGCAGCAGCGCGGGCTACAAGAGCTGGTACGAGAACACCTGGCTGAAAGACCCCAACAACAAGGCCAAGGTCAGCTTGTCGGACAAGCTGTTCGACACCTTCGACAAATCGATCACCAGCATCGTCAACGACCTGCTGACGCTGGGCAATGCGGTCGACCCCAACCTGCCCAAGCCGGCCGATGCCTTCAAGATCGACGGCAGCACCGAATCGGTGAACTGGGTCGGCATCGACGCGCTGAAGTCGTTCTTGAAGAAGAACGTCGAGCTGCTGCTCAAGCGCGAGCTGGGCGACAAGAGCAACTACGGCCTGCTGATGGGCGGCGGCCAGCTGATCCGCACGCTGGTCGACGAGATGTTCGGCGGCGCCACACCGCAGGTGGTCAAGGACGCGATCAACTCGATCGTCAACCTCGACACCATCACCCACAACCGGCTGCTGGTGCCCACCGACCAGCCGGTGATCAGCTTCAACATCTTTGCGCCGCTGATGTCGTCGCCCGACGCGCAGGTGCAGGTGACCTTCCGCCACACCGCGCTCGACCCCGACCTGGCCGATGTGGCGCTGCCGCCGGTGACGCTGCAGGCCAGCTTCATGCAGCGCATCAACTACAGCTTCGTGGTGCCCGAGAGCTTCAAGGGCAAGGTGGCCGAGATCGAGTTCAAGGTCACCGGCACCGACGTGGCCGACAACAACCTGCCGCTGTACGACCTGACCAAGGACACCATCGCGGTGGTCGCGGGCGTGGAGACGCTCAACCAGCTGATCAGCCAGATCTTCTTCCTCGACGACGTGCGCTTCTCCAAGGGTCTGCAGGCCCAGGTGGACGGCCCGGTCGTCGAAGGGCAGCAGTCGCATCTGGTGGTGAGCTTCGCGCCCGCCGATCCGACCAAGCCGGTCGACATCACCGTGGTCTGGAACGACGGCTCGGCCCAGGTCGACCATGTGCAGGCGCCGGCGGGCACCACCTCGTTGGCGCTGTGGCACCTGATCGTCGACGACAAACCCACCGGCACGGCGCAAGACAGCGTGAGCATCGGCGTCACCGCCACCAACGTGATCGGCGCAGACACGGCCTTCGCCACCCAGGTGGTCAACAACGCGCCCCCCAGCGTGATCAGCCTGACGGTGCAAGAGCCCAGCGGTGGCCTGTACGAAGCCGGCGAGGTCACGGTCAGCGGCAGCTTCACCGACGCGGGCCTGGGCAACGACAGCTACAAGGTCGAGATCTACTGGGGTGACGGCGAGTCGACCGTCGTCGATGCCACGCTCAGCCCGGCCGACATCAGCGCGCCCACGGCCGGCGCGCCGGGCACCTTCACCGCCAAGCATGTCTACCAGGACGACAACCCCACCGGCACACCGGTGGACTATCCGGTGATCGCCGTGCGCGTGATCGACGACGACGGTGGCGAAGGCACCCGCACCCGCACCGTGGTGCTGGGCAACCAGCCGCCCCAGATCCAGACGCTGACCTTCGACAACACCACCATCGACGAAGGCGGCAGCACCGTGCTGCACGGCATCTTCATCGACAAGGGCAAGCGCGACACGCACGAGGTCACGGTGAGCTGGGACGGCGGCAGCGCCGTGGGCACGGTCACGTTTGCCGATGGCGTCGGCAGCTTCGAGATCCCGGTCACGGTGCAGGACGACACGCCCTCCGGCAGCAACGGCGACGACCTGGTGTTCACGGTCGAGCTGAAGGACGACGACAGCGACATCGCCACCGGCACGACCACGGTCAACCTGCATGTCAACAACACCGATCCGGTATTGAGCCTGACCCTGGCGCCGGCGGCCATCACCGAGGGCGGCACCGCCAGCTATGTGCTGGCCATCAACGACGCGGGCAGCCAGGACAGCTTCGACATCACCATCGACTGGGGTGATGGCGTGACGCAGACCGACACGCTGCCGGCCGGTGCCACCCTCTACAACTTCTCGCGCACCTTCATCGGCGATCCGACCAACCCGCAGCCGGCCAAGACGCTGGGCATCAGCGTCACCGTGAAGGACGACGACCTGGGCACGGGCACGGCGACGGCCACGCTGACGGTCAACCCGCTGCCGGTGGGCCCGTTGCGGGCCGGTGGCGACAGCGGCTTTGCGACGCAGCTGAACCCGGCCCAAAACAGCACCACGGTGACTGTGCTCGACACGGCCGATGCGGCGGGGGCCTCGACCCTCGCGTCAGCGCTGGACGCGCTGTCTTCGCAGGCCCGTGCGGCCTGGGCGGCGGTGGGCGCGGACGTGCTGGCGCTGGGCGACGTGCAGCTGGTGATCACCAACCTCGGTCGCGACGTACTGGGCCTGAGCGTGGGCACCGTGGGGCAGGGCGGCACCGTCTACATCGACGACGACGCGGCCGGCCGGGGCTGGTACATCGATGCAAGCCCGGCGCTCAGCGACGAGTATGCGTTCGGCGATGGTCAGGCGCGTTACTGGGGCGCCACCGGCGCCGCGGCCGATCGCATGGACCTGCTGACGCTGCTGGTGCACGAGTACGGCCACATGCTGGGGCTGGCGCATGCCGAGGCCGACCTGGCCGACGCGATGAACGCCAAGCTCAATGTCGGCGAGCGCCGCCTGCCGGTGGTCGCCGACCTGCTGGTGCGGGTGGCAGCGGGCACCGCGCTGACCGACTCGGGCCTGCTGGCCAGCGGCATCACCGACGGCGTGTTCAACAACCCGGCCGCCTGGACCACCCGCGGCGCGGTCAGCTTCGCCGACGGCCTGGCCACGTTGGCCGAGGACGCCACCTTCAATACCAGCCTGTCGCAACAGCTGCTGGTGCCGCAGGGCGCGCGCTTGCTCACCTTCGAGCTCAGCGGCGTGCAGTTCGGCAGCGCGGGTTCGGGCATCGGTGACGCTTTCGAGATGGCGCTGCTCGACCTGAACACCGGGCGGTCGCTGCTGGGCGGCATCGGCCTGTCCAGCACCGACGCGGCGATCAACATCCAGAACGACGGCCAGGTCTTCGCGGCCAGCGGCATCACCTTCAACGGCTTGACCACCGCGGTGCTGCCCAGCGCCGCGGGCGGCCCGATCCAGGTGCGCATCGATGTCTCGGGCATCGCGGCGGCCCAGCCGGCGCTGCTCAGCTTCGACTTGCTGGGCTTTGGCGCGCTGGGCAGCCAGGTCAGCGTCGACAACCTGGTCTTCATCACCGCGGGCAACGTGGCGCCGGTGGCCGGCGCCGACACCGTGACCCTGCCGCGCGACACCACCCAGTTGCTGGACGTGCTGGCCAACGACGGTGATGCCAACGGCGACCCGATCCATGTGGCCTCGGTGACGGCGCCGCTGCATGGCACGCTCAACATCAATGCCGACGGCACGCTGAGCTACACGCCCGACGCCGGCTACGCCGGGCTGGACCACTTCTTCTACATCGTCAGCGACGGCCAGGCCGACAGCAGCCTGGCCCGGGTGGACCTGACGGTGCAGGGGGGTGGCAACGCCGCCCCGGTGGCGCGGCCCGACACGGCGGTGACCTCGCGCAACCAGGCGGTGCTGATCGACGTGCTGGCCAACGACCGCGACATCGACTCCACCGTGCTGACGCCGGTGATCGTGGCCGCACCGTCGCACGGCAGCGTCAGCGTGACGGGCGCCGGCAAGGTGATCTACACACCGGCCGACGACTACGTGGGTGCCGACCAGTTCAGCTACCGCGCCAGCGATGGGGCACTCAGCAGCAGCGTGGTGCTGGTGGCCATCACGGTCAACGGCTTCAACACCGCGCCGGTGGCCGCCGACGACGCCGTGGCCACCGACGAGGACGTGCCGCTGGTGTTCGACGTGCGGCTCAACGACAGCGACGCCGAGAGCGGTGTGCTGACGCCGGTGGTGGCGCAGGCACCAGCGCATGGCCGGCTGGTGCTGCGTGGCAACGGCAGCTTCGAGTACACCCCCGATGCCGACTTCAACGGCAGCGACAGCTTCAGCTATCGGGTCGACGACGGCGCGCTGAGCAGCGGCCTGGCCTCGGTGACGCTGACGGTGCGGCCGGTCAACGATGCGCCGCTGATCACGCCGCAGGCCGATGTGGTGGTCGACGAAGGGCAACGTCTGAGCCTGACGCTCCATGCGAGCGACGTCGATGCCGGCGATACGCTGACCTACACCCTGATCGACGGCCCGGCCGGCGCCAGCCTGTCGGCCGGCGGGCAGCTGAGCTGGGCCGCGGCCGACGGCCCGGCCAGCGCCCGCTTCACCGTGCGTGTGTCCGACGCCAACGGCGCCAGCAGCAGCGGCAGTTTCACCGCGCAGGTGGCCAACCTGCCGCCGCAGGTACAGGCCAGTGGCGCTGCGCTGGCGGCCGCGGGCCAGGCTTATGTGCTGAGCCTGGGCTACACCGATGCTGGGGCCGACACGGTCAGCAGCTGGTTCATCGATTGGGGCGACGGCAGCACCAGCCAGCTGCCGGGCGCGGCGACCACGGCGTCGCATGTGTACGCCGACCCGGGTGAAAGCGTGGTGGTCAGCGTGCGGGCGCAGGACGACGACGGCCTGTGGTCCGCCACGCCCTTGACGGTGCGGGTGCTGGCGCCGCAGGTCACGCCCACGCCGACCCCGTTGCCGGGCGCCGGGTCGGGTTCGGCGGCCGATGCCTTGACGGCGTCGTTGTTGGCCTCGCTGTCGGGCATCGATGCGTCGGGCCGGGTGATCGGCACGGTCGGGGCGTTCGGGGCGTTCGGTGCTGTAGCCGCCCTCGGTGGCCTGTCCGACGATCCTGCACGTGATGCGCGGGGCCAGGCCATGGCGCGCTACACCGTCGGCGGCCGCGGGCCCTTGGCCAGCGGTGCCGCGTCGGCCTACGCTTTGACCACCGCGCATCCGTGGTCGCAGGTGATGGGTCTTGCCACCGTCGACAGCAATGCCAGCGGCGCGGCGCTCGAGCCCGAGACCCTGGCCACGCTGTTCGGCAGCGACACGCCCACGCATCCGTCGTCCACGCTGCAGGTGCGTGCGGTGGTGATCACCGGCGCTGGCTTGCGTGTGCGCTTCAACCAGCCGGTGGACGTGCGTGCGCTCAGCGCCGGTGATGCCGACAGCCACATCACCGTGCTGCGCGGCGACCGGCCGGTCAAGGGCCGTCTGCAGGTCGACCCCGACGGCCTGGGCTTTGCCTTCGTCGCCGATGGCGGCGCGCTGGCCGAGGGCGCCTACACCGTGCGGCTGCGCGCCAGTGGGGTGGCCAAGCCAGGCGGTGAGGCGCTGGACGGCGACTACGACGGCCGGGCCGGCGGCGACTACCGCGGCCGGTTCACCATCAGCGCCCGTCCGCTGCTCGGCGCACTGGGCGAGGGCGACGGCGCGTCGTTTGCGCAGCGGGCGTCGGCCGACGGCGATGGCCTGATCGCGCTGGACGGCAGCCTCGACTGGATGGCCCAGCGCTGGCAGGTGCAGCCTGACGTGGCCGCTGATGCGCTGTTGGAGGTCGACTGGGTCACGCTCACCGGCGGCATCGGCGGGCTGGTCACGCTGGCGGCGGTGCCCGGTGCGATCGATACCCGCATGGCACGGCGCGCGCTGGCCGCTGGCGCCCGCCGGCGCAATGCCGACGAGGCTGCGGGCGACGAAGCGGCGATCCACATCGCCGCGGGCCAGGCGCCGGCGGGCGAGGCCACCACGGCGCGCCGCGCGCCGGGCTGGGTGGCGCGCTGGCTCGGATCGCGCAAGCCCGCCGACGACGATCAGCGCCCGGGCTGGCGCATCCGCCTGTAGGCGGCTTCATCCCCTCAACTTCATCGCTCACGGAAATCCGACATGGCCACCACGCCCCCTGCCGCCACCGGCACCGACGCATCCACCCCGGGCAGCGCCAGCCCGGCCACCCCCAACCCCAAGGTCAAGTGGAACGTCGACCAGCTGAAAAGCTCGTACGTCAACTTTGCCAATGCCAACTCCACGCAAGAGGAGGTGGTGCTGAACTTCGGCATGAACAACAACTGGGACCGCATGGCCAGTGAGGTCGAGATCGATCTCACGCACCGCATCGTGATGAGCCCCTTTGCCGCCAAGCGCCTGGCCGAGCTGCTGGGCAAGCTGGTGCAGCAGTACGAGGGCCGCTACGGGCCGATGAAGTGATCCATTGAATCCGCAAGCGGCCGCAGGCCTGGCACCGGTTCAACCCTCCTGGGAGACATTCCTCATGCGTCATCTACCCGTCGTGGCGGCAGCCCTTGCTGCGCTGGCCACCCTGCCGCCGGCACTGGCCGCCAACCTGAGCGAGATCTACGCGCTGGCGCATGCTGAGGACGCGCAGTTCGCCGCGGCCCGGCACGCGGCAACGGCCGGCCGCGAGAAGCGGGTGCAGGGCCGTGCGCTGCTGCTGCCTTCGGTCAGCGTGTCGGGCAATGCGCGGCACAACCGCGACACGTCCAGCAGCTACCCCGGTTCTGCGTCGTACAACTCCGGCGCCGTCAGCCTCACGGCGACGCAGCCGCT
The DNA here is from genome assembly GCA_001770815.1 of Burkholderiales bacterium RIFCSPHIGHO2_12_FULL_69_20. Classification (GTDB taxonomy): domain Bacteria; phylum Pseudomonadota; class Gammaproteobacteria; order Burkholderiales; family Burkholderiaceae_C; genus Pseudaquabacterium. Next base: position 46,019 of record MESD01000176.1, read on the forward strand.
GCTGAGGCAGGCCTACCGCGCCACCTTCGAGCAGGGCGAGTTGCAGGCGCAGCTGGCAGATCAGCAGCTCAAGCTGGCCGAACAAGAGCTGCTGGTGCGCGTGTCGCGTGGTTACTTCGAGGTGTTGCAGGCCCAGGACGCGCTGACCACCCTCGGCGCGCAGAAAGAGGCCTTCGCCCAGCAGCTGGCCCAGGCCAAGCGCAGCTACGAGGTCGGCCTGTCGCCGGTGACCGACGTCAACGAGGCGCAGTCGCGCTACGACCTGACGCTGGCACAGGAGATCGCCGGCCGCAACGAGCTGGAGGTCAAGCGCCGCACGCTCGAAAAGGCCATCAACCGACCGCTGCCGCCACTGGCCTCGCTCGACCCCGAGGTGGGCATCGACCTGCTGTCGGCCGAGCAGTTGCAATCGCTGGCCGAATCCGCCGAGCGCAACGCCGCCGCGGTGTTGATCGGCACCACCGGCGAGAAGATCGCGCGCTTCGAGGTGGCCAAGCAGGACGCCGGCCACCAGCCCACGGTTGACCTGGTCGGCAGCGTGGGACGGGTGCACAACGCCAACTACGGCGCCTTCGGCGGCCAGCAGTCGCGGACGGCAGCCATCGGCGTCGAGGTCTCGGTGCCGCTGTACCAGGGGGGCGCCATCAGTTCACGCGGCCGCGAGGCGGCGGCCAATCTGGCGCGTGCGCAGAGTGAGCTGGACAACGCCCGGCGCCAGGCCCGGCTGGATGCACGCCAGGCGCTGCTGGGCGTGCAGACCGGCATCGCGCTGAACCAGGCGCTGCGGCAGGCGGTCGGCTCGGGCGAGACGCAGGTCAAGTCGACCCGGCGCGGGCTGGAGGTGGGCGTGCGCACCCGGGTCGACGTGCTCAATGCCGAGCAGCAGCTGTTCACCACCCGCCGCGACCTGTCGGCCGCGCGCTACCAGGCGCTGATCGCCGGCCTGCAGCTGAAAGCCGCCGCCGGCGTGATCGGCGAGCCCGACCTGAAATCACTCGACAGCCTGCTGAAGAATTGACGCCCCGGTGATCCGATGCCCCCCCGAGCGCGGGGGGGCGCCCCCGCATTCAGGGCGCGGCCCCTGCGCCCGGTCAGCCTCGGCCCAGGGTGCATCGGTTATCGTTTCCAACATGACCGTTCAACAGCAGGATCTGCCGCCGCAGCTGGGCCCCGCTGAACGAGACGCCTGGCTGGCCCTGGCCGATGCGCAGACGGTGGATCAACTCTGCGCCGCCTGGCTGGCGGTGCTGGTGCAATCGCTGCTGCACGCCCGTGCCGGCGTGGTGCTGATGCTGCAACCCGACGGCAGTTTTGCGCCGGTGGCCTCGCTGCCGGCCGAGCGCGACCTGAGCTACCTGGCCGAGATCGCCACCGATGCGCTGCGCCAGCGCGAGGGCATCGTGCGCCGCGACGAACTGGGCCATGCGCGCCTGGCCTATCCGCTGCAGACGCGTGAGGGCCTGCGCCAGGCCACGCCGGCGGACGCCGCACCAGCCGCCGCGCCGGCGGCCGAGCGCCTGCACGGCGCCGTGGTGCTCGACCTGGGCCCGGCCGACGACGCGGCGCTGGAGCAGGCGTTGCGCCTCACCCACTGGGGCGCGGGCTGGTTGATCGACCTGCTGCACCAGCGTGCCCACGCGCAGGCGCAGCAGCACAGCGGCCAGGGCAGCCAGTTGCTGGACACGCTGCTGGCCACGCTGGATGAGCGCAGCCTGCGGGAGTCGGCGCTGGCGCTGGTCAACCGGCTGGGGCGCGAGTTCGACTGCCACCAGGTGCAGCTGGGGCTGGCGCGGCGGCAGTCGATCCGGGTGCTGGCGATGTCGCATGCGGCCTGGTTCGACGAGCGCACCGAGCGCGTCAACCTGTCGGCACAGGCGATGCACGAGGCCTTCGACCAGCGCCGGCGCATCGATTGGCCCGCGCCGCCCGGAGACGCCGGCCCGGTGGTCGAGGCGCATCGGCGTTATGCCGAGGGGCAGGTGGGTCTGGCGCTGTGCAGCCTGCCGCTGGTCACCGGCACCCAGGTCGTCGGCGTGCTGATGCTCGAACGCAACCGGCCGTTCGAGCCCGCCGAGCTGGCGTTTCTGGACACGCTGGCGCTGGCGGTGGCGCCGGTGATCGAGCTGCAGCGTGCGGCCGAGCAGGGTGTGCTGGCGCGGGCCTGGCGCCAGACCGGCCGGGCGCTGGGCCTCATCACCGACAGTTCGTACCCGGCGGTCAAGCTGGGCCTGGCGGTACTGGCCTTGCTGCTGCTGGTGCTGGCGGTCGTGCCGGCGCCGTACCGGGTGTCGGCGCAGGCGCTGGTCGAAGGCTCGGTGCAGCGCTCGGCGGTCGCGCCGTTTGAAGGTTATCTGCGCGAGGCGCCGGCACGCGCCGGCGACCGGGTCTTGGCCGGCCAGGTGCTGGCGGTGCTCGACGACAAGGATTTGAAGCTGGAGCGGGTGCGCTGGGAATCCGAGCTGGAGCAGGCGCTGCGCAAGGAGCGCGAGGCCATGGCCAAGGCCAACCGCGTCGACCAGCAGCAGGCCGCGGCGCAGGCCAACCAGGCGCGCGCGCAGCTCGACCTGGTGCTGGCCAAGCTCGACCGGGTGCAGGTGACCGCGCCGTTCGATGCGGTGGTGGTCAAGGGTGATCTGTCGCAGCTGCTGGGCTCGCCGCTGGAACTGGGCAAGGTGCTGTTCGAACTGGCGCCGCTGGACTCGTGGCGGGTGATCCTCAAGGTCGACGAGCGCGACATCGGCCAGGTGGCGCTGGGCGCCAAGGGCGAGCTGGTGCTGGCCAGCCTGCCGGGCTCGGCGTGGGCGTTCACGGTGAAGAAGCTGACGCCGATCTCGGTGGCCGAGGACGGGCGCAACTTCTTCCGCGTCGAGGCCGCGCTGGGCGATCAGGCGCCCAAGCTCAGTCCCAACATGGAAGGCGTGGCCAAGGTCGAGGCCGGCCAGCGCAGCCTGCTGTGGATCTGGACCCACCCGCTGCTGGACTGGCTGCGCCTGGCCTGGTGGAAGCTGATGCCATGACGTCGAATCAGGTCGCGCGCTGATCGTGACATGACCCGCCCGCTGCTGTCCGGTGAGTGGTACCGCCTGCGCGCGCTGAAGCCGCGGCTGCGTGGCCATGTGCAACTGCACCGCCATGCCTACCGCGGCCAGGTCTGGTACGTGATCGAAGACCGGGTTGGCGGCAAGCACCACCGCTTCAACTTCGCCGCCTACCGGTTGATCAGCCTGATGGACGGCCGGCGCGACATGGCGGCGATCTGGGCTGCGCTGATTGCCGACCTGAGCGATGACACACCGACGCAAGACGACCTGATCCGTCTGCTGGGCCAGCTGCATGCGGCCGACCTGGTGCAGGCCGACATCACGCCCGACACCGCCGAGCTGCTGGAGCGCCGCACCAAGCAGCAGCGCCGCAAGTGGATAGGCCGCATCGGCAACCCGATCGCGCTGCGCCTGCCGCTGTTCGACCCCGACCGGCTGCTCAAGGCGATGGTGCGCGGCTTCGGCCGGCTGCTGGGCTGGCCCGGCGCGCTGCTGTGGGGGGCGGTGGTGCTGCCGGCGCTGGTGATTGCGCCGTCGCACTGGGCCGAGCTGGCCGGCGACTCTAGCGAGCGGCTGCTGGCCAACGACAACCTGCTGATGCTGGCGTTGCTGTTTCCGCTGATCAAGGCGGTGCACGAGTTCGGCCACGGCCTGGCCTGCCGCATGCGCGGCGGCGAGGTGCACGAGATGGGCCTGATGCTGCTGGTGTTCTATCCCGTGCCCTATGTCGATGTGTCCAACGCCACCGCCTTCGTCGGCAAGTGGCAGCGGGCGCTGGTGGGGGCGGCGGGCATGCTGTCGGAGCTGTTCGTCGCGGCCATCGCCTTCTACCTTTGGCTGGCCTTCGAGCCCGGCCTGGCGCGTGCCGTGGCCTACAACGTGGCGGTGCTGGCCAGCGTCAGCACGCTGTTCTTCAACGCCAACCCGCTGCTGCGCTACGACGGTTACTACATCCTGGCCGACCTGATCGAATGCCCCAACCTGGGCGTGCGCGCCACGCGCCACTGGCAGTACCTGGCCGAGCGCTACCTGCTGGGCGTGCGCAACGCCGAGCGCGAGGACGCCACCGCCGGCGAGCGGCGCTGGTTCGTCGGCTATGCGCCGCTGTCGTATGCCTACCGGCTGTTCGTGTCGATCAGCATTGCGTTGCTGGTTGCAGCCAAGTTCTTCTTCATCGGCGTGCTGATCGCCGTGTGGGCGCTGGCCGCCAGCGTGGTCTGGCCGCTGGTCAAGATCGTGCGCGCGCTGTGGACCGCGCCGCGCTTTGCCGACCGCGTGGCACGCATCCGCAGCGTGCTGGCTGGTGCGGTGCTGGCGCTGGTGCTGGGGCTGTTCGTGCTGCCGCTGCCGTACCACACCAACGGCGAAGGCGTGCTGTGGCTGCCCGACCGCGCCATCCTGCGTGCCGAGGCGGGCGGCTTCGTGCGCGAGGTGTTGTTGCCCGATGGCGCGGCGCTGCAGCCGGGCCAGGCGGTGCTGCAGAGCGTGGACGCGCAGCTGGCGGCGCGCGTCGAGGTGCAGGCCGCCAAGACCGACGAGGTGCGTGGCCAGTTCGACGCTGCCTGGGGGGTGTCGCAGGCCCGTGCGCAGCAGCTGGAGCAGGACCTGGCGCGTGAACAGGCAGCGCTGGCCCGCCTGCGCGAAGAGGCCGACCGGCTGACGCTGCGCAGCCCGCTGGCCGGCACGCTGCTGATCGACAAGCCCGACGACCTGCCCGGCCGCTACCTGCGCAAGGGCGACGTGGTGGGCTACGTGCGCACCGGCGACGCGCCGCTGGTGCGGGTGGTGATGCCGCAGTCCGACGTCGACACGGTGCGCCTGGCCACGCGACGGGTGGAGGTGAAGATGCCGCAGTCGCTGGGCGACACCTGGCCTGCGCAGCTCAGCCGCAGCGTGCCGGCGGCCGCG
>MESD01000176.1:51034-51680 GCA_001770815.1 Burkholderiales bacterium RIFCSPHIGHO2_12_FULL_69_20
ACAAGGGCCTGGCGACGCTGGAATCGGTGTTCGAGTTCGAACTGCTGCTGCCGCGCCAGGTGCCGCATGAATGGCTGGGCAGCCGTGTCCACGTGCGCTTCGAGCATGTGGCCGAGCCGCTGGGCCAGCGCTGGTGGCGTGGCCTGCGCCGCGCCTTCCTCTCGCACTTCCAGATCTGATGGGCCGCATCCTCGCCATCGACGGCCGGCTGGCGCGCAGTCCCTACCCCGAGCGCGAGGAGAAGACCTGGCGCGCGCCCGACGCCTGGGCGCGTGCGCTGCTGCACCGGGCGCAGTCGGCGCTGGCCACGCCGATCAGGCGCGAGCTGCAGGCCTTGAGCGCAGCGATGGCCGCGCAAGCCGAAACGCTGGCGGCCGCCTCCGACGACACGCTGCGCGCGCGCCTGCGCCAGGCGGCGCCGGCGGCGGTGCACGGCTTGCGGCGCGACGATCTGCACCCCGCGCTGCTGCTGGTGGCCGAGGCCGCATCGCGCACGCTGGGCCTGCGCCCGTTCGCCACCCAGCTGATCGGTGCGGCCACGCTGCTGCGCGGCCAGCTGGCCGAGATGCAGACCGGCGAGGGCAAGACGCTGACCGCCGGCCTGGCGGCCTGCCTGGCCGGCGTGGCGGGCGTGCCGGTGCACGTG
>MESD01000177.1 GCA_001770815.1 Burkholderiales bacterium RIFCSPHIGHO2_12_FULL_69_20
CCGGCGGGCCCACCGTCGGCTCGGCGCGCCACTCGCTGGGCGGAATCGCCTTACGCCCTTTCGGTGACTGGCACCATCCCCAGGTGATGCCCGGGGTTTGATGCAGGTCAGGCTTGATCCCGCGTTCAGGGATTGACCGCCCCGTCAAGCAGGCAGACCTTGATTGCCCTGACCGTCAAGACCGGAGGGCATCATGGGACGTTTTCTGACTGGCAACCCGCGCTGGGCCGCGGGATTGGTTTGGGGGCTGTGGGCCAGCATCGGCGTGGCCGGGGGATCCGACCCCGGGTCCACCCCACCGGTGCTGGACACCACCGCGGCCGGGCTGGCGCTGCTCACCCTCGACAAGGTTCACACCGGGTTCGTATTCTCCGGCTTCGGGCAGGGCGCATTCGGCAGCAGCGGCGGTTTCGACAGCGGGGCCCAGTTTCTCGGCCTGCAGTTCGACGCGAGCGACGGCATCGGACCGTATACAGAGCAATGCGTCTGGGGCCTGGGCTGCGCCGAGTTCGGCCTGCGCGCCACCCTCGGCGGCAGCGGCAAGGTCGGCGCCGAGTTCCGGCTGCAGGCCAGCCCCGGCACGCTGGACATGCGCTTCCCGGTGGCCGCCACGCTGGACCTGCCCTACGGCCCCAGCGGCAGTGGCTCCGGCACGCCGACGATCGGCGGCAAGTTCACCATCGGCTCCAGCTACTCGGTGCCGACCAAGGTGCTGGGCACGCCGGGCGGCAGCCAGTCCGTCACACCGCTGCTGGCCTCGCACGGCCCGTCGGTGCAGGGGTATGTCGATCTGGTGGCCAACGCCAGCGTCACGGCCCGGGCCAAGATCTGCGTGATCGACTGCCTGTCGACGTCGGCCAAGGTGGGCTTCGACGAGCACCTGGAAATCGCCTCGGTCAATCGCGACAACTCAGGACTGCTGCGCGCCTTCGGCCAGACGGTGTCGGGCGCCGGCAGCCTGAGCGGGGGCATGCTGAAGTACGACCTGAACGTCCCCAAGCTCGACGCCAAGACGACCAGCCTGACCGGCGGCAAGCTGGTGACGCATGCCCAGGACAAGGTGATCGGCGTCGGCGTGGGCATCGACGAGATCATCTCGGCGGCGATCGGTGTGCCGCTGGCGGCCGACTTCGGCTTCGATGCGCTGGGCAAGCACATCGGCGTCGGCTATGCGGTGCTGGAGTCGTCGGCCTGGCTGAACTCGTCGCTCAAGCAGACCATCAGCTTCAGCGCAGTGCCGACCGTCGCATTGGATTTCAGCAGCCCGGTGCAGCAGCACCTGGGCATCGTCAACGGCGTCGACCAGTACGGCCCGCTGACCAGCACGCTGAACTTTGCGCTGGGCGACAGCCTCTCGCTGCGCGCGCCCGGTGCGGCGCTGCTGGGCGTGATCGCCAGCTATTCGCTGACCGGCGTGGTGACCAACGAGTTGCGGCTGCAGGTCGACGCCACCCTGGGCCTGGAGGCCTTGAAACTGACCTCCACCGTGGGTGATCTCGGTCCGCTGCTTCCCTGGATCGAGACCGGGCTCACGCTGGGCAGCGTGCCGCTGGCCAGCAAGAGCTTCAGCGTCGGCAGCACCAACCTGGGTGGCCAGATGTTCAGCATGGCGTTCAAGCCGACCGAGACCTACACGGTCGGCACCGAATCGGTGGCGCTGGGCTTCTGGGAGCCGGCGCAGTGGGCCGCGGCCGATGGCACCCCCTTGTGCGCCACGCTCGAGGACTGTGCGCACCTGCCGCAGACCAAGCTCAACGGGCTGTTCGAGCTGGCCGACTTCGATCTGCCCGGCTGCGTGTTCGACCCCGACGGTTGCGACGCGTCGGTGCAGCAGGAGTTCATCGACCGGCTGAGCGCAGCCGCTAGCGCCGGGCCATCGGCGGGCGGGCTGCGCAGCACCGCGCTGCGCTTGTTCGACGAGAACGGCGACGAGGTGTTCATCGACGGCCTGGCGGCGCTGGACGAACCCCGGCTCGACATCCAGCCGGGCATCGACGATGCGATGTACGCACGCAGTTCCAGCCTGCTGGCCGCTGATTTCGGGCTGCAGCGGCTGGTGGCACCGCCCCCGCCGGTGCCCGAGCCCACCAGCGCGCTGCTGATGGCCGCGGGGCTGGCCGGGCTGGCGGGTTGGTCGCTCAGGCGGCGGTGCCGGCCTTGACCTTCAACCGCCACGCATGCAGCAGCGGCTCGGTGTAGCCGCTGGGCTGCGACAGGCCCTTGAACACCAGGTCGCTGGCGGCCTGGAAGGCGGCCGATGACTTCAGGTGGCCCGACATGTTGGTGTAGGCCGCATCACCGGCGTTCTGCTGGTCCACCACCTTGGCCATGCGCTTGAGCGTGGCGCGCACCTCGGCTTTGCTGACCACGCCGTGGTGCAGCCAGTTGGCCATGTGCTGGCTGCTGATGCGCAGCGTGGCGCGGTCTTCCATCAGGCCGATGCCGTTGATGTCGGGCACCTTGCTGCAGCCCACGCCCTGGTCGATCCAGCGCACCACGTAGCCGAGGATGCCCTGGGCGTTGTTGTCCAGCTCCTGCTGCTTCTCCGCGTCGCTCCACTTGGGCTTCTTGACCACCGGAATCGTCAGCAGACCTTCCAGGATGGCCTCGCGCTCGGCGTCCATGTCGGTCTTCTCCAGCGCTTTCTGCACCTTGAACACGTCGACCTGGTGGTAGTGCAGCGCATGCAGCGTGGCGGCGGTGGGGCTGGGCACCCAGGCGGTGTTGGCGCCGGCCTTGGGGTGGGCGATCTTCTGCTGCAGCATCGCGGCCATCAGGTCGGGCATGGCCCACATGCCCTTGCCGATCTGCGCCTTGCCACGCAGGCCGCATTGCAGGCCCACCAGCACGTTGTTGCGCTCGTAGGCGGCGATCCAGGCACTGGTCTTCATGTCGCCCTTGCGCATCATCGGGCCGGCCAGCATGGCGGTGTGCATCTCGTCGCCGGTGCGGTCGAGGAAGCCGGTGTTGATGAAGGCCACGCGGTCGGCGGCGGCGGCGATGCAGGCCTTCAGGTTGACACTGGTGCGGCGCTCCTCGTCCATGATGCCCAGCTTGACCGTGGCGCGGGGCAGGCCCAGCAGCTGCTCGATCCGGCCGAACAGCTCGCTGGCGAAGGCCACTTCGGCCGGGCCGTGCATCTTGGGCTTGACGATGTAGACCGAGCCGCTGCGGCTGTTGCGGATGCCGCCGTGCGCGCGCTTCAAGTCGTGCACCGCGATGGTGGTGGTGACCACCGCGTCGAGGATGCCCTCGGGGATCTCCTGCGGGTTCTCGGCCGGACCCCACAGCACCGCCGGGTTGCACATCAGGTGGCCCACGTTGCGCACGAACAGCAGCGAGCGGCCGTGCAGCGCCACGTCCTCGCCGTTGGCGCCGGTGTACTCGCGGTCGGGGTTGAGGCCGCGGGTGAAGGTCTTGCCGCCCTTGCTGACTTCTTCGGTCAGCGTGCCCTGCAGGATGCCCAGCCAGTTGCGGTAGGCCAGCACCTTGTCGTCGGCATCGACCACCGCCACCGAATCCTCCAGGTCGAGGATGGTCGACAGCGCCGATTCCAGCACCAGGTCGGCCACGCCGGCCGCGTCGCCCGCGCCGATGGGCGTGCTGCGGTCGATGCGGATGTCCAGGTGCAGGCCGTGGTGGGCCAGCAGCACCGACGACGGCGCCTCGGCCTCGCCCTGGAAGCCGACGAACTGCGCCGGCTTGGCCAGCCCGGTGACGTGGCCGTTCTTCAGCGTGACCAGCAGCTGGCCGGCGTCGACCCTGTAGCCGGTCGAATCCACATGCGAGCCCTTCTTCAGCGGCGCGGTGCGGTCCAGCACATGGCGGGCGTAGGCGATGACCTTGTCGCCGCGCACCGGGTTGTAGCCCTGGCCCCGGGTGGCGCCGTGGTCTTCGGGCAGCGCGTCGGTGCCGTACAGCGCGTCGTACAGCGAGCCCCAGCGCGCATTGGCGGCGTTCAGCGCATAACGCGCATTGGTGATGGGCACCACCAGCTGCGGGCCGGCCTGCAGCGCCAGCTCGGCGTCGACGTTCTTGGTGCTCACCCGCGCCTTGGCCGGCACCGGCACCAGGTAGCCGATCTTCTCCAGGTAGGCGCGGTACTTGGCCATGTGCTTGATCGGGCCGGGGTGCTTGCTGTGCCAGGCGTCCAGCGCGGTCTGCAGGCGGTCGCGCTCGGCCAGCAGCGCGGCGTTCTTCGGGGCCAGGTCGTGCACGATGGCGTCGAACCCGGCCCAGAAGGCCTCGGCGCTGACACCGGTGCCGGGCAGCACCTGGTCGTTGATGAACCGGGCCAGGTTGCTGGCCACTTGCAGGCGGTGGATGGGGGTGCGTTCGGTCATGGCGGGTTCTCGCGAAGAGTGAGTCAAGGCTGGGGGAAAAAGTCGAGCACCGCGCGCAGGCTGCTGGCGGTGCGGGTGGGGGCGGTATCGAGCTGCTCGATCGGGCCACCGGCGCGGTTGACCCACAGCGTGGTGTAGCCGAACCAGGTGGCGCCGATGGCGTCCCAGCCGTTGCTGGAGACGAACAGGATCTTCTTGGCCGGCAGGCCCAGCGCGCGCGGGCCCAGCTGATAGACGGCGGCGTCGGTCTTGAAGCGCTGCACGGCGTGCGCGCTGAGCACCGGGGCTATCAGGTCCTGGAAACCGGCGCTCTTGATCGCCACGGCCAGCATCTCGGGGTCGCCGTTGCTCAGGATGCCGGCGCGCACGCCGCGCGCGGCCAGCGCCTGCAGCACCTCGCGGTTCTCGGGGAAGGCCGACAGGTGCCGGTACTCGTTCATCAGCCGGTCTTCGCCGGCGCGGTCCAGCGGCAGGCCCAGCTTCAGCGCGGCAAAGCGAAGGCCGGCGCGCGTCAGCTCCCAGAACGGGCGGTACTGCTGGCTCATCGAGCACAGCCGGGTGTAGTCGATCTGCTTGTCGCGCCACAACAGCGCCAGTGCGTCGCCATGGCCCGGCCACATCTGCTCGGCCGCCAGCGCCACGCTGTAGACGTCGAACAACGTGCCGTAGGCGTCGAACAACACCGCGTCGGGGGTGGGCTGGGTCAATTTGTCCATGGTGGAGCCAGACTGTATTACGAACCCGGCCGCCCATTAAGCGACGCCGAAGTCAAGGATTGATGACGATCGAGCACGTTATCCGCGCCGCACCGCCCCATTGATTGATGACCGATCGGTGTGTAATCTGCGGCCATGGACCGGCTAAAGCAGATCGAATCGTTCGTTGCGGTGGCCCTGAAGGGCAGCCTGACGGCGGCGGCGCAGACCGAGGGCGTGGCGCCGGCGGTGGTGGGGCGGCGCATCGACGCGCTGGAAGAGCGCCTGGGCGTCAAGCTGCTGCTGCGCACCACGCGGCGCATCACGTTGACGCACGAGGGCAGTGCCTTTCTCGAGGATTGCCAGCGCATCCTGGGCGAGATCGCCAATGCCGAGGCCAGCGTCTCGGCCGGCGGCGTGAAGGCCAGCGGCGCGCTGCGCATCACCGCGCCAGCGGGTTTCGGCCGCCGCCATGTGGCGCCGCTGATGCCCGGCTTTCTGGCGCTGCACCCCGACGTGCATTTGTCGCTGAACCTCAGCGACCGCGTGGTCGACATCGTCAACGAGGGCTTCGACTGCGCGGTGCGGGTGGGCGACATGCCCGATTCGAGCCTGATCTCGATCCGCCTGGCCGACAACCGCCGGCTGTGCGTGGCCGCGCCCGCCTACCTCAAGCGCGCCGGCGTTCCGCAAACCCCATCCGAGCTGGCGCGCCATGAATGCCTGACGCTGTCATCCGACGCCAGCCAGACGCGCGGCTGGGCCTTCCAGGTCGACGGCGCGGTGACGCACCTGCGCCCCAGCGGGCGCATCGACTGCAGCGACGGCCAGGTGCTGCACGCCTGGTGCCGGCAGGGGCTGGGCATCGCCTGGCGCAGCACCTGGGAGGTGGAAGGCGACATCGCCGCGGGCGCGCTGGTGCCGGTACTCGAAGCCTTTGCCGCGCCGCCCAACGGCATCTACGCGGTGCTGCCGCAGCGCAAGCACCTGCCGCTGCGG
>MESD01000178.1 GCA_001770815.1 Burkholderiales bacterium RIFCSPHIGHO2_12_FULL_69_20
GGCGCACCAGCACGCGGATGAAGGCCGCGTCGAACAAGTGGCGCGTGGCCGGGCTCAGCACATCCAGCGCGACCGGCGTGAAGGCGATGGTGGTGGCCGGCTCGGCCACGATGACGTCGGCGCCGTGCATCCGCAGGTCGGGGCTGGGCGCCAGGTAGGCCATCTCGCCCACCGAGGTGCCCGCGCCCAGCTGCGCCACGCGCTGGCCGTCGCGGTACACGTCCACCCGGCCGGTGGCGATGATGTGGAAGGTATTGCCCTCCTGGCCTTTGCGATACAGCGCGGCGCCGTACTTGTGGCGCAGCCACTGGGCGCGGTGCACCACCTCCCACAGCTCGACGTCGCCGAAGCCGGCAAAAAACTCCAACGTGCGCAGCAGGTTGAAGCGCTCGGAATCCAGCACGTCCTGCAGCCGGCCCACCGGCACCTCGCCGTTGGACACCAGCAGCGACAGCTCGCGCGCAAAGTCGTCCCAGTTGGCCGGGCGCTGGTCGCACCGCTTGGCCAGACCCTGGCGCAGCAGCGCGTCCATGCGCGGGGGCACGCCCTCGCGCAGCCCGGTGAGCGCGGGTGCCTCGGCGTTGTAGATCTGGTGCATCAGCGCCACCTGGTTAGCGGCGTCGAAGGGCGGGCGGCCCGCCACCAGGTGGTAGAGCACGGCCGACAGCGAGTACATGTCGGCGCGTGTGTCCAGCGTGCTGCCGTCGAGTTGCTCGGGCGACATGTAGGCCAGCGAGCCGACCCGGAAGACCTGCGTGCGGTCGCTGGTCTGGTCGAACACGCTGCCGAAATCGGTGATCTTGATGTCGGTGACCAGCTCGTTGTTGGGCACCGCCAGGATGTTGGCCGGCTTGACGTCTCGGTGGATCAGGCCCTGGCGCGCCACGTAGCCCAGCGCCATCGCGCACTTGAAGCCGATCTCGACCACCTGGTCCAGCGACAGCAGCGAGTCGGGCCGGCAGAAGCGCCGCAGCGTGACGCCGGCCACGTACTCCATCACCAGGTAGGGCTGCACCGGATCGGGCTCGGCGTCGAAGATCTGCACCACGTTCGGGTGCTTCAGCTTGCCGGCCAGCGCAGCCTCGGCGGCGAAGAAGCGCTCGCGGTAGTGGTTCTCCACGCTCTCGCCCAGCGTGGCCGCGCGCACACGCTTGATGGCGACGTTGCGCTGGTGAAACTCGTCGACCGCCAGGAACACCTCGCTGGTGGCGCCCTCGCCCAGGCGCGACAGCACCCGGTACTTGCCGATGCGCTCGGGCAGGCCCGGGTCGGCCGCGCCCGCCGGGGCGGTGGGCCAGGAGGGATCGATGCTGGCGAAGTGGGGGCGGGCAGACATGGGGGCGGGAGGTTCACCCCCGTTGTCGGCATTTGCAGGCGCCCACTGAAGCGCGGCGGGCGCGGAACCCCGAACCGTAGAATCGCCGCCCATGATCCAAGCCAAGCAGGCGTTGCTCGACGCCCTCGCCGCCGCCGTCGCGCAGATTGCGCCCGAGGCCGACTACAGCCCCGCCTTCGAGTCGCCCAAGCAGGCTGCGCACGGTGACTTCGCCATCACCGCGGCGATGCAGCTGGCGCGTGCGCACAAGCGCAACCCGCGCGAGCTGGCCACCGCGCTGGTCGAGGCGCTGAATGCCCAGCCGGCGGTGGCGCGCTGGGTCAGCGCGCTCGAGATCGCCGGCCCCGGCTTCATCAACCTGCGCCTGAGCGATGCGGCCAAGCAGGCCGTGGTGGCCGAAGTGCTGGCCGCGGGCGAAACCTTCGGCCAGCGCCCGGCGCACGGCCGCAAGCTGATGTGCGAATTCGTCTCGGCCAACCCCACCGGCCCGCTGCATGTGGGCCATGGCCGCCAGGGCGCGCTGGGCGACGCGATCTGCCGGCTGTTCGAGAGCCAGGGCTGGGCCGTCAGCCGCGAGTTCTATTACAACGACGCCGGCGTGCAGATCACCACGCTGGCGCGCAGCACGCAGGCCCGGCTGCAGGGTTTCAAGCCCGGCGACGAAGGCTGGCCGGCCGACGCCTACAACGGCGACTACATCGCCGACATCGCCACCGACTTCCTGGCCGGCGCCACGGTGCATGCCGACGACCGCGCCTTCACCGCCAGCGGCGATGCGCAAGACATCGACTCGATCCGCCAGTTCGCGGTGGCCTACCTGCGCCACGAGCAGGACCTGGACCTGCAGGCCTTCGGCGTGAGGTTCGACAACTACTTCCTCGAATCCAGCCTGTACGCCGACGGCAAGGTCGACGACGCGGTGGCCCGGCTGAAGGCCGCCGGCAAGACCTACGAGGACGAAGGCGCGTTGTGGCTGCGCAGCACCGACTACGGTGACGACAAAGACCGCGTGATGCGCAAGGGCGACGGCACGTTCACCTACTTCGTGCCCGACGTGGCCTACCACATCGACAAGTGGCAGCGCGGCTTCGACAAGGTGATCAACGTGCAGGGCAGCGATCACCACGGCACCATCGCGCGGGTGCGCGCCGGGCTGCAGGCCGCGGGCGTGGGCATCCCCCAGGGCTGGCCCGACTACGTGCTGCACAAGATGGTCACCGTGATGAAGGGCGGCGAGGAGGTCAAGATCTCCAAGCGTGCCGGCAGCTACGTGACGCTGCGCGACCTGATCCAGTGGACCAGCCGCGATGCGGTGCGCTTCTTCCTGATCAGCCGCAAGGCCGACACCGAGTTCGTCTTCGACGTGGACCTGGCGCTGAAGGCCAGCGACGAGAACCCGGTGTTCTACGTGCAGTACGCCCATGCGCGCATCTGCTCGGTGCTGGCCCAATACACCGCGCGCACCGGTCGCGCCACCGATGCGGCCACGCTGGCGGCGGCCGACCGGGCCCTGCTGACCGCGCCCACCGAGACCGCGCTGATGCTCAAGCTGGCGGCCTATCCCGACATGCTGGCGGGCGCGGCAGCCGACTTCGCGCCGCACGACGTGGCCTTCTACCTGCGCGACCTGGCCGCGGCCCTGCACAGCTGGTATGCGGCCGAGCGCTTCCTGATCGACGATGCCGCGCTGGCCGCCGCGCGCATGGCGCTGCTGGCCGCCACGCGCCAGGTGCTGCAAAACGCGCTGGGCATGATCGGCGTGAGCGCGCCCGACGCAATGGCGCGTGAGCCCGCCGCCACCGCCACCGACACCCCCCCGCCCGCGGAGACCGCTTGATGAAAACCCCTTCGCGCGGCGGATTTGTCACCGGCCTGGTCGTCGGGCTGCTGATCGGCCTGGGCGTGGCACTGGCCGTGGCGCTCTACATCACCAAGGCGCCGGTGCCCTTCATCAACAAGCTGCCGCAGCGCAGTGCCGACCAGGACGCGGCCGAGGTCGAGCGCAACAAGACCTGGGACCCCAACGCCCCGCTGGCCGGCAGGACCCCGGCGCGGCCGGCCACGGCAGCCAGCGGCACGGTGGCCGGTGGCACGGTGGCCAGCCCGGCGCCAGTGGCTGTGCCCGCGCGCCCGATGGCCGCCGCCTCGGCAGCCGTACCCGCCGCCAGCGCGGCGCGGCGTGACCCGGCCGCCATCCTGGCCGGGCAGGCACCGGCGGCGGGCGCATCGGCTGCCCGTTCCGCCGCACCCTCCGCCGCACCCGGCGCCACGCCATCCACCACCGTGGCGCCAGTGGCTGCCTTCTTCTTCGTGCAGGCCGGCGCCTATACCCGGCCGGAGGATGCCGACGCCCAGCGCGCCAAGCTGGCGCTGCTGGGCCTGTCGGCCAGGATCACCGAGCGTGAGCAGGCCGGTCGCACCGTCTACCGGGTGCGGCTGGGCCCCTTCGACACGCGTGAACCGGCCGAAGATGCGCAGGCCAAGCTGGCCGGTGCCGGCATCGACGCCAACCTGGTGCGCGTCGAACGTTGAACCTTGCGTGCACCGGCGCACTCCATCCTGCGTTGTGTCACTGTGCAAACCGTCGAGAGGACGTTGAAGATGAACCGTCGTGAATGGGCGCTGGGCGCCACTGCGCTGGCCGCGGCCGGACTGTCGGGCCCGCTGCGGGCCCAGGGTGGGCCGGTCGAGGGCCGTGATTTCCAGCGCGTGACGCAACCCGTGCCGGTGAGCGGCGACAAGGTGGAGGTGGTCGAGTTCTTCGGCTACTGGTGCCCGCACTGCAACGCCTTCGAGCCGGCGCTGGACGCGTGGATCAAGAAACTGCCGGCGCAGGTGTCGTTCCGCCGCATGCCGGTGGCCTTCAATGCCGCGCAAGAGCCGGCGCAGCGCCTGTACTTCGCGCTCGAGGCGCTGGGCCTGGTCGAGACGCTGCACCGCAAGGTGTTCACCGCGCTGCATGTCGAGCGCAAGCGGCTGAACAACGATGCCGACATCCGGGCCTGGGCGCAGTCGGTGGGCGCTGATTCGGCCAAGATCCTCGACGCGATGAAGAGCTTTTCGGTGGCCACCAAATCGCGCCAGTCGCGTGCGCTGTCTGAAAGCTACCGCATCGAGGGTGTGCCCACGCTGGGCATCCACGGCCGCTGGATGACCTCGCCGTCGATCGCCGGCTCACAGGAGCGGGCGCTGGCGGTGGCCGACGCGCTGATCATCCAGGCCCGCAAGGGCTAGATGCTGCCCCCGGGCTGCGGAATACCGCAGCCCACCCCCCGCGGGGGTGCGGGGCCGCTTGGCGAGCTGAGGTCTCCGGTCGATGGCGGCCCGGCACTGGCCCCGCAGGTGCTGCCCCCGGCCTGCTGGCGCGCTGAAGTGCGGCAGATTTCCCACACATCGCCGGGCCGCTCGGCCAAGACTTGCGTCTAGAATGATCTGCAAGTTTTGTGCCGATTGATGTTTACCCTGCGAATTCCCCCTCTTTTCTTCGCGCTGCTGCTCGGCGTCGGCGGGATGGGTGCGTGGGCCGAAAAGGCCGACCGCACCAAGCCGATGACGCTGGAATCCGACCAGCCCTGCATCGTCAGCCTGCTCAAGCAGACCAGCGTGTGCAGTGGCAACGTGGTGATCAGCCAGGGCACGCTGCAGATCCGCGCCGACCGGCTGGCGCTGCGCGAGACGCCCGAGGGCTACCAGATGGCGCAGGCCACCGGCGCGCCCGGCAAGCCCGCCTCGTACCGGCAAAAGCGCGACGGCGTCGACGAGGTGGTCGAGGGCCAGGCCCAGCGCATCGATTACGACAGCCGCCTCGGCACGCTGCGTTTTGAGGGTGCGGCGGTGGTGCGGCGCCTGCGCGGCGCCACGGTGGCCGACGAGATCCAGGGCGCGCTGATCCTGTGGGACAGCGCGGCCGAATCCTTCAGCGTGCAGGGTGGCGCCGCCACCACGGCCAACCCGGGCGGCCGGGTGCGCGCGGTGATCACGCCGCGCCTGCCGGCCGATGCCGCCAGCGCGCCGGCCGCCGAGGCCGCGGGCGCCCTGAAGCCGTCGGCCACGCTCGGAGACCGCCGATGACGGCGGTGGTCAGCGCGGCCAGTGCGACCAACGCGGCCCGCCCGGCGACTCAGACCGCCCCCGACATCAGCCGGCTGGAGGTGACCGGCCTGCAGAAGCGCTACGGCTCGCGCCAAGTGATCAAGGAAGTGCACCTGTCGGTGAACGCGGGTGAGGTGGTGGGCCTGCTGGGCCCCAACGGCGCCGGCAAGACCACCTGCTTCTACATGGTGGTGGGCCTGGTGCGCGCCGATGCCGGCACCATCCGCATCGATGGCGTGGAAGTGCAGACCAAGCCGATCCACCAGCGTGCCCGCATGGGCCTGAGCTACCTGCCGCAGGAGGCGTCGATCTTCCGCAAGCTCACGGTCGAGGAGAACATCCGCGCCGTGCTCGAGCTGCAGATCGATGCCCGGGGCAAGGCGCTGGCGCCGGCCGTGATCAACGCCCGGCTCGAGGAACTGCTGCACGACCTGAGCATCGAGAAGCTGCGCGACTCACCGGCACCGGCGCTGTCGGGCGGCGAACGGCGGCGCGTGGAGATCGCGCGTGCGCTGGCCACCCAGCCGCGCTTCATCCTGCTCGACGAGCCGTTTGCCGGCGTCGACCCGCTGGCGGTGCTGGAGATCCAGAAGATCATCGGCTTCCTGAAGGCCCGCGGCATCGGCGTGCTGATCACCGACCACAACGTGCGCGAGATGCTGGGCATCTGCGACCGCGCCTACATCATCAGCGAAGGCCGGGTGCTGGCCGAAGGCACACCGGCCGAGATCGTCGAGAACGCCGACGTGCGCCGGGTCTACCTCGGCGAGCACTTCAAAATGTGACATGGTGCCCCCACGCTCGCTTTCGCTCGCTGCCCCCCAGGGGGGCGCAGGCTGCGGACCGGCGAAGCCGGCTCCGCGCCTGACCTTGCCTGGATCGGCGCAACTGCCACCGCCGGTGCGGGCTGCGCTCAACCTGCACCAATGACATGAAACCGTCCCTGCAGGTACGCCTGTCGCAGCATCTGGCGCTGACGCCGCAGCTGCAGCAGTCGATCCGATTGCTGCAGTTGTCCACGCTGGAGCTGCACCAGGAAATCGAGCAGATGCTCGAGACCAACCCCTTCCTCGACACCGAGGAAGACCACGCGCCGATGGAGTTCGGCCTGGAGCGGGTGACCGCCAGCGCCGACCAGAGCGCGCTGCGCGAGAAGGACAAGCTGGCCGAGCGCGAAGACCACGGCGACGGCCAGACCGGCAGCGACGATCCACCCGGCATGGATGCGGCCGAGTTCGGCGGCACCGAGCGTGACGACTGGGAAAACGGCACCGAGCGCGACGATTTCGACGGCATCCGCGAATTGCCATCCAACAGCCCGGCCACCCCGGGCAGCGGCGACCCGGATTTCGAGCCGACCGAATCGGCCGACGCCGGCCCGTCGCTGCAAGACCATCTGCGCCGCCAGCTGCTGGGCATGCGCCTGTCGCCCGAGGACGCGGCGGCGGTGATGGTGCTGATCGAGTCGCTGGACGACGACGGCTACCTGGCCGACCCGCTGGATGAGATCGCCGAGCGGCTGGCCGCCGGCATGGACATCGCCGGCGACAGCGACGAAGACGCCGAGCAGCGCGACGAGCTGATGGCCCGCCTGCGCTGCGCGCTGAAGTGGCTGCAGAGCCTGGAGCCCACCGGCGTGGGCGCCAGCGGCCTGGGCGATTGCCTGTGCCTGCAGCTGCGCGAACAGCCCGCCAGCCGCGCCCGCGACGTGGCGATGGTGGTGTGTCGCAGCCACCTCGAGCTGCTGGCGCGCCGCGACATGAAGAAGCTGATGGCCGCCACCGGCGCCGATGAAGACACGCTGCGCGAAGCGCAGACGCTGATCGTCGCCTGCGAGCCCAAGCCCGGCCGGCCCTTCACCAAGGCCGAGGCCAACATCGTCGTGCCCGACGTCATCGTCATCAAGGCCGGCCGCGGCTGGAAGGCCACGCTCAACCCCGACGTGATGCCCAAGCTGCGCATCAACGACCTGTACGCGCAAGCCATCCGCGGCCAGCGCAACGGCAGCGCCGGCGGCTTGTCGCAGCGGCTGCAGGAGGCGCGCTGGTTCATGAAGAACATCCTGCAGCGCTTCGACACCATCCAACGCGTGAGCCAGGCCATCGTCGAGCGGCAGAAGGGCTTCTTCACCCACGGCGAGATCGCGATGAAGCCGCTGGTGCTGCGCGAGATCGCCGATGAACTGGGCCTGCACGAGAGCACCATCTCGCGCGTGACCACCGCCAAGTACATGAACACGCCCTTCGGCACCTTCGAGCTGAAGTACTTCTTCGGCAGCTCGCTCAACACCGACGCCGGCGGCAATGCCAGCAGCACCGCGGTGCGCGCGCTGATCAAGCAGCTGGTCAGCGCCGAAAGCCCGGGCAAGCCGCTGTCGGACAGCCAGCTCTCCGACATGCTGGGCGAGCAGGGCATCACCGTGGCACGGCGCACGGTGGCCAAGTACCGCGAGGCCCTCAAGATCGCGCCGGCCAACCTGCGCAAGGCGTTGTAGATGTCCGCACCAACCATGCTGTTCCTGCCCAGCGCGGCGGGCACCGAGGACCTGCTGGCCGAGGAGGTGCTGCGCATCCTGGGCCCCGAGGCCAGCGGCGAGGTGCTGCGCGGTGGTGTCAGCGTCGAAGGCGATGCGCTGACCGCGATGCGGCTCAACCTGGAGAGCCGGCTCGCCCAGCGTGTGCTGTGGCCGCTGGCCCATGGCCCCTACCAGAACGAGCACGACCTGTACGCGCTGGCGCGCAGCGTGGCCTGGGTCGACTGGATCACGCCCGCGCAGACCTTTCGCATCGACACCACCGCGCAGCGCTCGCCGCTGCAGAGCCTGAACTTCGCCACGCTGCGGGTCAAGGATGCGGTGTGCGACGTGCTGCGCGACGCCACCGGCGAGCGGCCCAGCATCGACACCAAGCACCCCGATCTGCCGCTGTCGCTGCACCTCACGCCCACGCATGCCACGCTGTACGCCGATACCTCGGGCGAGGCGCTGTTCAAGCGCGGCTGGCGTGATGCCAAGGGCCTGAAGGGCGAAGCGCCGCTGAAGGAGACGCTGGCCGCGGCGATGCTGGCCGCCGCCGGCTGGCAGGGCCGCGCAGAAGACGGCCCGCTGTTCGACCCCTGCTGCGGCGCCGGCACCATCGCCATCGAGGCCGCGCAGATCGCCGCCGGCATCGCGCCCGGCCTGCAGCGCCGTTTTGCGTTCGAACGCATGTTGCCGTTCCGGGCGCACCAGAACAGCTGGTCGCGGATGAAGGACGCCGCGCGCGCCCGCCAGCAAGCGCCAGCGGTGGCCATCCACGCGGGCGACGTGTCGTTCCGCATGGTCGACTTCGCCCAGCACAACGCCGAGCGCGCCGGCGTGGCGGCCTTCATCCAGTTCAAGACCGCCGATGCCCTGCAGCGGCTGCCACCCGCCGACCGCGGTGTGATGATCGTCAACCCGCCCTACGGCGAGCGCATCGAGCCCAAGGGCTCACGCGGCGAGCGCGGCCCGGCACGCCACAGCCGCGAGGGCTTTCATGCACCGGACCACGCCGCCGGTGACGGTGGTGGCAACCCGGGCGAGTTCTTCAGCCAACTGGCCAGCCACTGGAAGCGGCATTACGCCGGCTGGACGGCCTGGCTGCTGAGCCCCGACATGAAGCTGCCGCAGGCGCTGCGCCTGAAGGAAAGCCGGCGCGTGCCGATGTGGAACGGGCCCATCGAATGCCGGCTGTACCGCTTCGACCTGGTGGCCGGCTCGGCGCGTGCGCCGGCTGCGGCCGCGGGCGAGGCGCCCGGCTCGACGGCCGAGGCTTGAGCGGCGCCGGGGCCACCGGCTGCTTCGCCGGTGGCCCCGGGGCTATTGGTCAGCGCTTGAGCAGCCCGCCCAGCACGTTGCCCAGCAGGCCACCCAGGTCGGCGCCGCCGCCACTGCCGGCCGGCAACTGGCCGTCGGGCGTGAGCCGGTCCACCACCTGGGGCAGGTACTGCGCCAATTGGCCGGCCAGGTCGCCCGGGTCCAGGCCCACCTGCTGCGCCAGCGCGCCGATGCGGTCGCCGCCCAGCGCCGCCTGCAGCTGATCGGCCGACACCGGCAGGTTCTGCCCGGTCGACACCCAGGATTGCGCCGCCTCGCCCAGCCCGCCCTGCTGCAGCTGCTGCAGCAAGGCACCCAGCCCGCCCAGGCCACCCGCAGCGCCACCCGCGCCACCGCCCTGCTGGCCGCTCAGCAGGCTGCCGATCACCTGCATCAGCAGCGCATTGCCGCCGCCCTGGCCACCTCCCTGCAGCGCCCCCATCGCGCTGCCCAACACCGAATCCAGCAAGCCCATGGTCTCTCTCCTGACGTGGTTGTGAACGCTGCGCATTGTGCGGGCCGATCGGTGGCGGACCCCGCCATTTGGTCACGCCAACGCCCGCCGCAGGGCCGTGCGATCGCTCAGGCCAGCGCCCGCCCCTGCGCCCGGCGCAACTGCGCCAGCCACAGCAGCGCCGCGCCCAGCAGCGCGATCGGCAGCAGCGTGCCCAGGTTCATCGCCGTCCAGCCGCCGGTGGTGACCAGCGCACCCGACGAGAACGAGGTCAGTGTCATGGTGGTGTAGACGCAGAAGTCCAGCGCGCCCTGGGCGCGGGTCTTCTCCTCGGGGGCGTAGGTCTCGGTCACCAGCGTGCTGCCGCCGATGAACAGGAAGTTCCAGCCCACGCCCAGCACCAGCAGCGCGCCCAGGAAGTGCATCACGTCGTTGCCGTGCAGCGCAAAGGCCACGCAGGCGATGTTGAGCAGCAGGCCGGTGGTCATGATGGGCAGCACGCCGAAGCGCTTGATCAGCCGGCCGGTGAAGAAGCTGGGCACGAACATGCCCAGCACATGCCACTCCAGCACCAGCGCCGCGGCGCTGAACGGGTGGCTGCACTGCGCCATCGCGATCGGCGTGGCAGCCATCAGCAGGTTCATCACGCCGTAGCCGATGGCGCAGGCCGCTGCCGCGATGATGAACACCGGCTGGCGCACGATCTCGCCCAGCGGCCGCCCTTGCCGGCCGGTGCCGCCCTGGCCCGGCAGCGTGGGGAAGGGGATCGTCGACATCACCGCCAGGCTCAGCGCGGCCACACCCATCAGCGCGACATAAGCGCCGGCAAACGGCTGGCTGAGCGCATCGCGGCTCCAGCTGGCCAGGTTGGGGCCCACCACGCCGCCCAGGATGCCGCCGGCCAGCACCCAGCTGATCGCGCGCTCCTTGAACTCGGGCTTCACCAGTTCGACCGACGCAAACCGGTAGAGCGAGCCGTTGGCGTTGTAATAACCCGCCACCAGCGTGGCCGCACACAGCAGCCAGAAGTTGCGCGTCATCGCCGCATAGGCGCACACGCCGGCACTGGCGATGGCCACCAGCAGGCCCAGCTGGAAGGTGCGCTGCCGGCCCCAGCGCCGCTGGTGCTTGGCCACCAGCCCGGTGGCCAGTGCACCGCCGGCCACGTAGGCGGTGATCGGCACGGTGGCCATCCAGCCCACCGGCGCCAGCGCCAGGCCCACCAGGCCGTTGATGGCGATGAACACCACGTTGTTGATCATCAACAGGCCCTGGCACAGGGTCAGCAGCGCGAGGCGGAAGTTCAAGCGGGATTCTCCAGGGCGGCGATGCAGGCCAGCGTGGCCAGCGGCGCGGTGTCGGCGCGCAACACCCGCGCGCCCAGGGTGACGGGGACGAAGCCGGCGGCCGCGGCGGCGACCAGCTCGGCGGCGCTGAAGCCGCCTTCGGGGCCGCTGAGCACGGTGACCGGCCCGACAGCGCCATCGGCCGGCCAGCCGGCCCGCAGTGGCCGGGTGCCGTCGGCCAGGCTGAGCACCCAGCGTGGGCCGGCGGCGGCAGCCGCATCGGCCGCGCAGCGCGCCAGCCAGTCGCGCAGCGACAGCGGCGCCTCGATCAGCGGCACGCGGTTGCGCCCACTCTGCTCACAGGCGGCCACCGCCACCGCCTGCCAGTGCGCGGCCTTGCGCTCGGCACGCTCACCGGCCACGCGCAGCACCGAGCGCTCGCAGACCAGCGGCACGATGCGGGCGACGCCCAGTTCGGTGGCCTTCTCGACCAAGGCGTCCATGCGCTCGTTGGCCGGCATGCCCAGCGCCAGCGTGACCGGCGTGCGCAGCTCGCGCTCGATCGGCTGGTGCACCAGCACCCGGGCGCTGACGTGCTTGCGGCCCATCGCCAGCACCTCGGCCGACCACTCGCCGCCGTTGCCGTCGAACAGCGTCAGCGCCGCGCCCGGCTGCAGGCGCAGCACCTGCACGTGGCGGCTGGCATTGGCGGGCAGTTCGATCTCGGCGCCGGTGGCCAGGAAGGATTCGATGTGCAGGCGGGGTGGCATGGAGCGAGCGCAAGAGAGCCCGACAGTGTGCCCGATGCCACCGTCAGTCCGGCGCCAACAGCACCTGCGCCAAAACCACGGCCGCACCGTCGCCGTCGGCCTCGCGTACTTGTTCGACAAAACGCTGGGCCAGGGCGCGCATCACCACCGGGTCGTTGCAGCGCTGCGCTTCGGCGGCCAGCCGGCCGGCCGCGGCCCGGCCTGACAGCGATGCGGCCTGGGCGATCACGCGGTCGCGCAGCGTGGCCAGGCCCTTGGTCTCCAGCGCCTGGGCCAGGCTCATGCGCGGCGCCACCAGCGCGGCGTCCAGCAAGGCCTGCAACTCGGCCGCACCGCAACCCTGCACCAGCGCCAGCCAGTCTTGGCCGCTGCGGCTGGGGTCGATGATCAGCAGCAGGTTGCGCGCCGGGCGCGACAGCGGCAGCGCACGCTGGCGGATCTCGGCCCGGCCTGCCTCGGTCTTGGCATAGCGCCAGGACAGGCCGGTGCCGGGCGCGGGGCTCACTGGCGGGCCTAACGCAGTTCCCGGCGCAGGATCTTGCCGACGGTGCTCTTGGGCAGGTCGGCGCGGAACTCGATCACCCGCGGCCGCTTGTAGCCGGTGAGGTTGGCCTCGCAGAAGGCGCGCACATCGGCCTCGGTCAGCGCCGGGTCTTTCTTGACGATGACCACCTTCACCGCCTCGCCCGATTTTTCGTCGGGCATGCCCACCGCGGCGCACTCGAGCACACCGGGCAGTTGCGACAGCACGTCCTCGATCTCGTTGGGGTAGACGTTGAAGCCGCCCACCAGGATCATGTCTTTCTTGCGGTCGACGATGCGGAAGTAGCCACGCTCGTCCATCAGGCCGATGTCGCCGGTGCGGAAGAAACCGTCGGCGGTCATCACCTTGGCGGTCTCATCCGGGCGCTGCCAGTAGCCGGCCATCACCTGCGGGCCGCGGATGGCGATCTCGCCGGGCTGGCCCGCTGCCACTTCCTTGCCATCGTCGTCGAGCAGCACCAGCTCGGTGTTGGGCATCGGCAGGCCGATGGTGCCCGAGTAGGCGGTGCTGTCCACCGGGTTGCAGGTGGCCGACGGGCTGGTCTCGCTCAGACCGTAGCCCTCGCAGATCGGGCAGCCGGTCTTCTCCAGCCACA
Source organism: Burkholderiales bacterium RIFCSPHIGHO2_12_FULL_69_20 (assembly GCA_001770815.1). Taxonomy (GTDB): domain Bacteria; phylum Pseudomonadota; class Gammaproteobacteria; order Burkholderiales; family Burkholderiaceae_C; genus Pseudaquabacterium. The sequence continues at coordinate 12,913 of MESD01000178.1, forward strand.
GGCGCGCCGTGCCCTGGGTGACGGCCATGCCGCCGCCCACGCTGATCTTCAGGTGGCTCCAGTCGACCTTGTCGAAATCGGGGTGGTTGGCCAGCGACGCAAACAGCGTGTTGACCGCCGGAAAGCTGTGGAAGGGCTGGGCCGCCAGGTCCTTCAGCACCGCGGCAAAGTCACGCGGATTGGCGATCAGCAGGTTGCAGCCACCCATCTTCAGCCCCAGCATCATGTTCGTGTTGAAGCCGAAGATGTGATAGAGCGGCAACGCGCAGACGGTGACGATCTGCTGGCCCGCCGGGATCTTGGCCAGCGCCGGCTGGTACCAGGCCTCGGCCTGCAGGATGTTGGCGACCAAGTTGCGGTGCAGCAGCACCGCGCCCTTGCTCACGCCGGTGGTGCCGCCGGTGTACTGCAGCACGGCGATGTCGTCGGGGCCCAGCTTGGCGGGCTGCAGGCTCATGCGCCGGCCACGCGACAGCGCGTCGTTGAAGCGCGTGCTGGCCACGCTGGCCGGCAGGCTGAAGGCCGGCACCAGCTTCTTGACCCGGCGCACCACGTGATTGACCAGCGTGCCCTTGACCAGCCCCAGCATGTCGCCCATGGCCGCCAACACCACCGTCTTGGTGGGCACCTGCTCGATCACCTTCTGCAGCGTGGTGGCGAAGTTCTCCAGGATGATGATGGCCTTGGCGCCCGAATCCTTGAGCTGGTGCTCCAGCTCGCGCGGGGTGTAGAGCGGATTGACGTTGACCACCACCAGCCCGGCGCGCAGGATGGCCGCCACCGCCACCGGGTACTGCGGCACGTTGGGCATCATGATGGCCACGCGATCACCCCGCACCAGCCCCGCACCCTGCAGCCAGGCGGCCAGCGCCCGCGAGGCATCGTCGATGGCACCGAAGCTGAACGACGCGCCCATGAACTTGTAGGCGGTCTGGTCGCGGTACTTGCGAAAGCTCTCGTCGAGCAGGGCCACCAGCGAGGGGTAGGTGTCGGTCTTGATGTCTGCCGGCACACCAGCGGGGTACTGCTTCAGCCAGATCTTCTGCATCGAAACGCTCCAGGAATGGCGCCGATTCTGACTGAGCGCTGACGGCGCCTTCATCAGGGCATTCGATAGCGGGCCTGGGGGAAGCTCCCTAGGCAGCGGGGCGTGGCGGGTCGGCTGACGGGCCGGCCATCGCTGCGGCGCGGGCTCGCGCAAGTGGCCTTCGGCCGGCACCGCTGACCACCGCGCTATGCTGGTGCCGCGCCAGTGCAGGGGCCCCTCGATGACCACCGCCCAGATCTTCATCAGCTACCGCCGCGACGACACCGCCGGTTATGCGCGCGCGGTGGTCGACGCGCTGTCGCGCAGCTTCGGCGCCGACCGGATCTTCATCGACGTCGACGACATCGTCGCCGGCCTGCCCTTCGACGAGGCCATCCACCAGGCGGTGGGCCAGTCAGCGGTGCTGCTGGTGCTGATCGGCCCCCGCTGGCTGGCCGGCCCGGCCGGTGGGCCCCCACGGCTGATGGCGCCCGACGACTTCGTGCACCAGGAGGTGGCCGCCGGGCTGGCGCGTGGTTTGCGCGTGATCCCGCTGCTGTTCGACGGCGCGGCGATGCCGACCGAAGCGCAACTGCCCGCGCCGCTGCAGCCGCTGGCGCGCCGCCAGGCGCTGGTGATCGACGCCACCCGCTTTGCCGCCGACACCGAGCGCCTGGTGGCGGTGCTGCGCGAGGCGCTGGGTGCCGCGCCCGCCCCGGCACCACCGCCACCATCGCTGTTGGCGCCCGTCGTTGCGGCGCATCCACCCTCACGCCGATGGGCCCTTGCCGCCGCCGCTGCGGGCGTGCTGGCCGCGGGTGGCTGGGCGCTGTGGCGGCGGCCGGGCCCACCCGCCGCAACGGTGACGCCGGCCCGCGCCGCAGTGAACGGCCGCTGGACCGCCCGGGTGGTCTACGACTGGCCCAATGCCGAGTACGACGAGCACTTCGTGATCGACGGCGAGGGCAGCGATCTGTTCGGCAGCGCGTCGTTCCTGCGGCTGGCGCGCGGCATCGTCGAAGGCCGGGTCGAGGCCGACCGCCTGCAGTTCGTCACCCGCACCCAGGAGACCGGCGGCCCCAGCGGCGTGCGCGACGTCACCCACCGCTACCGCGGCCTCTTGGTGGGTGACGAACTGCAGCTGGTGATGCAGACCGAGAACGCCGGCTCACCGCATGGGCCGGTGCGCTTCGTGGCGCGGCGCGCGCGGCCGTGAAATGGTGGCCGGTGCGCCGGCCGCCTTACGCAGGCCCGGCGTGAAGAAAGGCTCATCAGCCACCCCGCTCATCCGGTGGATGGCGAACCCAACCATGACCCCGCATCATGGGCACTTGTCAAGCAGAGCCCGGAATACCCATGTTGCACCCATCCACCCTCGCCCTCGCCGCCACCTTGCTGGCCAGCCACGCACCGCTGGCCGGCGCCACCAACCTGCTGACCAATGGCTCGTTCGAGACGCCCAGCATTGCCGGCAGCGCCTATGTGTTCTATGCCAGCGGCTCGACCGCCATCACCGGCTGGACGGCCGTGGGCCCGGGCGAGACCCAGCTCACCCGCACCGAGTTCCTGCCCGCCGCCCACGGCATGCAGTGGGTCGACCTGACCGGCAATGTCGGCTACGACAAGGGCCTGCGGTCCGACGCCGTGGCCACCACGCCCGGCCTGGCCTACACGCTGTCGTTCGACCTCGGCGACTACCACCCCTCGGGTTTCCAGAATTCCACCGTCGCCGTGCGCATCAATGGTGGCGCACCCACGCTGTTCAGCAACCTCTACCAGGCTGGCGTGATGGACTGGGAGCGCAAGTCGATGACCTGGCTGGCCGACGCCAGCACGGCGCAAATCAGCATCATCGGCGTGCAGAACGGGGGCCTCAGCAACAACTACGGCATCGGGCTGGACAACGTGGTGTTCGCGCTGAACCCGGTGCCAGAGCCTGCCAGTTACGCGCTGATGCTGGCCGGCCTCGGGCTGGTCGG
>MESD01000179.1 GCA_001770815.1 Burkholderiales bacterium RIFCSPHIGHO2_12_FULL_69_20
ACCGATCTGAATGCCAGGTTCCATCGGACCCGCCAGAGCGGCATTGACGAAGAACTGTTCGACGTCATCGCCGGGTTCGACGCGATGGCGCCACATGGATGACGCATCTCGATGACGCGGCATGTTCGGTGACGTACAGATGGGCAGGACCGAGCGCGCTACCTTCATCCATTGTTCATCAGCGGGGGGCCTTGCATGCCGATGCCGAGTTCTGCCATCTACAACTACATCGTCCGTGAGCTGGCGCCCACCGAACATGAGCCGGACGAGGCGCCGATCACCATCGTCTGCGAACCGCTGGGCTTGCCGGGCAGTTCCGGCGCCCGCGGCGCGATGTCCATGCGCCTGAAGGCGGGAACGACACCGGAAGAAGCGCGGGCTATCGCGAGCACGCTGCAGGCCAGGGTCAAGGGCTTGTGCCACCTGGAGGCGTCGAGCGACGAAGCCGGATGAGCGCGACCGGCGCACTGCCGCTCAATGGACTTGCCACGACAGCAGGGGCGGCAGGCCAGGCGACGCCGGACAAGGCAGTTGCAGAACCGATCCCAGGGAAGCTCGGCCTGGGCCTGTTGGTGGCGCTGGTCGTCGGCTCGATCATCGGCAGCGGCATCTTCGGCCTGCCGCAGAACATGGCGGCTGGCGCCGGCGCCGGCGCGATCCTCATCGGCTGGACCATCACCGGCATCGGCATGCTGCTGCTGGTGCGCGTGTATCAGATGTTGTCGCTGCGCAAGCCCGAGCTCGACAACGGCGTCTACGCCTATGCCCGCGCACTGTCGGGCGAGTACGTCGGCTTCAACTCTGCCTGGGGCTACTGGGTCAGCGCCTGGATCGGCAATGTCGGCTACCTGGTGGCCGCTTTCGGTGCGCTTGGCTACTTCTTCCCGGTGTTCGGCACCGGCAATTCACCGTCAGCCATCGCCGGCGCCTCGCTGGTGCTGTGGGGCATCCACTTCATGGTGCTGCGCGGCATCCAGGGCGCCGCGGTGCTGAACGCGGTGGTCACGGCGGCCAAGATCGCGCCGCTGCTGCTGTTCATCGTGCTGGTGGCCATGGCCTTCGAGCTCGACACCTTCCGCCTCGACTTCTGGGGCGACGCCAAGCTCGGCTCGGTGCTCGACCAGGTCAAGAGCACGATGTTGGTCACGGTGTGGGTGTTCATCGGCATCGAAGGTGGAGCCTCGTCAAGCAGGTCGCCACCTCGTGGCTCGACGACTACGCGCCGAGCATGGGTGCGGCGCTGGCCTACTGCACGATGTTCTCGCTGGCGCCGCTGCTGCTGATCGTGGTGTCGGTGGCCGGGCTCGTGTTCGGTGAAGACGCCGCCCGCGGTGAGATCCAGGCGCAACTGCAGGACCTCATGGGCGAGGCCGGTGCGGGCGCGGTGCAGGGCCTGCTGGCCAGCGTGCGCGAGCCGGCCGAGGGCCTGACGGCCACCGCCGCACCAGCGCCATGCTCGCCGCCTTGGGCCGGCGTCTGGGTCCGGTGTTCGGCGGCTGGCAGACGGTGGTGGAGACGGGCAATGCCGTCGGTGGCTTCCTGCTCGTGGCCTTCATGTTTGGCCTGATCTACAAGGTCATGCCACGCCAGCGTGTGCTGGCGTCCGACGTGTGGCTGGGCGCCTTGCTCGCGGCCCTGCTGTTCACGGCAGGCCGGTTCGTCATCGGCGCCTACATCGGCCGCAGCGGCGTCGCGTCGGGTTTTGGCGCAGCGGGCTCGCTGGTGGTGGTGCTGCTGTGGGTGTATTTCCCTGCGCAGATCCTGCTGGTGGGCGCGGAGTTCACCTGCGTCTACGCCCGCACCTTCGGCGCGCGCAAGTCGGCAGCGGCCGCCGCCTGACCCGCCTCGCTTCGCCAGCGGTCGGCAGCGCCGCTGAACGCCTCACGGCGGCGCCAGCGCGGCATCGACGGTGGCCTGCGCCTCGACCAGGATGCGTTGCAGATGCTCGGCGTCCTGAAAGCTTTCGGCGTAGATCTTGTAGATGTCCTCGGTGCCGGAGGGCCGCGCCGCGTACCAGCCGCTCTGGGTGCTGACCTTGATGCCGCCGATGGGCGCGTCGTTGCCCGGTGCGCGGTTCAGGACGCTGACGACTGCCTCGCCTGCCAGCGTGGTCGCGTCGATCATCTTCGGCGACAAGGCCGCCAGGCGGCGCTTCTGCGGCGCCGTCGCCGGTGCTTCGACACGGTCGGCGACGGGGTGCCCCAGTTGCGCCGCGAGTTCCCGGTACAACGCGCCCGGGTCGCGACCACAGCGCGCCGTGATCTCGGCCGACAGCAAGGCCGCGGTGATGCCGTCCTTGTCGGTGGTCCAGACCGTGCCGTCGCGGCGCAGGAACGCGGCGCCGGCGCTTTCTTCGCCGCCAAAGCCCAGGCTGCCGTCCAGCAGGCCCTGCGAGAACCACTTGAAGCCGACCGGCACCTCGAACAGCCTGCGCTCCAGGCGCGCCGCCACGCGGTCGATGAGCTGCGTGCTGACCATCGTCTTGCCGACCGCGGCCGATGCACCCCAGCCGGGCCGATGCCGGAACAGGTGGTCGATGGCGACCGCCAGGTAGTGGTTCGGCGGCAGCAGCCCGGCGCCAGGCGTGACGATGCCGTGGCGGTCGTGGTCGGTGTCGCAGGCGAAGGCGATGTCGTAGCGGTCCTGGATGGCGATCAGGCGCTGCATCGCATGGGCCGACGACGGGTCCATGCGGATCTGACCGTCCCAGTCCAGCGACATGAAGGCGAAGGTCGGATCGACGGTTTCGCTGACCACCGTCAGGTCGAGCTTCCAGCGCTCGGCGATGGCGGCCCAGTAGTGCACGCCGGCGCCGCCGAGCGGATCAACGCCCATGCGCACCCCCGCACGGCGGATCAGGTCGAGGTCGATCACCTGGTCGAGATCGGCCACGTAAGTCGTGAGGTAGTCGTGGCGGTGCGTGGTGGTCGCAGCCAGGGCCCTGGCGTGCGGCATGCGGTGGACGCCGGCCAGTCCGTTTTCGAGGAAGCGGTTCGCGGCCGCCTGGATGGCGTCGGTGATGTCCGCGCCCGCCGGCCCCCCGTGCGGCGGGTTGTACTTGAAGCCGCCGTCGTGCGGCGGGTTGTGCGAGGGGGTGACGACGATGCCGTCGGCGCGATGAATGGCTCCAACGATGTCGCCGCGGTGGCGGCGGTTGTGGGTCAGGATGGCGTGCGAGATCGCAGGCGTCGGCGTGGGTTCGTCGTCCGTCGCCAGCATCACCTCCACGCCGTTGGCGGCCAGTACCTGGAGCGCGCTCGCGCAGGCCGGCGCGGACAGCGCGTGCGTGTCGATGCCCATGAACAGTGGCCCGCCGATGCCCTGGGCCCGCCGGTGGTCGCAGATCGCCTGCGTGACGGCCAGCACGTGCCATTCGTTGTACGACCCATCGAAGGCCGAGCCACGGTGGCCCGAGGTGCCGAAGGCGACACGCTGCGCCGGCATGGTCGGATCGGGGCGCCGCGCGTGGTAGGCCGCGACGAGCTTGTCGACGTCGATCAAGACTGAGGGCGGCGCGGGCTGGCCGGCGAGGGGGCTGACGCGGGTGCTCACGGGCGGGTGCTCACGGTTCCGGGCCCCGCTCGCGCCTGGCCAGCTGTTGCCGGGCCGCGGCCAGCACATGGGCCACGTCGAAGCCGAAATGCGACAGCGCCGCCGGGCCTGGCGCCGACTGCCCGAAGCCGTGCATCGCGATGATCGCGCCATGCCGGCCGACATAGCGGTCCCAGCCCAGCGCCGCTGCCGCCTCGACCGACACGCGGGCCGTCACGGCTGCGGGCAGCACATGGTCTCGATAGGCCTCGTCCTGGCGCTCGAACAGATCCCACGACGGCATGCTGACCACGCGGGCCTTCAGGCCTTCGAGCGTCAGCTGCTCAAAGGCGGCGATGCACAGGGCCACCTCGCTGCCGCTGGCCAGCAGCATCACATCGGGCCGCCCGTCGTCAGCGTCGGCCAACACGTAGGCCCCGCGGGCAACGCCGGCGGCGCTGGCGTAACGACGCCGGTCCAGCGTGGGCAGGGCCTGGCGCGACAGCACCAGGCTGGCCGGTCGGTCGCGAAGCGCCATCACCACGCGCCAGGCCTCGGTCACCTCGTTGGCGTCGGCAGGGCGCAGCAGCACCATGCCGGGCATGGCGCGGAACGAGGCCAGTTGCTCGATGGGCTGGTGCGTGGGGCCGTCGTCGCCCAGCGCGATCGAATCGTGGGTCCAGACATAGACCACGGGCAAGCCCATCATCGCGGCCAGGCGGATGGCACCGCGGCAGTAGTCGGTGAAGACGAAGAAGCTGGCGGCAAACGGGCGCAGCCCGGACAGCGCCATGCCGCTGGCCACCGCGCACATCGCGTGCTCGCGGATGCCGAAGTGGACGTTGCGGCCCGCGGGTGACGAGGGTTCGAAAGCGCCGGCGAAGTCGCTGGCCAACGTGGTCTTGGTCGAAGGCGCCAGGTCGGCCGCGCCGCCGAGCAGCCATGGCACGTGGGCGGCGATCGCATTGAGTACCTGCCCCGAGGCGTCACGCGTGGCCAGCCCCTTGGCATCCGGCTCGAAGGCCGGCAGCAGGCTGTCCCAGGCGCCGGGCAGTTCGCGCCGCTGCATCTGGTCGATCTGCGCGGCCAGCTCGGGGTATTGCGCGCGGTAGGCCGCAAAGCGCTCGCACCAGGCCTCGTGCGCGCCAGTGCCACGCCGACCGAAGTGGGCATGGAAATGTTCGCGCACGCCGTCGGGCACGGCAAAGCTCGCGTCGGGGTCGAAGCCGTAGAACTGCTTGGCCGCGCGCGCCTCGTCCACGCCCAGCGGCTCGCCGTGGGCGGCGGCGGTGTCCTGCTGGTGCGGGGCGCCGTAGCCGATATGGCTGTGCACGATGACCAGGGTCGGGCGGTTGTCGGTGGCCTCGAAGGTGCTCAGCGCGAGGGTCGTGGCCTCGATCTCGTTGGCGTCGGGCACCTGCAGCACCTGCCAGCCGCAGGCCGTGAAGCGCGCGCCGACGTTTTCGGTGAAGGTGATGTCCGTCGAGCCTTCGATGCTGATGCGGTTGCTGTCGTAGATCCAGCACAGCCGGCCGAGCTTCAGGTGGCCGGCGAGCGATGCGGCCTCGGCGCTCAGGCCTTCCATCATGTCGCCGTCGCCGGCCAGCGCGAACACGCGGTGCTCGAACAGCGTGAATCCGGGGCGGTTGTAGGTGGCCGCCAACCAGGCCTGGGCGATGGCCATGCCCACGCTGGTGGCCACGCCCTGGCCCAGCGGCCCGGTGGTGGTCTCGACGCCGGTCGTCCAGCCGTGCTCGGGGTGGCCCGTGCAGCGACTGCCGGCCTGGCGGAAGCGCTGCAGGTCGGCCATCGCGACGGCCAGGCCTTCGCGGCTGCGGTCCAGGCCTGTTGCCGCCTTCACGCCGCACAGGTGCAGCAGCCCGTACAGCAGCGCCGAGGCGTGGCCCACCGACAGCACGAAACGGTCGCGGTCGGGCCACGCCGCGTCTTCGGGGTCGAAGCGCAGGAAGCGCTGCCACAGGCAGTAGGCCGTGGGCGCCGCGCCCATCGGTGTGCCCGGGTGGCCGGAGTTCGCCTGCTGCACCTGGTCGATGGCCAGGGTGCGCAGCGTGTTGATGCACTGCAGGTCCAGCGTCTGTACTTCATGGCCCGCCTGCCGGGCCGGCCGGGTGCCGACCGTGTTCACGCGCGCTGAGCCGGTGCTGCGCCGCACCCCGCGCTGCTGTTTGCACATTTCTCTCGGATGCGGGTCAGCAAGGCATGCCACGAAGTGGCGAAGGAATCTACACCCTCCCGCTGCAGCCGCGCGGCCAGTGCGTCGTCGTCCACACCCTCGCGGTGGAACGCCTCGATCACAGCTTCGGCGTAGCCGCCGTCGGGCGGCAGTGGTCGCTCGACCCGGCCGTGGTCGGCGAAGGCCAGCAGCGTCTTCTCCGGCAGTGTGTTGATCGTGCCGGGCGCTGCCAGCGCCTGCACGTAAAGCGTGTCCGGGGCGGCAGGGTCCTTGGTGCCGGTGCTGGCCCACAGCAGGCGCGGCGGGCGCGCACCGGCTGCCGCAAGCCGCTGCCAGCGCTCGGACGCCAGCAGTTCGCCATGCGCCTTGTAGGTGCGCATCGCGATGGCGATGCCCAGCCGGTTGTGGAAGGGCGACGAGACCTCCTGCTTCACGGCCACGTCCCAGCGGCTGACGAAGAGCGACAACACCGACGCCACCTTCAGGTCCAGTCCTGCCGCCAGCCGGCGTTCGAGCCCGCGCATGCCGGCTTGCGCCGCAGACAGCACGTGCTCGCGCGAGAACAGCAGCGTGACGTTGACCGGCACGCCGTCGAAGATCACCTCCTCGATGGCCTCGATGCCTTCGGGCGTGCCCGGGATCTTGATGAACAGGTTGGGCCTGTCCGCTTTGCGGTGCAGCCTGTTCGCCGCCTGGATGGTGCGGGCGGCGTTGCCGGCGAGCAGCGGCGAGACCTCGAGCGACACATAACCGTCCACGCCGTCGCTGGCGTCGAAGGCGGGCCGGAACAGGTCGGCCGCCTGCATCAGGTCTTCCAGCGCCAGCTCGAAGAACAGTTCTTCCTCCGCCAGGCCCGCATCGTGCAGCACACGGATGCTGGCGTCGTAGCTGTCGCCCGCGCCGATGGCGTGTTCGAAGATCGTGGGGTTCGAAGTCAGGCCGGTCACCGACAGGTCCTGGATGTAACGCGCCAGGGTGCCGCTTTGCAGCAGCGTGCGCGTGATGTTGTCCAGCCATAGGCTCTGGCCGAGCTGATGCAGTGCCTGCGTGGCAATCATGTTCGCGGTCCTTGGTTCAGGTGGGGCGGGTGGGTTCAGGGCCAGGCTTCTCGACATGGCCACCGAATTCATGCCGCATGGCCGACTGCACCCGGTTGGCAAAGTCAGCTTGCCCGCGCGAGTCGAAGCGTGCATACAGGGCCGCGCTCAACACCGGCGCCGGCACCGCTTCGTCGATGGCCGCCTGCACCGTCCAGCGCCCCTCGCCCGAGTCCGACACGCGCCCTTCGTAGCCGGTGAGGTGGGGGTCGGCTGCCAGAGCCGACGCCGTCAGGTCCAGCAGCCATGAGCCGATCACGCTGCCGCGACGCCAGACCTCGGTGATCTGCGGCAGGTCCATCGTGTACTGGAAGTGCTCGGGCCGGCGCAGCGGCGTCGTCTCGGCATCGACGGCTTGATCCTGCAGGCCGACGTTGGCGCGGCGCAGGATGTTCAATCCTTCGGCGTAGGCGGCCATCAGGCCGTACTCGATGCCGTTGTGCACCATCTTCACGAAGTGGCCGGCGCCGTGCGGCCCGCAATGCAGCCAGCCCTGGTCGGCGCTGCCGCTGCTGGCGGCCCGGCCCGGTGTCGGCATCGCCGTGCCGACTCCGGGGGCCAGCGTGACGAAGATCGGCGCGAGTTGCCGCACCGCTTCGTCCTGGCCGCCGATCATCAGGCAATAGCCCCGGTCGAGCCCGGCCACGCCGCCACTGGTGCCGACGTCGACGTGGTCGATGCTGCGGGCTGCCAGGGCCGCGGCACGCCGCAGGTCGTCGTGGTAGTGGGAATTGCCGCCATCGACGACGATGTCGCCCGCCTGCAGCAGCGGCGTCAGTGCCTCCAGCAGCTCGTCCACCGCAGCCGCCGGCACCATCAACCAGACCGCGCGCGGCGGCTTGGGCGCTTGGATTGAGTGGGGCAAAGACGCCGCGCCAGTGGTGCCGAGCGCGACGAGGCGCTCGATGGCCTGCGGCGTGCGGTCATGGACCACGCAGTCGTGCCCGCCGCGCATCAGGCGGGTCACCATGCTGGCGCCCATGCGGCCGAGGCCGATCATGCCGATCTGCATCTACATGCTCCCTGGGGTTTGTTGCCGCCTGATCAACGCGTGCCGCAGCGCCATACAAAGCGGGCGAGGCAGATGTTCTGCCCCAAGCAGTCTGTGACCGTGCAGCCTGCACGGTCTGTGCGGTGCCAGACCCAGGCAGTGATTGCGACCCGCCACGCAGGGCAGGCCTGGCTCGGCCATGTGCGGCAGCGCACGGATGCACAGGCCTGTCCCGGCATAAGGTGCGGCGATGATGCTTTCACCTGCCGAGGCTGGCTTGCGAAACCTGGACGCCTACTGGCGTGCCGCGAACTATCTGTCCGTCGGCCAGATCTTCCTGTGGGACAACCCGCTGCTCAAGCGGCCGCTGAGCCTGGCCGACGTCAAGCCCATGCTGCTCGGGCATTGGGGCACGACACCGGGCCAGAACTTCATCTATGCGCACCTCAACCGCGTCATCAAGGCCGGCGATCTGGACATGATCTATGTCTCGGGCCCCGGCCATGGCGGCCCCGCCGTGGTGGGCAACACCTACCTGGAAGGCACCTACAGCGAGATCTACCCCGAGATCAGCCGCGACGAAGCGGGCCTGAAGAAGCTGTTCCGGCAGTTCTCGTTTCCTGGCGGCATCCCGAGCCACGCCTCGCCCGAATGCCCCGGATCCATCCACGAAGGCGGCGAGCTGGGCTACTCGCTGAGCCATTCTTTCGGCGCCGTGTTCGACAACCCCGGGCTGATCGTCGCCTGCGTGGTCGGCGACGGTGAGGCCGAGACCGGGCCGCTGGCCACCGCCTGGCACTCGAACAAGTTCCTCGACGCCGCCACCGACGGCGCGGTGCTGCCGATCCTGCACCTCAACGGCTACAAGATCGCCAACCCCACCGTTCTGGCGCGCATCACGCGCGAGGAACTGGAGCAGTTCCTGCGCGGCTGCGGCTGGACACCGATCTTCGTCGAGGGGCATGAACCCGGGCCGATGCACGTCTTGATGGCGGCGGCCCTGGACCAGGCGGTGCAGGAGATCCAGCGCATCCAGCGACAGGCGCGCGAGCATGGTCAGACTGCGCGTCAGCGTTGGCCCCTGGTGGTGCTGAATTCGCCCAAGGGCTGGACCGGGCCGAAGGAAGTGGATGGCCAGCCGGTCGAGGGCAATTTCCGCTCGCACCAGGTGCCGCTGCACCCGGCCGATCAACCCGGGCATCTCAAGCGCCTGGAAGACTGGCTGCGCAGCTACCGGCCCGACGAGTTGTTCGACGCGCAAGGCCGCCTGAGGCCGGAACTCGCCGCCCTGGCGCCCAGCGGCGCCCGGCGCATGGGCGCCAATCCCCACGCCAACGGCGGGCTGCTGCTGAAGGACTTGCACCTGCCCGACTACCGCGCGTATGCGGCCGACGTACCGACGCCGGGCGTGCCGGGCATGGGCGACACCCGTGTGCTCGGCCCCTTCCTGCGCGACGTGGCCAGGCTCAACGATCCGCAGCGGAACTTCCGCATCTTCGGACCCGACGAGACCGTCTCCAACGGCCTGGCTGCGGTGTTCGAGACCACCAACCGCCAGTGGGACGCCGCCACCGCCGCGGGCGACCAATGGCTGGCGCCCACCGGCCGCGTGATGGAGATGCTCAGCGAGCACCAGTGCGAAGGCTGGCTGGAGGGCTATCTGCTGACGGGCCGGCACGGGCTGTTCAACTGCTACGAGGCCTTCGTCCACATCGTCGATTCGATGTTCAACCAGCATGCCAAGTGGCTGAAGGTCAGTGCCGAGCTGCCCTGGCGGCGCAAGATCGCATCGTTGAACTACCTGCTGGCCTCGCATGTCTGGCGGCAGGACCACAACGGCTTCACGCACCAGGACCCGGGCTTCATCGATCATGTGGTGAACAAGAAGGCCGAGGTCGTACGCGTCTATCTGCCGCCCGACGCCAACTGCCTGCTGTCGGTGATGGACCATTGCCTGCGCAGCCGCCACTACGTCAACGTGGTGGTCGCGGGCAAGCACCCGGCGCCGCAGTGGCTGTCGATGGACGCCGCGGAGACGCACTGCGCCGCCGGCATCGGCATCTGGGACTGGGCCGGGCACGAACCCGGCGAAGAAGATCCTGACGTCGTGATGGCCTGCTGCGGCGACGTGCCCACATTGGAAACGCTGGCCGCCGTGGCCATCCTGAGCGAGGCGCTGCCGAGCCTGAGCATCCGGGTCGTCAACGTCGTGGACCTGATGAAGCTGCAGGCGCAACGCGAGCATCCGCACGGCCTGACCGACGTGGCGTTCGACACGCTGTTCACGCGCGACAAGCCGGTCATCTTCGCCTTCCACGCCTACCCGTGGTTGATCCACCGCCTGACCTACCGCCGTGCGAACCACGACAACATCCATGTCCGCGGCTACAAGGAAGAGGGCACCATCACCACGCCCTTCGACATGACCGTGCTCAACGACCTGGACCGGTTCCACCTGGCGATGGACGCCGTCGACCGCCTGCCGCAAACCGGCGAGGCAGGCGCCGCCTTGAAGGCCAGGCTGGCCGACAAGCTCGTCGAACACAAGCGCTACATCCGGGCGCATGGGCAGGACATGCCCGAGGTCCGCGACTGGCGCTGGAAGCCCGCCGCGTGAAGAAGGCTGGGCATGGCGCAACTTGAACAATTCGAACTCGACGCCCATCGCGAGCAACTGGGCGCTGACGTGAGAGACCTGGTCGAGAAGTACCGCGCCATCTTCGAGTGGGACGTGCCCGAGATCGACGAAGCCCTATCGGATCGGCTCATCCTCTCTGCCATCCGGCAGGCGCTGGACGGCATCGAAAAGGCTTTGCCCGACCCCAGGCTGCCATGAATGCCTGGACCGCCACGGCGCAGACGACGACGGTCCGCTGCAAAGGTACCGCAGCGTGGGTTCACGACCGCCCTGCGATAGACATCGCGGCGCTTCCTGCTTGAAGGCTTGCCTCGTTCGCCATGGTGAGACCACGTGGTCGATCACCGGCCAGCACACCGGCTTGACCGACCTCGCCCTGACCCCGCACGGTGAAGCCCAGTCTCGAAGTCTCGTTTTGCGGCTTCAAGCGATGGGGATCACGCGTGTGCTTGTCAGCCCCCGGCTGCGCGCCCGCCAGACCTGTGAACTCGCCGGCATGGGTGCAGTGAGCGAGATAGAGCCCGACCTGGCCGAATGGGACTACGGCGACTACGAGGGCCGGCGTTCCGTGGACATCCGCCGCGAAGATCCGGACTGGAACATCTGGCGCGACGGCTGCACTGGCGGTGAATCGACGACGGCCGTCACCGTCCGGGCCGATCGGCTCATTGCACGGTTGGCAGCCATGCAGGGCGTCATCGCGCTGTTCTCGCATGGTCAATTCGGCGCGGCTCTCGCGGCACGCTGGATCGGCTTGGCGCTGATCGAAGGCCAGCACTTCACCCTGCACCCGGCGTCGGTCAGCCTGCTGGGCATCGACGCCCACCATGCGGATCGACGCGTCATCGAACTGTGGAACGAGTGTCCGGGGGCGACATCGAACACCATGCATGCGCCGGCCGCGCTTTTCAGGCCGTAGCGCCCGCAAACCAAGGAGCACCCATGAATCTCCTTGCCTTCTCCCTGACCTTGATCCTGGCCTATGTCTTGATGGCCGCCTTCGCGATCCTGAACTGGACGGCGATGGCCGCACCGTCCACGTTGAGCCTCGGATTCACCGACGTCAGCGCCCCGCTGGGCATGGTGATGCTGGTGTTCACGGCCGCCATCAGTGGCCTGTTCGTCGTCTACATCGTGCTGCTGCAGGCCGGCGTGACCCACGGATGTGCGTCGATGACCGCAGTGAAGCGAACGGGCTGCCGAGCCTGACCTTGGAAGTTGCGCTATCACTTGCGCTATCAAACCCCCTCCCGGGGCCGGAAACGACAAAGGCCTTCCGAAGAAGGCCTTTGTATTCAACCACTTATGTTGGCTCCCCGACCTGGGCTCGAACCAGGGACCTACGGATTAACAGTCCCACCACCGAACAGGCCGGGAACCCGCGCCAATGCTCGCTTTCCGGGGTTTTGCTGTCTGATATTTTCGCCAAGTTCCGGTCAACTTCGCCCAGGTTCCGGCGGGTTCGGTGGGCGAATATCAGACAGCGCATGGCTCGAAGTCGGTGGTCTTGGCAGTGGATCGCCGAAGGGTAGGGTGGCGAGTCGCAGACTGCAAATCCCTCTGGATTTTGATCGAGGTGCGGCGCGTCGCCTGGCCGCCCGCCTTCAAGCCTTTGGTGTTTTGAACGGGTTCAGAACCTGCACGTCAAAGATCGCAAAGTCGGCAACGTTGCGCGTGACCACCGTGAGCTTATGAACGGTGGCAGTGGCCGCGATCATCGCGTCTTCGTACAGCGTGTCGGATCGGCGGTGCATCAGGCGTGCCCAGGTCCTGAAGGTTGCGCCGTCCATGGGCAGCACGTTGTATGACTGGGCGACGAGGTCGAGCCAAGCTTCGATCTCGGCAGCTTTGGAGGCGTCCTGATCTCGGGTCAGCTCGACGCCGGCCTGGATTTCGCCGAGCGTGACCGCAGACAGATGCAGTTCCGCATCGTCGGTCGCCTGAAGCCAGGCGACCACACCGCCATGCGGGCGCGGCTTGCGGAGTTCGGAGACGATGTTGGTGTCGAGAAGGTACATGCACTCAACTTGCCGCGGTGACCTTGCGCCTGCGGGCGGCGCCTCGCACAGGAATCAGGAGATCGCCCCGGGCCTCATCCGACAGCAACAGTTGCTTCAGCGACGGTCGTGCAGCGGCCTGTAGCCGACGCCACTCGTCGACAGGCACCAGGACCGCGGCTTCGGCACCCCGCTTGGTAACCATCTGGGGGCCTTCGGCCATGCAGGTATCGAGGAACTCGCTGAACCGCGCCTTGGCGTCTTGAACGGGCCATGCTTGCATCTTGATCTCGCGATGACTAGTTAAATGACTAGTGTATCATGTGGCACTCATGAACGCCGCGGTCGACCCGATGCCGCGAAGTGTGGTCCACGCTGGACCTCTCTGAACCTGCCGCTGCCCAGCGGCAAGGCCCGGCCACTTCCAGTCATCCGAGCGGCCGGCAAGTCGGTAGGCCAGTTCATTGGCATCGGCTCGGACCGCAAAGAGCGGCCAGCCTATGCCGGTCAGAAGATCACCTGCGCACCACCCCCATCGTCCACGTTGACGTTGAAACAGCGTCCACGATCACGCTGAAATGCCGTCCATGATGGGCTGAAATGTGCACCAAACCAGGCGAATTGAGCCGCTAGCCACTGCGCACCTGTCTGCGATGGCCAACTGGTGAACAAGGCGTTGAGCAGGGACTGCGCGTTGGTGCGCGCCGTACCTTTCCCGTGGATCCGACGTAGGGTCGATGGAGCGCAAATAGGTACAAACTCCGATGTTCTGTCTAAATTCTGGCCGCAGAATTTGTACCAGCCGGCAGAATTGTCTGCAACGCGGCGAGCCTTGACGAGCCGACTGACTTGGAATGCGAATCGTTCCTGCGGGGGCCGCCGTCACGCGAGTCCGGCCATCCAACAACCGATGGAGACGCTACATGATGAAGAGACTGAGAATCAAAGTCCCCCAGGGCGCTGCTCTACGGGCCGTTGCCGGCGCCGCCATGCTTGCGGCAGCAGGCTCGGCCACCGCCTTCCAGTTGGAGCTCGCCAACCCCGACCTGAAAGTTCGCTGGGACAACACGGTGCGCTACAACCTGGGCGTTCGCATGGAGAAGCAGGACCAGCGGATCCTCGACGCCACCTCATATGACGAATCGGACGCCAAGTTCCACAAGGGGCAGGTCGTCACCAACCGGTTCGACCTGCTCAGCGAAATGGACGTCAATTACGCCGGGCGTCTCGGCGCCCGTGTCAGTGCCGCCGCCTGGTACGACATGGCCTACGACGACCACAGCGTCAAATCGCCCGGCATATTCGGAAGACCCGGAACCCCGACCAGCTATATCTCGGACACCTACAACAACAAAGTCACGCGCTACGTCAATGGCCCGTCGGCCGAGTTCCTGGACGCCTTCGTCTGGGGCAACGTCAACTTGGGCTCGGTACCGGTGAACGTCAAGCTGGGTCGGCACACCAACATCTGGGGCGAGGGCCTGCTCATCGGCGGCCATGCGATTTCGTACGGACAAGGCCCGATCGACGGCGTGAAGGCCGTGACCAGCCCGGGCATCGAGACCAAGGAGGTGTTCCTGCCTCTGAACCAGTTGTCGTTCAAGGCGCAGTTGACCGACAAGGTCTCGGTGGCGGGCCAGTACTTCCTCGAATGGAAGCCGACGCGCGTGCCCAACGGCGGCACCTACCTGATGGGCGCGGACACCTCGCCCAACGTCGACCTGCTCGGCGTCACTACGGGAGTGGCGGCCAAACAGGGCGATGCATTGAAACCCGGCAACACCGGCAACTGGGGCCTGGGACTGAAATGGGACGTGGACGCGATCGAGTCCACACTCGGCTTCTTCTATCGCCGGTTCAACGACTACAACCCCGAGACCGGCATCCAATTCACAGGCTTCAGGCAGCTCGTGCCCGGCGTACCGGCCTCGACGGTCCCGACTGACTTCCGTTTCGTTTATGCGCAAGACGTCAAGGTCATCGGCGCCAGCCTTGCCCGCAGCATCGGCCCGGTAAGCTTCGGTGCCGAAGTTTCGTTGCGCAAGAACGGGCATTTGAATTCGAAGACCACCTACTCTCCGACGGATTTCACCGCAGTCACCAACCTGCATCCGATGCTCAATACCGGTGCACGCGGCGACACGCTGCATGCGGTGGCCAACGGCGTCTACCTGCTGCCCAAGACCCCGGTCTGGGACAGCGGCAGCGTGATCGTCGAGCTGGCGTACAGCCGGCTGCAGAAGATCACCGCCAACGAAACGATGTACCGCGGCGAGGGTTACGCCGGCTGCGTCAAGCCGACCGGCGCTGCAGCCACTGACGTGGCCGACCGCAGCTACACCTGCTCGAGCAAGCAGTTCGCGCAGATGGCCGTCAGCTTCACACCGCAGTACATCCAGTTGTTGCCGTCGCTGGACGTGACGCTGCCGATGGCCATCAACTACGGCCTGAAAGGCACCGCACCCTCCGGAGGTGGCGGTTTCGAAAAGCTGTTGACCTGGTCGGTGGGCATCGGTGCGATCTACGCCACCACGCACGAGTTTCAGCTGCGCTACTCCGATATCAGCGTGCCCGGCAAATACAGCGCCAGCAACGCGCTGATCGGTGGCAACTCGCTGGGCAGCTCGCTGGGTGCCACCGACCGCGGCTGGCTGGTGTTCACCTACAAGACATCGTTCTGATCCCGACAGGAGACCTTCACATGAAGCATCACGCACTTGCCTCGGCCCTGGCCCTGGCCCTGTCGACCTCGGCCTATGCCGCCGTGTCGGCCGACGAAGCCAAGCAACTGGGCACCACGCTGACCGACTTCGGTGCCATCAAGGCGGGCAACGCCGACGGCAGCATCCCCGCCTACACCGGCGGCCTGACCAAGGCGCCTGCCGGCTTCAAGCCCGACAGCGGTTACTGGGTCGACCCGTTCAAGGACGAGAAGCCGATCCTGCGCATCGACGCCAAGAACGTCGACCAGTACGCGGCCAAGTTGAGCGATGGCCAGAAGGCGCTGCTCAAGAAGTTCCCGACCTATGTTCTGAACATCTACCCCGCACACCGCACGGCGGCGTTCCCGGACAAGATGCTCAAGGCCACGGTGCGCAACGCCACCGGCTGCAAGACGCTCAAGGAAGGCCTGGCACTCGACACGGCCTGCCGCGGCGGCCTGCCGTTCCCGATCCCGAAGAATGGCTACGAGGTGATGTGGAACCAGATCCTGCGCTACCAGGGCGATACCAATATCACCACCACCTCGTCGCGCTCGTGGGTGATCGACTCGTCGGGCAAACCCACCATCACCGCGCAGCAGCAGACGACCTCGGACTTCACCTACTACCAGACCGACCTGGCAGACCGCGATCCCAAGATGGCCTGGCGCGTCTTCTCGGTCACCACGGCGCCAGCCCGCAAGGCCGGCGAGATGACCGGGCTGACCGACTTCCTCGACGCGGTCGACCAGCCGCGCAAGGCCTGGAGCTACACCCCGGGCCAGCGGCGGGGGGGCGTGACGCTGTTCGACGAACTGTTCGTGTTCTCGGGCAAGATGGATCGGTTCGACTTCAAGCTCATGGGCAAGAAGGAGATGTACATCCAGTCGAACGCCTACAAGAACGTGTACGACTGCCCGGCGCCCGACAAGGCTTTGCTGGCCTCGCATGTCAACCCCGAGTGCGAGCGTTGGGAACTGCGCCGCGTCTGGGTGGTGGAAGCCACCCTCAAGCCGGGCCAGCGCCATGTCTATTCGAAGCGCATCTACTACTTCGACGAGGACCAGACGGGTGCCGCGAACTACGATGCCTACGACCAGAACGGCGCGCTCTACCGCGCGATGTTCCAGTCGTCCACGCCGATGTACGACAAGAACATCCCGTACTCGTCCAAGAACGTCATCTATGACTTCAACAAGGGCATGTACGCCTACCTCAACGACGTGACGGTCGGGGGCTTCAAGGCAACGGCAACCGCGCCGGCGGAGCGCGAGCTGGCGGCCGAGGCCATCGTCGCGCGCGAAACGCAGCGCTAATCGCTGCACCACGACCACCGCTGTC
>MESD01000180.1 GCA_001770815.1 Burkholderiales bacterium RIFCSPHIGHO2_12_FULL_69_20
GACCGGCCCTTGGCGTTTCTGGCGGCTTGCCCCCGGATAATCCCTGCCATGTCCCTGTCCACCTCCGGCCTGGCGCCGCGCAGTGGCTCTCGCGCTTTCCGTGATGCGGTCGAGTTGCTGTCGTCGATGCGCTTCGCGATCTCGCTGCTCACGCTGATCTGCATCGCGTCGATCATCGGCACGGTGATCAAGCAGCACGAGCCGTACAACAACTACGTCAACCAGTTCGGTCCGTTCTGGGCCGAGGTGTTCGACCATGTCGGGCTCTACACCGTCTACAGCGCCTGGTGGTTCCTGCTGATCCTGGCCTTCCTGGTCACCTCCACCAGCCTGTGCATCGCGCGCAACACGCCCAAGATCCTGGCCGAGCTGCGCAGCTACAAAGAGGGCATCCGCGAGCAATCGCTGAAGGCCTTCCACCACAAGGCCGAAGGCAGGCTGGCAGCCCCGCCCGAGGTCACGCTGGCCCGGATCAACACGCTGCTGATCGCCCAGGGCTGGCAGGCGCGCGCCCAGGTGCGTGCGCACGGCACGATGGTGGCCGCGCGCAAGGGCATGGCCAACAAGATCGGCTACCTGGCGGCGCATTCGGCCATCGTGCTGATCTGCCTGGGCGGGCTGTTCGACGGCGACCTGGTGGTGCGCGCGCAGATGGCGCTGCTGGGCAAGACGCCTTACGACGGCAGCGGCCTGGTCGGCGACGTGCCGGCCAAGCACCGGCTGTCGCAGCGCAACCCCACCTTCCGCGGCAACCTGCTGGTGCCCGAAGGCGGCCGTGCCGGCGTGGCGGTGCTGAGCATGAGCGACGGCGTGGTGCTGCAGGACCTGCCCTTCGACGTGGCGCTGAAGAAGTTCATCGTCGAGTACTACGACACCGGCATGCCCAAGCTGTTTGCCAGCGAGATCGTGATCCACGACCGCGAGACCGGCGTGGCCACGGCGGCCACCGTCAAGGTCAACGAGCCGGTCTTCCACCGCGGCATCGCCATCTACCAGAGCAGCTTCGACGACGGGGGCAGCCGGCTCAAGCTGCACGCCCTGCCGATGACCGCCGGCGGCCAGGCCTTCGACATCGAAGGCACCGTGGGCGGCAGCACCGAGCTGCGCGGCGGCGCCGGCGCGCAGCAGCTGACGCTGGAGTTCGCCGGCCTGCGGGTGATCAACGTCGAGAACCTGGCCAACGAGGGCGCGGCCAGCGCCACCGACGTGCGCAAGGTCGACCTCACCCGCTCGCTGAACAAGCACCTGGGCTCGGGCGCCAAGGGCGGCGACGGCCAGCAGCTGCGCAACGTGGGCCCGTCGGTCAGCTACCGGCTGCGCGACGCCAGCGGCCAGGCGCGCGAGTACAACAACTACATGCTGCCGGTCGAGCTGGACGGCCAGCGGTTGTTCCTGGCCGGTGTGCGCGATACGCCGGCCGAGCCCTTCCGCTACCTGCGCATCCCCGTCGACGAGGCCGACAGCATCGCCGGCTGGCAGCGGCTGCATGCCGCGCTGAAAGACAGCGCCCTGCGCGACCAGGCGGTGAGCCGCTACGCGGCACAGTCCGCTCCCGCCGACAAGCCCGAGATGGCCGAGCAACTGCGCCTGACGGCCGAACGTGCGCTGGGCCTGTTTGCCGGCGCCGAGGCCACCAAGCCCGGTGCCGCCGCCGATGCCGCGCCCGGCGGGTTGCAAGCGCTGGCGCAGTTCGTCGAGAGCAACGTGCCCGAGGCCGATCGCAGCCGCATCGCCGAGGTGCTGCTGCGCATCACCAACGGCACGCTGTTCGAGCTGAACCAGCTGGCCCGCGCACGCGCCGGGCTGGCCCCGCTGAGCACCGGCGACGCCACCCAGCGCTTCATGACGCAGGCGGTGCTGTCGCTGTCGGACGCCGCCTTCTACCCGGCGCCGGTGCTGCTGCAACTGCGTGACTTCACCCAGGTGCAGGCCAGCGTGTTCCAGCTGGCGCGGGCGCCGGGCAAGAAGCTGGTCTACCTGGGCGCGGTGCTGCTGATCATCGGCGTGTTCGCCATGCTCTACATCCGCGAGCGCCGGCTGTGGATCTGGCTGCAACCCGACGACAGTGGCGGAACCTTACTGCAGACCGCCTTGTCCACCACCCGCCGCACCCTGGATGTCGACGCCGAATTCGACCGGCTCAAGTCCGCCCTGCTGGCCTCGCCCCCGAAAGCCTCCCCATGAACACCGCCACCGCCCCCAAGACCCTGGTGATGGGCCGCACTGGCCTCAGCGGCCGGCTGACGCGCCGCAGCGCCTTCGACTGGTCGTTTGCGCTGCTGGTCGCGCTGGGCGCGGGTTATGCCTACTGGCGCTATCACGCGGCCATGGACGGCTACGAGCAAGCCATCCTGCTGGGCAGCGTGCCCGCGCTGGTGGCGCTGGGCTGGTTCTGGGGCCCACTGCGGGCCTTGAGCCTGGGCGTGGGCGCGGCCACGCTGGGCGCCATTGCGCTGTACCAGCGCACGCCCGATGCCTTCGGCGCCGATCTGGCGCAGGCCGACAACGTCTTCCTGCTGAAGTACTTCATCTCCAGCCAGAGCGCGATCTTGTGGATGGCGGTGTTGTTCTTCATGAGCACGGTGCTGTACTGGATCGGCCTGCTCGCCAAGGTGGGCACGGCCGGTGCCCACCACAACGACAACACCGCGCTGACGCTGGGCTCGCGCCTGGCCTGGGCCGGCGTGTTCATGGCGCTGACCGGCACCCTGGTGCGCTGGTTCGAGAGCCACCAGATCGGCCCCGACATCGGCCACATCCCGGTCAGCAACCTGTACGAAGTGTTCGTCATGTTCTGCTGGATGACGGCGCTGTTCTACCTGTACTTCGAGCAGCACTACCGCACCAAGGCACTGGGCGCCTTCGTGATGCTGATCGTCAGCGCGGCGGTGGGCTTCCTGGTCTGGTACACGGTGGCGCGCGAGGCCTCGCAGATCCAGCCGCTGGTGCCGGCGCTGCAGAGCTGGTGGATGAAGCTGCATGTGCCGGCCAACTTCATCGGCTACGGCACCTTCGCGCTGGCGGCGATGGTGGCCTTTGCCTACCTGATCCAGCGCCAGGCCGAAGAAACGCGTTGGTGGAAGCTGGCGCCGCTGGGCGGGCTGGGCCTGGTGCTGTGCTTCGAGCCCATCGTCTTCCGCACCGCCAAGTTGAGCACCTCGGCCAGCTACTGGGCGGTGTACTTCGGCCTGAGCCTGCTGATCGTCGGCGCCATCCTGGCCGGCCGGCGGCGCATCGCCGCGCGCCTGCCCGCGCCCGAGGTGCTGGACGACCTGATGTACAAGGCCATCGCGGTGGGCTTTGCGTTCTTCACCATCGCCACCATCCTGGGCGCCTTCTGGGCCGCCGAGGCCTGGGGCGGCTACTGGAGCTGGGACCCGAAGGAGACCTGGGCGCTGATCGTCTGGCTCAACTACGCCGCCTGGCTGCACATGCGGCTGATGAAGGGCCTGCGCGGCAGCGTCTCGGCCTGGTGGGCGCTGGGCGGGCTGGTGGTCACCACCTTCGCCTTCCTGGGCGTCAACATGTTCCTGTCGGGCCTGCACAGCTACGGTGAACTCTGACGCGCACGATGCCCCTGCTGTAACCAATCCGCGCCCGGCAACGTAAGGTGGAGGCTGGCGGCCAACAGCCGCAACGCCTTCCAGGAGATCCCCATGACCCAGCGCGCCGACCGCGGTTTCGACCACGCCATCCCCTCCGAGATCACGCCGCGTGCCGTCTACGAAGGCCGGCGGCGCTGGCTGCAGCAGTTGGCTGCCGGTGCCTTGGGTACCGGACTGGCCAGCTGGGCCGGCCGCGAGGCCCTGGCCCAGGCGCCTGCCAAGGGCGCACCGCTGCCCGGTGGCAAGAGCGCGGTGCCCGGCGCCAACGTGATGGACGCAGTCACCCCGCGTGGCCTGGCCACCACCTACAACAACTTCTACGAGTTCGGCACCGACAAGGCTGATCCGGCGCGCAACGCCCACACGCTGAAGACCCGGCCGTGGACGGTGACGGTCGAGGGCGCGGTCAACAAGCCGCGGGTCTACGGCATCGACGACCTGCTCAAGCTCAGCGCGATGGAAGAGCGCATCTACCGCCTGCGCTGCGTCGAGGGCTGGTCGATGGTGGTGCCCTGGGTGGGCTGGTCGCTGTCCGCGCTGATCAAGCAGGTCGAGCCCACCGGCAACGCCAAGTTCGTCGAGTTCCACACCCTGGCCGACCCCAAGACCATGCCCTTCGTCGGCTCGCGCGTGCTGGACTGGCCCTACGTGGAAGCGCTGCGCATCGACGAGGCGATGCATCCGCTGACGATGATGGTTTTCGGCATGTACGGCGAGGTGCTGCCCAACCAGAACGGTGCGCCGCTGCGGCTGGCGGTGCCGTGGAAATACGGCTTCAAGAGCGGCAAGAGCATCGTGCGGATCCGCTTCGTCGAGCAGCAGCCCAAGACCGCCTGGGTCAAGGCCGGGCCGCAGGAATACGGCTTCTACAGCAACGTCAACCCCAAGGTCGACCACCCGCGCTGGAGCCAGGCCACCGAGCGCCGCCTGGGCGAGGACGGCATCTTCGCCAAGAAGCGGCCCACGCTGATGTTCAACGGCTACGAGACCCAGGTGGCCTCGATGTACGCCGGGCTCGATCTGGTCAAGAACTTCTGACGCCGGGCGCCGCGCGTCGGCGCTGCACCACCACCCGATGAACAAACTGCTGTTGCACCCGGCGGCCAAGCCGCTGCTGTTCATGCTGGCGCTGCTGCCCTTCATCCAGTTGCTGTGGGGCGCGCTGGCCAATGCGCTGGGCGCCAACCCGGCCGAGGCGCTGATCCGCGGCACCGGCGACTGGGTGCTGCGTTTGCTGTGCCTGACGCTGGCGATCACGCCGCTGCGTGAGCTCACCGGCTGGAGCGCGCTGGCGCGCTGGCGCCGAATGCTGGGCAACTTCGCCTTCTTCTACGGCGTGCTGCACTTCCTCTGCTACGCGTGGCTGGACATGGGGCTGGACCTGGCGGCCATCGTCAACGACCTGCCCAAGCGCCCGTTCGTGCTGGTGGGCAGCTTGGCGCTGCTGCTGATGGCAGCGCTGGCCGCCACCTCGTTCAACCGCGCGATCAAGGCGCTGGGCGCGGCGCGCTGGAAGGCGCTGCACAAGAGCGTCTACGCCATCGTGCTGCTGGGCCTGCTGCACTTCTTCTGGATGCGTGCGGGCAAGAACGATTTCGGCGAGTGGACGGTCTACGCGCTGGTCGTGGCCGCGCTGCTGGGCTGGCGGCTGGCCCGCCAGCGCCGGCCCTGGGCCGTTTGGCGCCGCATCGGGTAAGTGATAGGCGGATGCCCGGCGCAGGGTTGCTAGGATCCGCCCTCGCAATGTCAGGGGGCCTGCGCGCACCCCGGCTCCGTCAGTCCTCCAATCGAGACTTGCACCATGGTCAGCTTAAAACCCCTAGCCGCCGTTGCCCTGCTCGGCGTCGCCGGCGCCGCCTCGGCACAGGTCACCCTGACGCTGTCATCCTGGGTGCCGCCCGCCCACCTGCTCACCCGCGCCCAGGCCGACTGGTGCCAGGAGGTCAGCAAGGCCACCAGCGCCCGCATCAAGTGCAACGAACTGCCCAAGGGCGTGACACCGGCACCCGGCACCTTCGACGCAGTACGCGATGGCCTGGCCGACCTGTCCTTCAGCGTGCACGGCTACACGCCCGGCCGGTTCCTGCTCGGCAAACTGGCCGAGCTGCCCTTCCTGGGCGATTCGGCCATCGCCACCAGCGTGGCCTACCAGCGCGTCTACGAGCGCCACCTGGCCAAGCTCGACGAGCACAAGGGGCTGAAGGTCATCACCGTGTTCACCCACGGCCCCGGCGTGATCTTCAACAACAAGCGTCCGATCAAGGCGCTGACCGACCTGGACGGCATCAAGTTCCGCGTCGGCGGCGGCGTGGTCAACGACGTGGGCAAGGCGCTGGGCGTCAACATGACGCTCAAGCCCGCACCGCAGTCCTATGAGCTGCTGTCGTCCGGCGTGGTCGACGGTGTCTGGTTCCCCGACGAGTCGATCGTCTCGTTCAAGCTCGACAAGCTGATCAAGTACCGCACCTCGGTGCCGGGCGGCTTGTACAACACCAGCTTCGCGCTGGTGATGAACCCCGGCACCTGGAACAAGATCTCGAAGGGCGACCAGGCCATCATCGACAAGATGTCCGGCGAATGGGCCGCCCGCTTCATCGGCAAGTACTGGGACGACACCGACACCAAGAGCCGCGCCGCCCAGCAGGTGGCGGGTGTGCAGTCGGTGCAGGCCGATGCCAAGTTCGTCGCCGAGTTCAAGGCCAAGACGGCCACCATCGAGGCCGAGTGGGTCAAGGAGGCCGAGGCCAAGGGCCTGAAGAACGCGGCCGCGGTGCTCAAGGAGTTCCGCGCCGAGATCGCCAAGCTGAACTAGGCGCCATGCCCCACCACGGGCCGGCCGCGTCCCCCCAGGGTGCGGCCGGCTCTTTTGCTTGCGCACCCCATGCCTGCCCCGACCAGCCCTCTCCGACATGAAGCGCCCTGAATCCCTGCTGGGCAGCGTGGCCGCCGCCGCGCTGTTCGCGATGATGCTGCTGACCTTCGCCGACGTCATCGGCCGCAAGTTCTTCAACCAGTCCCTGACCGGCGCGGTCGAGCTGACCGAGCTGTTCATGCTGGTGATGATCTTCTTCGCGCTGCCGCTGGCCTCGCTGGCCGGCGAGCACATCGTCTTCGACCTGCTCGACCGCACGCTGCCGGCGGCCGTTCTGCGCTGGCAAAAACTGCTGTCGCACGGCCTGACCACGCTGGTCTTCGGTGGTGCCGCCTGGATCGTGCTGGAGCGGGCACGGCGCACCACCGAGTTCGGCGACACGACCTCGGCGCTGGAGATCCGCCTCGCCCCGTTCCACTACATGGTGGCCGCGATGCTGGCCGTCACCGCGCTGGCACATGCGTGGCTGGCCTGGCGCGACCGCCCTGGCCAAGCCGGCCACCGCCCGCACGGGGAGCGGGCATGACCGAGGGACTGCTCGGCTTTGCCGCCATGTTCGCGCTGATGGCGCTGCGCATGCCCATCGCCATGGCGATGGGCCTGGTCGGCCTGGCCGGCCTGGGACTGATGCGCTCCTGGCCGGCGGCGATGTCGGCGGCCGCCGGTGAATTCGTCGACATCGGCAGCTACACCCTGTCGGTGGTGCCGCTGTTCGTGCTGATGGGCAACTTCGTCACCCGTGCCGGCATGTCGCGTGACCTGTACCAGGCGGCCTATGCGCTGATCGGCCACCTGCGTGGCGGGCTGGCGATGTCGACCATTGCCGCCTGCGCCGGCTTCGGCGCGATCTGCGGCTCGTCGATCGCCACCACCGCGACCATGGCCCGGGTGGCCATGCCCGAGATGCAGCGCTTCAACTACGCCACCTCGTTCGCCGCCGGATCGATCTGCGCCGGCGCGACGCTGGGCATCCTGATCCCGCCATCGGTGATCCTGGTGATCTACGGCATCATGACCGAGCAGAGCATCGGCGCGCTGTTCGCCGCCGGTGTGATACCCGGCCTGATCGCCACCTTGTTCTACCTGCTGGCCTCGTGGTGGACCACCCGCCGCCATCCCGCCTACGGCCCGCCTGGTGAGCGCGCCACCTGGGCCGAACGCGGCCGGGCGCTGGGCAAGATCTGGGGCGTGCTGATGTTGTTCGCGCTGGTGATGGGCGGCATGTACGGCGGCTTCTTCACCCCCACCGAAGCCGCCGGTGTCGGTGCGATGGGGGGCTTCCTGTTTGCGCTGGCACGCCGGGCGCTGACGCTGAAGGTGCTGCGCGAGGTGCTGGTCGAATCATCGCGCACCTCGGCGATGCTGTTCACCATCGTGATCGGCGCATCGCTGTTCGCCAACTTCCTGAATTTCACCGATCTGCCCAACGCGCTGCGCGATTTCGTCGCCGCCTTCGACCTGCATCCCATCGTCGTGATCATCGCCATCTGCTTCGTCTACGTGGTGCTGGGCACCGCGATGGAGAGCCTGTCGATGATGCTGCTGACGGTGCCGATCTTCTTTCCGCTGGTCACCTCGCTGGGCTTCGACCCGGTGTGGTTCGGCATCATCATCGTCTGCGTCATCGAGATCAGCCTGATCACGCCGCCAGTGGGCATGAACATCTTCGTGCTGTCGAGCGTGCTGCCTCACGTGCCCACCACCATGATCTGGCGCGGCGTCGCACCGTTCATCGTCGCCGACGTGCTGCGCATGGGCGTGCTGATCGCGTTCCCGGTGCTCAGCCTGGCACTGCCGAAGCTGTTGAACCTCTAGCCGGCACCCGCCTGGCGCGGCGCACCGGCGGTGCCGCGCCGGGCCGTGCATTCGGTCACGCGCACCGTGTCGAGCCGAGTGAGGGCGCGCCCGCCACCCCCGCAGGCAAGGGTGACGGCCCGACCGTGCCCCGCCCTAGCATGCAGGCCAGGGCCGGCCCGCTGCCGGCGACACCAGGATCCCGCATGCCGACCGCCACCCTCGCCCGCCCTGCCGACCACCGTGCCGCCGGACTGTCTGCCGATGGCGCCGCGCTGGCCGACGGCATCGCCCGCGAGGCGCTGCGCGACGCGATGCAGCAGCTCAGCCAGGCCGAGCAGGCCGATCGGATCGGCGATGCCGGCCACGCCAGTGCCATGTGCCATGCGCTGACCGAGACCGCCCGGGCCCTGGCCGGCCTGCATGCCTATGGCCCGGCCGAGAGTTATCTGGCGCAGGCCCAACGCTGGGCCCTGATGATGGGCGGCCACGATCTGCGCGCCGACCTGGCCTGCGCCCTGGCCGAGGTGGCCACCAACGCGGCCGACCTGGCCCGGGCCCAGGGGCAGCGTGCGCGCAGCCGCGCGGCACGCGAGCGGGCCCGCGACCATGCCTTCGAGGCCGCCCGCCTGGCCGCGCTGACCACCGACCCGAACTGGGACGTGCGCGTGCTGCTGCGCGCCAGTGACGTGCTCGACCGCTGCGGCGACCACGACGACGCGGTGCAGTTGCAGCAGCGCGCGCTGGTGCTGATGGGCCTGGGCCAGGCCGACCTGCCGCCCGTCGACCCGCAGGCCACGTCGCAAGGCAACGACACCGACTGGCTCACCAGCCCCGGCGCGCTGATGTAGCCACCGCGGCGCCCGGACCGGTTGGCCACACCGGGCTGCC
Source organism: Burkholderiales bacterium RIFCSPHIGHO2_12_FULL_69_20 (assembly GCA_001770815.1). Taxonomy (GTDB): domain Bacteria; phylum Pseudomonadota; class Gammaproteobacteria; order Burkholderiales; family Burkholderiaceae_C; genus Pseudaquabacterium. The sequence continues at coordinate 9,163 of MESD01000180.1, forward strand.
ACATCAGGCTGCCACAATTGCGCGGCGCACGCGGCCCGTTGCCCTCGGCGCAGAGGGCCCCATGCACCGCACCATCTTCACCACTCCCGGCGTCAACACCGTGCTGCGCGCCTTGTCGCTGGGCGTGCTGCGTGCCACCGGCTGGCGGCTCGACGGGCAACTGCCCGCCGATCAGCCCAAGTGCGTGCTGATCGCCGCGCCGCACACCAGCAACTGGGATCTGCCGTACACGCTGATGGTGGCCTTTGCGCTGCGCCTGAACATCTACTGGATGGGCAAGCAGCAGATCTTCCGCTGGCCGTTCGGCCCGCTGATGCGCTGGCTGGGCGGCATCGCCGTCGACCGCAGCCAGTCGACCAACCTGGTGGCCGCCTCGGCCCGCGCCATCCGCGACGCCGACGGCCCGCTGCAGCTGGTGGTGCCGCCCGAGGGCACGCGCAGCAAGACCCGGCACTGGAAGACCGGCTTCTACTGGATCGCGCTCGAGGCCGGCGTGCCCATCGTGCTGGCCTACATGGACTACCCGCGCAAGCTCAGCGGCCTGGGGCCGGTGTTCAAGCCCACCGGCAACATCGAGGCCGACATGGCCGAGATCAAGGCCTGGTACGGCCAGTTCAAGGGCAAGAACTGGCGGCAGTTCAGCAACGAGTAGGCCGAACCTCAGGGCGCGTAGGGGTCGTGCAGCCCCAGCCGGGCGAGGATGGCCGACTCCAGTGCCTCCATCGCGGTGGCCTTGTCGTCGTCTTCATGCTCGTGGCCCTGTGCATGCAGTGCGCCATGCACCAGCAGGTGGGCCACGTGGTCGGCCACCGGCAGGCCCAGCTCGGCCGCCTCGCGCTGCACCACGCCGGTGGCCAGCACCAGGTCGGCCACCACCACCGGCGCGGTTTCGTAGTCGAAGGTGAGCACGTTGGTGGCGTAGTCCTTGCCACGGAAGTCGCGGTTCAGCGCCCGCCCTTCGTCGTCGCCGACCAGGCGCACGGTGATCTCGGCGGGTGCATCCAGCGCGGCACACAGCCAGCGCTGCACCTTGTGGCGCGGCAACACGGCGCGCAGGTGGGCATCGGCAAACTGCAGCGACAGCGACAGGTCGGCGCGGGCGATCATGGCTGCTTGGCCGCGTCGTAGGCCTCGACGATGCGCGCCACCAGCGGGTGGCGCACCACGTCGGCCGAAGTGAAGTGGCTGAAGGCGATGCCACGCACGTCGCGCAGCACGCTGGCCGCCTCGACCAGGCCGCTGCCGCTGCCCTTGGGCAGGTCGATCTGACTGACATCGCCGGTGACCACCGCGCGCGAGCCGAAACCGATGCGGGTGAGGAACATCTTCATCTGCTCGGGCGTGGTGTTCTGCGCCTCGTCGAGGATGACGAACGAATGGTTCAGCGTGCGCCCGCGCATGAAGGCCAGTGGCGCGATCTCGAGCAGGCCCTTGTCGAAGGCGGTCTGCACCCGGTCGAAGCCCATCAGGTCGTAGAGCGCGTCGTAGAGCGGGCGCAGGTAGGGGTCGACCTTCTGCGCCAGATCCCCGGGCAGGAAGCCCAGCCGCTCGCCCGCCTCCACCGCCGGGCGGGTCAGCACGATGCGCTGCACGCCGCTGCGCTCGAGCGCATCGACCGCGCAGGCCACCGCCAGAAAGGTCTTGCCGGTGCCGGCCGGCCCGATGCCGAAGGTGATGTCGTGGCTCAGGATGTGGTGCAGGTACTGCACCTGGTTGCGGGTGCGCCCACGCAGATCGCTGCGCCGGGTGTGCAGCACGATGCCGTCGGCGCCCGGCGGCAGGGTCTGGGCCTCGGGCGCGGCCAGGGTCAGCGTGCCGCAAGCCTCCACCAGCGCCAGCTGCAGCGTCTCGGCGGGGATGGGCCGGCCGGCGCGCTCGTAGAGCATTTCCAGCAGCGCCAGCGCACGCGCCGCGTGGGGGCGACCGCCTTCGACCTGGAACGCGCCCTCGCGCCGGCTGATGCGCACCGCCAGCGCCGCCTCGATGGCGCGCAGGTGCTCGTCGAACGCGCCGCACAGATGGGCCAATCGGGTGTTGTCGATGGGGTCGAAGACGTGGCGAAGGATCACGGGGGGCCGCGCCGGCAGGCGCGCAACAAGAGGGCGGATGGCGCGGATTCTCCGACGATTGCGCCGCGCCGGCATCCCGCACAATCGTCGGCCATGCCGATGCCCCCGCCGCCCCGCACCCCGCTGCTCGTCCGACTGGCGCGCTGGCTGCTCGGGCCACTGTGCTGGTGCATGGTCGGGCTGGTCACGCCGGCTGGGGCCACCCCAGCGCCGACGGTGCAGGTGCTGACCCAGGCGCTGGCCGCGGCCGAGGTGGGCGGCCGCCCGCCCGCCTGGGCGGGCGCTGCCCCGGTCACGCTGCCCGACGACTGGGCCGACCGCCGGCCCGATCACGGCGGCGTGATGTGGTACCGCCTCGCGCTGTCCTGGCCGGGCGATGGCGGCCCGGCGCCCGCCCTCTACGGCCTGTACGTGGAGCGGGCCTGCAGCGTGCTGCAGGTGCGGCTGAACGGTCACCTGGTGCACGACGGCGGCCGCTTCGACGAGCCGGTCTCGCGCAACTGCCACCGCCCGCAACTGGTGGCCCTGCCCGCCGCGCTGATGCAGGCCGGCGACAACCGGCTGGACCTGCGCATCCGGGGTTATGCGCGGGCCGAGGTCAGTTCGCGCCAACGCGCCGGCGGGCTGTCGGTGATCGAGGTCGGGGCTTACGACACCCTGGCCGCCCACCACGCGCGGCGCTCGGTGTTTGCCGTGCGCCTGCCCGAGGTGCTGAGCGGCGCGCTGGTGCTGATGGGCAGCTTCATGTTCGTGATGGGCTGGTTCCACCGCGAGCAGAGTTACCTGGCCTACTTCGGCGCGCTGATGCTGGGCTGGTCGCTGCTGCTGGCGCGGCTGTGGGCGTCCGACCTGCCGGTGCCCAACCATGTCACCGAGCTGGCGCTGGCCGCGCTGATGTCCTTCATCACGCTGGCGGCGGTGCAGTTCCTGATGCGTTATGCCGGGCGCCGATTGCGCTGGCTGGACTTCGCGCTGCCCGCGCAGTGCGCCTTGATGCCCGCCACGCTGCTGGTCGCCGGCGAGCCGCGGCTGTATGCGGTGGCCTCGATCTGGTTCGTGGTGCTGACCGTGCAAGTGGTGGCGGCGGTGGTGTTCTACCTGGTCGAGGCCCGCCGCCAGCGCAGCCGCCAGCTGTGGCCGATGGCCGCGCTGCTGGGCGTGGTCGGCGTGTCGCTGGCGCTGGAGATCGCTGCCCAGGGCTGGGCGCTGGACAGCCGGGTGCTGCACGTGGCGCAGCTGCTGCCGGCGCTGGGCTTCCTGGCACTGGGCCTGCGGCTGGTGCAGCAGTACGGCCGCGCCTTCCAGACCGCCGAGCAACACCGCGCCGAGCTGGAGGTGCGCATCCGCGAGGCCACCGCGCAGATCGAGCGCAACTTCGCGCAGCTCTCCGAGCTGAAGGTCGAGCAGGTCACCGAGCGCGAGCGCAAACGCATCGCCGCCGACCTGCACGACGACCTGGGCGCCAAGCTGCTGACCATCGTGCACACCAGCGACAACGAGCGCATCAGCCAGCTCGCGCGCGAGGCGCTCGAGGAGATGCGGCTGTCGGTGCGCGGCCTCACCGGCAAACCGGTCAAGCTGCTCGACGCGCTGGGCGACTGGCGCGCCGAGGTGGTGTCGCGGCTGCAGCAGTCGGGTGTGCAGGGCGAGTGGAGCGCGCCGTCGGACGAGGAGGTGCCGCAGACGCTGTCGTCACGCGCCTACGTGCAGACCACGCGCATCCTGCGCGAGGCGGTCAGCAACATCATCAAGCACAGCGGTGCATCGCAGTGCTCGGTGCGCTGCACCATCGCCAACGGCGACTTCCAGCTGGTGGTGCAGGACAACGGCAAAGGCATCCCGGTGGAGCTGGACGGCCGCCTCGACAAGGGCCACGGCATGGCCAGCATGAAGGGCCGCGCCAAGCAATTGCAGGGTCAGTGCCTGGTCGAATCGGGCCCAGGCTACGGAACCGTGATACGCCTCACGCTGCCGCTCGAGCGACACACCACAGCGCATTAGCCCGCTGCTAGTATCAATTGGCGCATCGTCTTGATGCCCCGACGGACTGCCTTCGATGAACAACATCCTGCTGCTGGAAGACCTGCCCGAGATCCGCACCTGGCTCAAGAGCCTGGTGCTTCAGGTCTTTCCCAATGCGCGCATCACCGAGTGCTCGCGCGTGCAGGATGCGCTGCTGCAGGTGCAGTCGGTGCGCTTCGACCTGGCGCTGTGCGACCTGGGCCTGCCCGACGGCAGCGGCACCGACGTGGTGGCCAAGCTGCGCGATGTGCAGCCCGACGCGCAGAGCGTGGTGGTCACCATCCACGACGACGACGAGCATCTGTTTCCGGCACTGCAGGCCGGTGCCTACGGCTACATCCTGAAGGAGCAGTCGCGCGAGCTGATCACCGAGCAGCTGCAGCGCATCAGCCAGGGTGAGCCGCCGCTGTCGCCGTCGATCGCGCGCAAGGTGATCAAGTACTTCGCCAGCCAGAACCTGCCGCAGGCCAACGCGATGCCCGAGGTGTCGCTGACCGACCGCGAGAGCGAAGTGCTGCTGCGCGTGGCCAAGGGCTTCACGCTGCCCGAGATCGGCGTGCAGCTGGGCTTGAGCCGCCACACCATCGCCGACTACGTCAAGCAGATCTACCGCAAGCTCAACGTCAGCTCGCGCGCCGAAGCCGCGCTGGAAGCGCAGCGGCTTGGGCTGTTCCGTCGGTAATACACAATCGTCCGCATGATCGGACGACTCACAGGTGTGCTCGCGGAGAAGTCTCCGCCCCAGGTGCTCATCGACGTCAACGGCGTCGGCTACGAGGTCGATGTGCCGATGTCGAGCTTCTACAACCTGCCCGCGCTGGGCGAGCGCACCACGCTGCTGACGCACTTCGTGGTGCGCGAGGACGCGCAGCAGCTGTTCGGCTTTCTCACCGCGGCCGAGCGCGGCACCTTCCGCCAGCTCATCAAGATCTCGGGCGTCGGCCCGCGCATGGCGCTGGGTGTGCTGTCGGGCCTGAGCGTGGCCGAGCTGACCCAGGCGGTGGCGCAGCAGCAGGCCGCGCGGCTGGTCAAGGTGCCCGGCATCGGCAAGAAGACCGCCGAGCGCCTGCTGCTCGAACTGAAAGGCAAGCTGGCGCCCGACCTGGGTGCGCCCGGCGCGGTGATCACCAGCGATGCGCAGTCCGACATCGTGCAGGCGCTGATCGCGCTGGGCTACAGCGAGCGCGACGCCGCCGTGGCGCTGAAATCGCTGCCCGCCGACGTGGGCGTGAGCGACGGCATCAAGCTGGCGATGAAGGCCTTGTCGAAGTAGCCCGCCACGCACCGGCCGCAGGCTTCCGGCAGCCCGGCATTCGGTGGACAATCACTGTATGGGCATCCAGACCGACGACTTCGACGTTCCGCCACCACGGGTGGTCAGCGCCGCGCGCCAATCGCCGCAGGAAGAAGCGCTGGAGCGTGCGCTGCGCCCCAAGCTGCTGGCCGACTACATCGGCCAGGCCAAGGCGCGTGAGCAGCTGGAGATCTTCATCGGCGCAGCGCGCAAGCGCGACGAGGCGCTCGATCATGTGCTGCTGTTCGGCCCGCCGGGCCTGGGCAAGACCACGCTCTCCCACATCATCGCCGCCGAGCTGGGTGTCAATCTGCGCCAGACCAGCGGCCCGGTGCTCGAGAAGCCCAAAGACCTGGCCGCGCTGCTGACCAACCTCGAAAAGAACGACGTGCTGTTCATCGACGAGATCCACCGCCTGAGCCCGGTGGTCGAGGAGATCCTCTACCCCGCGCTGGAGGATTACCAGATCGACATCATGATCGGCGAAGGCCCGGCGGCACGCTCGATCAAGCTCGACCTGCAGCCCTTCACGCTGGTGGGCGCCACCACCCGCGCGGGCATGCTGACCAACCCGCTGCGCGACCGCTTCGGCATCGTCGCGCGGCTGGAGTTCTACACCCCGGCCGAGCTGGGCGTGATCGTCAAGCGCTCGGCCGGGCTGCTGAAGGTGACCATCCAGGCCGAGGGCGCTTTCGAGATCGCGCGCCGCTCGCGGGGCACGCCGCGCATCGCCAACCGGCTGCTGCGCCGGGTGCGCGACTATGCCGAAGTCAAGAGCGACGGCGTGATCACGCGCCAGATCGCCGACCTGGCGCTGAAGATGCTGGACGTCGACCCCGAGGGCTTCGACCTGATGGACCGCAAGTTGCTGGAGGCGGTGATCCACCGCTTCGACGGCGGCCCGGTCGGCCTGGACAACGTGGCCGCGGCCATCGGCGAAGAAGCCGGCACCATCGAGGACGTGATCGAGCCCTACCTGATCATGCAGGGCTTCCTGCAGCGCACGCCGCGCGGGCGCATCGCCACGCTGGCGGCCTACCGCCACCTGGGCGTGGCGCCGCCGCAGTCGGCCGGCGGGTTGTTCGGCGAGTAGGCCACGGGCGGGGCGGCCGGGCGGCCGGGCGGCCGCAAGCACCACCTGATCCGGCCG
>MESD01000181.1:0-5610 GCA_001770815.1 Burkholderiales bacterium RIFCSPHIGHO2_12_FULL_69_20
GTCGAGCACGTCGATCGGTGCGGCCGGGTTGAACACCAGCCCGGCCTGGCAGCCCGCGCCCTTGATCAGCTGCAGCGTGCGGTCGACATGCGCACTGGCGTCGGGGTGAAAGCTGATCAGGTCGGCGCCGGCCTGGGCAAAGGCCAGCGCCAGCGCGTCCACCGGCTGCACCATCAGGTGCACGTCGATCGGCACGCGGCTGCCGTCGGGCTTGACGGCATGTTGTCGCAGCGCCTGGCACACCATCGGGCCGAAGCTGAGGTTGGGCACGTAGTGGTTGTCCATCACGTCGAAGTGGATCCAGTCGGCGCCATCGGCGATGACCTGGCGCACCTCGGCGCCCAGTTGCGCGAAGTCGGCCGAGAGGATGCTGGGGGCGATGCGGTAAGTGCGGCTCATGGGGTGGCAACTCCTTGGGATGGGCCGGATTTTCACTTGCTTCCTAGAATGCGGCCCATGGCCAAACCCCGCTTCACCTCCACCGTGGCCGTGCGCCCGCTGCCCGAGCAGACCGATCCGGCGCAACAGCGCTACGGCTTTGCCTACACCGTCACCATCGTCAACAGCGGTGACGTGGCGGCGCAGCTGGTGGCGCGGCACTGGCAGATCACCGACCACCACGGCCGCGTGCAAGAGGTGCGTGGCCTGGGCGTGGTGGGGCACCAGCCGCTGCTCAAGCCGGGTGAGCAGTTCGAGTACACCAGCTGGGCGCAAATTCCCACGCCACAGGGCTCGATGCAGGGGCGCTTCTTCTGCATCACCGAAGACGCGGTCTGGTTCGAGTCCCCGGTGGCCGAGTTCGCGCTGGCCGACACGGCCACGCTGCACTGATGGGGTTCTTCTCGCCCAGTGCCCGCGCCGGCGCGGCCTGGGACCTGACGGCGCTGCTCAATGCCGCCGACCCCCGGGCGCCGCGCCCTGAGCGCCATGTCTGGCTGGTGCGGCTGGTGGAGTGGCTGCGTCACGGCCCGGTCGAGGGCAGCAACGGCGACACCCCGCGCCCGGTGCTGCGGCTCAAGCACCTGCTCAACGTGCTGGAGCGCAACGCCGAGCCGCGCGAGCGCATCGTGGCGCTGCTGGGCCGCTTCTGGCGCGAGACCGACCTGGCCGCGCTGCTGGCCGATTTCGGCTTCACCGCCCGCCGCGATCTGGCCGGCGAGCTGGGCGAGCGCCTGGCGCTGCGTCTGCTGCCGGCCACGCCCGACACCGACAACGGCGCGGTGCTGTTCCAGCTGATGTTCAGCCGCGACGAGGATGCCCAGTGGCTGGCCGCGATCGACTCGGCCACGCTGGCACGGCTGGTCACGCTGTTGACGGCCGGGCGCGACGTGCCCGCCGACGCCAGTGCGGCGGCATCGGCCCTGGCCGCCGATTGGCGCGCGCCGCTGGTGCAGGCGATGACCTGGCTGGTCAGCGCCATCCGCGCCGCCGCCTTCACACCCGCGCTGCGCCAGCGCATGAGCACCGACGTGCTGGCCGATCGGCCCTTCGAGCAGCTGGCGCGTGCCGGCGACGCCCTGGCCGACGCGCTGGCCGCCGGCAACCCCGCCGACACCGCACCACGCGCCAACTACCTGCGCGCGCTGCTGCAGCGCTGCCGCACCGCGGCCGACAGCGTGCACGGCCACCTGGAGGACTACGGCGTCTCGGTCAACATCGTCTTCGAGACGGCGCAGCTGAAAAGCCGCATCGACCGGCTGGAGGCGCTGCTCGACCTGGCCCTGTCGGACCAGCCCCAGCGCCAGCTGCAACAGCTGATGGTGAGCCTGGTGCGCCTGTCGCGCCAGCGCCGCAGCCTGCGTGCGCTGCTGAGCCGGCAGTACTCGCTGCTGGCGCGCAAGATGGCCGAACGCCACGCCGAGTCGGGCGAGCACTACATCACCCGCAACGCCGACGAGTACCGCGCGATGCTGCGTGCGGCCGCCGGCGGCGGCGTGGTGATCGCCGGCACCACCTTCGCCAAGTTCGGCATCCTGGCCTTGGGGCTGGCACCGTTCTGGGCCGGCTTCGGCGCGGGCATGAACTACGCCATCAGCTTCCTGATCGTGCACCTGCTGCACTGGACGGTGGCCACCAAGCAGCCGGCGATGACCGCCCCGGCGATGGCCGAGAAGCTGGGCGCGCTGCAGGTGGGTGCGCAGGGTGATCACCGCACCGCCGCGCGCGACATCGTGGCGATCGAGTCCTTCGTCGACGAGGTGACGATGCTGGTGCGCTCGCAGTTCGCCGGCATCATGGGCAACCTGGCGCTGGTGGCGCCGGTGGTGGTGGCGGTGCAACTGGCGGCCTGGGGCCTGTTCGGCGCACCGCTGGTCAGCGAGCAGGACGCGCACCACGTGCTGCACTCGATCACCCTGCTGGGGCCCACCGCGCTGTTTGCCGCCTTCACCGGCGTGCTGCTGTTTGCCAGCAGCCTGATCGCCGGCTGGGCCGAGAACTGGTTCGTCTACCACCGGCTCGACAGCGCGCTGGCGCACCACCCGGGCATCGTGGCGCGGCTGGGTGCGGCGCGCGCGCGGCGCTGGTCGGTCTGGTGGCGCGCCAACGTCTCGGGCGTGGCGGCCAACTTGTCGCTGGGCCTGCTGCTGGGCCTGGTGCCGGTGCTGCTGGCCTTCGTCGGCCTGCCCATCGAGGTGCGGCACGTCACGCTGTCCACCGGCCAGCTGGCCGCGGCCGCCAGCACGCTGGGCTGGGCCACGCTGAGCACGCCCGATTTCTGGTGGTGCGTGGCCGCGCTGGTGGTCACCGGCCTGCTCAACCTGGGCGTCAGCTTCTGGCTGGCACTGAAGCTGGCGCTGCGCTCACGCGGCATCACGCTGCTGGACCGGCGCCGGCTGTATGCCGCGGTGTGGCGGCGGCTGCTGCGTGCGCCACGCAGCTTCGTGCTGCCTGACTGACATGCCACGCACCATGCCCGCCCGTCCCACCGACACCGACGCGCTGATGGCAACCTTGGCCAACGGTGTGCGCGTCCTCACGCTGCCGCTTCCGCACCTGCAAACGGCCAGCGTGAGCGTCTTCGTGCGCTGCGGCAGCGGCCACGAGAAGCGCACCTTCAACGGCATCGGCCATGTCATCGAGCACATGGCCTTCAAGGGCACGGCCACGCGCGACGCGCGGCGCATCAACCTCGATGCCGAGCGCCTGGGTGCCGAGGTCAATGCCCACACCGACAAGGACCACACCGCCTTCCACATGCGCGGGCTGGGCGAGCATGCACCGCAGCTGGTGCGCATGCTGGGCGATCTGGTGCGCCACGCCACCTACCCCGAGGCCGAGCTGGCGCGCGAGCGCGAGGTGCTGCTGCATGAGTTCACCGAAGACGAGGACGATCCGATGTCCACCGCCTTCAAGCTGTTCGACCGTGCCTGCTGGGGCCTGCACCCGCTGGCGCAACCGGTGATCGGCACCCGCGCCAACATCCAGCGCTTCACCCGCGACGACCTGGTGGCCCAGGTGCAGCGCCATTACACCGGCGCCAACGTGGTGGTGGCCGCGGCCGGCGCCATCGACGTGGCCGCGGTGCAGCGCGAGGCCGAGGCTGCCTTCGCCAGCATGGCGCCGGGCACGCCCAACACACTGGATGCGCCGCCCTGGCGCGGCGGCCTGCGCACCCGCGCGATGGCCGGCAGCAGCCAGACGCACCTGGTGATGGGCTTCCCGATCCCGCCGCTGCAGGCCGACGACCCCACCGCCGCGGTGGCCGCCGCGCTGCTGGGCGAGGGCATGAGTTCGCCGCTGATGGACCAGCTGCGCGAGCAGCGTGGCCTGGTGTATTACGCCGCCTGCTCGGCCGACGTGATCGACAGCGGTGGGCAGTTCGTCATCGAGGCCAGCACCTCGCCCCAGCAGCTGGCCGACTGCCTGGCCGCGCTGGCGCAGCTGGTGGTGGCACAGGCCGAGACCATCGCGCCGGTGGACCTGGAACGTGCCAAGAACCAGATCCGCGTGCGCCGCCTGCGCGGGCTGGAGAAGCCCGGCCGCCGGCTCGAGGAAGCGGCGCTCGACACGCTGGTGCTGGGCCGGCTGCGCTCGCGGGCCGACTGGCTGGCGCGCATGGATGCCGTGAGCGCCGACCAACTGCGCAGCGCCTTTGCGCGCATGGCCGCCGCCGGTGCCGCGCTGGCCATCACCGGGCGGGTGGCGCGTGGCACACGCGACCGGGTGCAGCAACTGCTGGCCGCGCACGGGCTGGGCAGCGGCGCGATCCGATGACGCCGCGCTGCCCAGCTCAGGGCGGCGGCGGCTCGTCGTCGGTGGGCCGCTCGCCGCCCTTGCGGCCGGAGAACATCGTCCACCAGACGATCAAGGCCAGCACCAACCCGGCGCCCAGGGCTTCCAGCAGGATCAACCACATGTGCGGATTATCCGGTGGCGGTCGGCGGGTCGGTGGCCTGGGGTTGCTGGGGATGTGGACCCTGACAGCGCTGCTGACCGCCTGCGCAGTGGCGCCCCCGGCCGATGCACCGGCACCGGCACCACCGCCGGCGCCGGTGCCGAGCGCGCCGCCGATCGACCCGCCGATCGCCCCGACAACCCCCGCCGCACCGCCGGCCCTGCACCGCCCCAATGCCCGCTGGCTGCCGGCCGACTGGTCGCAGCTGCCCGGCTGGGCCGACGACCGCGCCGCCGAACTGTGGCCCGCGCTGCGTGCCGGCTGCGCGCGGCCCGCGCCGGGCTGGGCCGGCGTGTGCGCACGCGCCGCCGCCTTCAACCCGCCCGACGACGGTTTTGCGCGTGATTTCCTGCAGCGTGAACTGCAGCCCTGGCGTGTGGAATCCCCCACGGGTGAGACCCAGGGCCTGGCCACCGGCTACTTCGAGCCGCTGGTGATCGCCAGCCGCCGCCCGCGCCCGGGCTTTGCCGTGCCGCTGCACCGCCCGCCGGCCGATCTGGCCCAGCGCCGGCCGTGGTTCAGCCGCCAGCAGATCGACACGCTGCCGGCCGCGGCCACCGCGCTGCGCGGCCAGGAGATCGCCTGGGTGGCCAGCCCGCTGGATGTGCTGGTGCTGCAGATCCAGGGCTCGGGGCGGTTGCGCATTCAAGAGCCCGACGGCAGCGAGCGCCTGGTGCGCCTGGCCTTTGCCGGCCACAACGACCGGCCCTACCGCTCGGTGGGCCGCTGGCTGATCGAGCAGGGTGAGCTGCGCGCCGATGGCGCCAACTGGCCGGCGATCCGCGACTGGGGCCAGCGCGCCGCACCGGCGCGGCTGCAGCAGATGCTGTGGAGCAATCCGCGGGTGGTGTTCTTTCGCGAAGAGCCGCTGCCCGATCCGGCGGCCGGCCCGCGCGGTGCGCAGAACGTGCCGCTGACCGCCGGCCGCTCGGTGGCGGTGGACCCGCAGGCCGTGCCCTACGGCACGCCGCTGTGGATAGCCACCACCGAGCCGCTGTCGGCCACGCCGCTGCGCCGGCTGGTGATGGCGCAGGACACCGGCACCGCCATCACCGGTGCGGTGCGCATCGACTACTTCTGGGGCACCGGCGCGCTGGCCGAGCAGCAGGCCGGGCGCATGAAGCAACCGCTGCGGCTGTGGGCGCTGTGGCCGCGTTGATGGTCAGGTTGACGGCCACGCTGAGCGGCACGCGGCTACGCAGCAATCCCGATGC
>MESD01000181.1:5647-21320 GCA_001770815.1 Burkholderiales bacterium RIFCSPHIGHO2_12_FULL_69_20
CACGCGGCTACGCAGCAATCCCGATGCGCGCCGGGCCGCCGCTGTGCGCCAATGCACGGCACATCGACCCTGCCGCCGGCCCGGCAGTGGTCTCCGCCACCCGCAGTCCAGGAGCCTCCTTCCATGAAAACCGGCGTCTTCAACTACCTCGAGCTCGACCGCGTGCACTTCGGCACCCCCGCGGCCGAAGCGCTGCAGACCGAGGCCACGCAGCGCGACGCGCAGCGCATCTTCGTGGTCACCAGCCAATCGCTGAACCGCAAGACCGATGCGGTGACCGCCGCGCTGTCACGCATCCAGCCGCAGGTGGTGGGGCTGTTCGACGCGTGCATCGAGCACACGCCGCGTGAGTCGGTGATCGCGCTGGCGAATGCGGTGCGCGCCGCCAATGCCGACCTGATCGTCAGCATCGGCGGCGGCACGGTGATCGACACGGTGAAGGTGGCGCTGGTGGCGCTGGCCGAGAACCTGAGCCGCATCGAGCAACTCGACGACTGGCACATCCGCGTGGCCGCCGACGGCAGCCGCATCACGCCGCTGCCGCGCCAGCCGCCTTGCCGGCAGATCGTCGTGCCCACCACGCTGTCGGGCGCCGAGTTCAGCGACCTGGGCGGTTGCACCGACACCCGCTTCGGCACCAAGCAGGGCTACACCGGCGCCTTCATCGGCGCGGCGGCGGTGATCCTCGACCCGCGCATCACCGTGCACACGCCCGACCGGCTGTGGCTGTCGACCGGCGTGCGCGCGGTCGACCACGCGGTGGAGGCGCTGTGCTCGGTCAACGCGCAGCCGCTGATCGACGCCACCAGCGTGCGCGCACTGGCGCTGCTGGGCCGCTCGCTCAAACGCTACGCCACCACGCCCGACGACCTGGACGCCCGGCTCGACGGCCAGATGGGTGCCTGGCTGGCGGCCACCAGCATCCGCCGCACCGAGTACGGCGCCAGCCACGGCCTGGGCCATGCGCTGGGCGCCGATGCCGGCGTGCCACACGGCATCACCAGCTGCGTGCTGCTGCCCACGGTGATGCGCTACAACGCCGAGGCCTGCGCGCCGCAGATGGCCGAGATCGCCGCCGCCCTGGGTGATGCGTCGCGCCCGGCGGCCGACCAGGTGGAAGCGTTGATCGCCAACCTGGGCCTGCCCACCCGGCTGTCGCAGCTGGGCTTCGGCCACGAACGGCTGGCGATCATTGCGCAGAAGGGCATGGCCAACCCCTGGGTGCACACCAACCCGCGCAAGATCACCGAGGCCGCGCAGCTTGAAGCCCTGCTCGAACAAGCCTGGTGAATGTGGCCCTCAACCTCGCTTCGCTCCTGCCCCCTGAAGGCGGCTGAACTGAAACGGAAGCCGGACTTCAGCGCTGGCGCAATCGCCGCGCCGACACGGCACCGACGCCAGCCAAACCTGCCAACAACATCATCCACGACTGTGGCTCGGGCACCGCAGAGAGCACATCGCCATCGCGCACCGCGACCACAAACAGCCTCGAGCCGCTGGTCACCGGATCCAGCTGGTGCCGCCCTTCGCTGGTCGAGAACGTCACGACGCCGGTGGGGTTGCTGCGGAGGGTGCTCGTGAAATAGGTGTTGCCGGTGTTGAACGGCCCGCGCATGTTGAGGAAGGGACCGGTGTTCACCAGCGGCCCATTGCGCGGGTTGCCCAGCTCGACGTGCCACAGATGGCCAAATTCATTTTTGGTGCAGCCGTTGTACAAGCAGATGGCGCCGTCATCCGAATTGATCGCGGTGGGCAAACGCCAGTCGGTGAAGCCGCCAAACACCAAATCGCGGGCCCATTGGTCAGCGGGGACGTAGGTGAGTCGACCGATGTCGGAAAAGCCCTGCGTGCCCCGACTGTTCCAGTCCTGCAGCCAGGTCAGGTTCTGGACGCTGTCGTACACCATGCCGTTGCCGCGATCGACGAGGGTGGCGTGGGCGCTGCCCACGAGACACATCACGAGCATGGCGATGCTGGATGACTTGAAAGTGCGAACTGTGTTCATGGTGAATGACCGGTGGCAGATGACATGGGTTAACGCAGCGATGCTAGCCTTCGAGGCTCATGGCAAACAACGAATGCACCCCCCGGTTGGGGGGCTGAGTTCAGGCGTCGGCCCGCTGCGACGATAGGCCCGCAGCACCAGCACCGCCGTGGGGTGCGGGGATGGACAATTCAAACGCGCTTTGCGCCAGCCACTCCAAGGAACGCCCAGCCGATGCTGAATACCGCCGACTGGCCCGCCATCGCCGCAGCGCAGGCGCGTGATGCCGGCGCCCGGCTGCCGTTCTACATCGCCGACGGCGGCCAGGCCCGGCGGACCGGCTCGGTCGCACGGGCGCACCTGCCGGCATTGGACGACGGCCGCCTGCTGGCCACCTTCGAGCGTGCCGCGGCGCGCTTCTGGGGCACCCTCACCTTCGGCGCGCATTGCAACGGCTACCTGGCCGATGCACACGGGCGGCCCACGCACCTGTGGATCGCGCGGCGTTCGTTCACCAAGCCCACCGACCCCGGCCTGCTCGACAACCTGGTTGGTGGCGGCGTGCCGCACGGCCAGAGCCCGTTCGACTGCGTGCGGCGTGAAGGCTGGGAAGAGGCCGGCCTCAGCGACGCTGAATCGGATTTGCGTTCAATCAAACTGAAACGCCGGGTCAAGGGGTCTGAACCCCCACCCGCCCACCACCCCCCAGACTGATGCCCATGCCTTCAACGCCCGCCTTGCCCCAAAGCCCCGCCGTGATGCGCTATTCCAGCCCGGCCATCACGCTGCACTGGCTGCTGGCGCTGATGATCGTCGGCAGCTTCAGCCTGGGCGTCTACATGCACGAGCTGCCGTTTTCGCCCACCCGGCTCAAGCTCTACAACTGGCACAAGTGGGCCGGCGTGACGATCCTGGCGCTGTCGTTCGTGCGGCTGGCCTGGCGCATCAGCCACCGCCCGCCGCCCGACGTGGCCACGCCGGCCTGGCAGGCCCGCCTGGCGCATGCCACCCACCACCTGCTGTATGCGCTGTTCTTCATCGTGCCGCTGGTGGGCTGGGCCTACAGCTCGGCGGCCGGCTTCCCCATCGTCTGGTTCGGCGTGCTGCCGCTGCCCGACTTCGTGCCGGTGGACAAGGCGCTGGCCGAGGCGCTCAAGCCCTGGCACGGCTGGCTGGCCAAGGCGATGGCGCTGCTGGTGCTGCTGCATGTGGCCGGCGCGCTGAAGCACCAGTTCATCGACCGCGACGGCCTGATCGGCCGCATGCGCCCGGCGCGGCGCTGACCGGCGCCCGTTGTCGCTCACCTTTCATGCCAGGATGCCCATGACCCACTTGCCCCTCAACTTGCCCCTCACCCTGCTGACCACACTGGCCGCCGCCGCGCTGGCCGGCCCCGCCGCCGCCCAGCAGGTGCTGCCCGCCCAGAGCGAGATCAGCTTCACCAGCAAGCAGATGGGCGTGCCGGTGGAAGGCAGGTTCAAGCAGTGGACGGCGCAGATCACCTTCGACCCCAAGAAGCCCGAGGCCGCCAAGGTCGGCTTCACGATCCAGACCGGCAGCGCCAGCTTCGGCGCCGCCGAGACCGACGCCGAGGTGCCCAAGGCCGAATGGTTCAACGTGGCCAGGTTCCCGCAGGCCAGCTTTGCCAGCCAATCGATCAAGGCGCTGGGCGCCGGCAAGTTCGAGGTGCGCGGCAAGCTGGCCATCAAGGGCAACAGCCACGACGTGGTGGTGCCGGTCACGGTCACCCAAGCCGGCGCAGCGAGCACCGCCACCGGCAGCTTCAGCATCAAGCGGCTCGATTTCAAGATCGGTGAAGGCGAATGGGCCGACACCTCGATGGTGGCCAACGACGTCAGCGTCAAGTTCAAGCTGGCCCTCAGCGGCATGGCGCCACTCTGATCCCCCACTTTTCAACCCCACCCACTGGACACACCCATGATCCGCACCACCCTGCTTGCCACCGCCCTGGCCGCCACCGCCTTCGCCGCCCAGGCGCAAAGCGCCACCTACGCGATCGACCCGGCGCACACCTTTGCCACCTTCGAGATCTCGCATTTCGGCGCCTCGACCAACCGCGGCCGCTTCGACAAGAAGAGCGGCAGCGTGCAGCTGGACAAGGCCGGCAAGTCCGGCAAGGTCGAGCTGGTCATCGAGACCGGCTCGATCAACACCGGCACCGCCGCCTTCGACAAGCACCTGCAGAGCAAGGACTTTTTCAACAGCGCCGAATTCCCAACCGCCAAGTTCGTGGCCGACAAGTTCAGCTTCAACGGCGACAAGGTCAGCGAAGTGGCCGGCAGCCTGACGCTGCTGGGCAAGACCAACCCGGTGGTGCTGAAGGCCACCAACTTCAACTGCTACAACAGCCCGATGCTCAAGGTCGAGGTCTGCGGCGGTGATTTCGAGACCACCCTGGTGCGCAGCCAATACGGCATGGGCTGGGGCCTGAACTTCGGCTTCTCGGACAACGTGCGCCTGGTGGTGCAGGTCGAAGCCGTCAAGCAGTAAGCCCGCCCCTGCCACGGCCCATGCCGTGGTGGCTGCAGAACGCCCCGCCGGTGCCCAGCGCCGCGGGGCGTTCTGCGTTTTGCATCAAGATGGCCGCGCCACCGGACCCGAGGCTTGGCCCGGTGGTGCCGCCCGTCACCGCCGCATGCGGCCTGTCGGCGCCCAGGCGCAGCCCATCGGATCGGGCGGCAACGCCCTGCGGCCATGCGTACAGTGCACCGTATCGCACAGGCACCCTTCGCCCAACCGCCATGAACGCCCCTTCCACCCAACCCGCACGCCCGGTCTGGGCCGCACGCTGGCAGCGCTTTTCGGCCGCCAGCGTGCGCAGCTTTCACACCTACGCCAACTGGCTGGTGGGCATCACCTGGAAGCGCTTCGTGGTGCTGTCGGTGCTGCTGCTGATCGTCTCGGGGCTGCTGCAGAACATCCCGCCGTTCAGCTGGAGCTTCACCCGCACCATCACGCACCCCGAACAGGACTGGGAGCCGCCGGCACCGCCCGCGTTGCCGGTGCCGCCCGCGCCACCGTCGCCCAACGACAGCAGCAAGCCGTCGGTGCGCATCGAACGGCCCGGCCCGAACGGCAACGTCGAGATCGTGATCGACGAGCGGGGTGTGCGCATCACGCCGCGCAACCGGCCGGCCGCCGGTGCGACCTCGGGCGCGTCGGCACCCGCCGAAGCGGCCAGCGCGGCGTCCGCGGCGGCGGGCGCAGAGGCGGACACTGATGCAGGCGCCGATGCGGGCGATCAGGGCCCGGTGGTCGACATCCGCCTGCCACCCGGTGTCACCAGCGAGGTGATCCGCCAGGCCGTCGAAGAAGCGCGCAAGTCCATCGAAGAGGCCGTGCAGGAGGCCCGCACCGAGACCGAGCAGGCCGCCCAGGAGGCCCGCACCGAGGCCGAACGCGAGGTGCGCCAGAGCCGCCGCCAGCAGCGGGTGCACGAGGTCATCAGCCTGGGCGAATTTCTGCCCAGCCTGGCGCTGCTGTGGATCGTGGCCTCGGCGATCATCAAGATCACCTACAAGCGCCAGATCCAGGCCGAGGCGCAGGCCGCACAGGCGGTGGAGACGGCTGAGAGCGAATCGCTCAAGCGCCAGGTGGTCGAGGCGCGCATGGCGGCGATGCAGGCGCAGGTGGAGCCGCACTTCCTGTTCAACACGCTGGCCAGCATCGACCACCTGATCGAGGTCGACCCCAAGCGCGCCAGCCAGATGCAGAAGAACCTGATCGCGCTGCTGCGCGCCAGCATGCCCACGATGCGCGAGGCCAACGGCGGCGCCAACGGCCAGACCCGCGACCTGGGGCGCGAGCTGGCGGTGATCCGGCCCTACCTGGAGATCCTGAAGGTGCGCATGGAAGAGCGCCTGAGCACCGAGATCGACGTGCCCGAAGGCCTGCTGTCGGCCGAGTTCCCACCGATGATGGTGCAGACGCTGGTGGAGAACGCCATCAAGCACGGCCTGGAGCCCAAGCCCGAGGGCGGCAAGCTCACGCTCAAAGCCGAGGTGGTGCACGGCAAGCTGACCGTCACCGTGGCCGACACGGGGCTGGGCTTCGGCCGCGCCGCCACCGCGGGCACCGGCGTGGGCCTGGCCAACATCCGCGAGCGGCTGCAACTGCTCTACGGCCCCAAGGCCACGCTGACGATTGCCGAGAACCCCGGCGGCGGCACCCGCGTGACGCTGGCCGTGCCCTACAAACCGCTGGAAGGAGCCACCGCATGAAACCCGTTGCCTCGCGCGTGCCCTTGGTGCTGCTGCTGGGGGGGCTGGGGGCCGTGGCCACCGTTTGGTTGATCGCGCAAGGTCTGTCCCACGTCGGCCCGCCGCCGTTCAGCGTGGTGGTCGATGGCCAGGACATCAGCTCGCAGTTCAGCCTGGCCGGCCTGGACGGCGCCGATCGCCTGGCGGCCGACTGCGTGGCGCTGCTGGTGGCGGTGGCACTGGTGGTCTTCGTGCCGCTGATGCTGGTGGCCTTGCTGGCCCTGCTGGTGCTGGTGATCGGCGGCATCGTGCTGGCCACGGTGGGCGCGCCGCTGCTGGTGGTGGCGGCCGTACTGGGGCTGCTGCTGTCGCCGCTGATCGTGGGGGTGCTGCTGCTGCGCTGGTTGCTGCGCTGAACGTCGCGCCGACTGTTGCACCGGCCCCCTCCTCGCTACCATCGCGCCATGAACACACCCACCCCACCCGTGCGCGCCGTCATCGCCGACGACGAGCGCCTGATGCGCGAACAACTGCGCGCCCGCCTGGCCGAGGTGTGGCCCGAGCTGCAGATCGTGGCCGAGGCCCGCAACGGCCTGGAGGCGGTGGCGCTGGTCGAACAGCACCGGCCCGAGCTGGTGTTTCTCGACATCCGCATGCCCGGGCTGACCGGCGTGGATGCCGCGCGCCAGATCGCCCAGATGGCGGTGGCCGACGACGAGCACCTGCCCGAGATCGTGTTCATCACCGCCTACGACCAGTACGCGGTCGAGGCCTTCGAGCAGGGCGTCTGCGACTACGTGCTCAAGCCCGCCGAGCGCGAGCGACTGCAAGTCACCGCGCAGCGCATCCGCCAGCGGCTGGCACTGCGTGATGCGCCCGATGCCGAAGCCGGGTCATCACGCGACCGCGACCCCACGCCGCCGCTGCAGCAGGTGCTGCACAAGCTGGCCGCGCAGCTGAACCCCGGCGGCGCACCGCGCTACCTCGAATGGATCCAGGCCAGCGTGGGCCAGGGCATCCAGATGATCCCGGTGGCCGAGGTGCTGTTCTTCATCAGCGACGAGAAGTACACGCGGGTGCAGACGCCCACGGTCGAGGCGCTGATCCGCAAGCCGATCAAGGAGCTGATCGACGAGCTGGACCCGGCCGTGTTCTGGCAGATCCACCGCAGCACGCTGGTCAACGTGAAGGCCATCGCCGCCGTCACGCGCGACTTCCGCGGCCGCCAGATCGTCAGCGTGCGCGGCCACGGCGAGAAGCTGGAAGTCAGCCGCAGCTACACCCACCTGTTCAAGGGCATGTAGGGCGGCGCTGGCGCGTCAAGCTCGCCGCGGCGGCAACGCGCTGGCGATCAGCCACTGCGCCGCCCAGTAGGTGGCCAGCACCCACAGCGTGGCCAGCGGCAGCGGGGTGTGGAAGCGGTTGGTGGCCAGCAGCGCATCCGACGTGAGGAACAGCGCGCCGCCCAGGGCTGCCACCACGCCGGTGCGCCCGGCGTGCCAGGCGCTGGCGGTCTGCGCTGCCATCGCCGCCAGGCACAACACATAGGCCACCACCGGCGCGCGCAGCCCCGGCGGCACACCGGGCCACAACAGCGTCAACACGCCCGCGGCCAGCAGCGCATAACCCACAAACGCCAGTGGCCAGGCGCCGAAACGCACACCCCGAGTGAAGGCGTACAGGTAGGCCAGATGCGCCAGCAAAAAGGCCACCAGCCCCGGCAGAAAGCCCTGCTGCGGCCACAGCAGTGCCACGTCGCCCAGCAGCGACAGCACCAGCCCCGCCAGCAGCGCGCGGCGCCGGGTATCGCCGGGTTGGCCGCGCCGCCAGGCATGGGCGATCACCAGCACCGTGGTCAACGGCTTGAGCAGCGCGTAGGGCCAGAACGCATCGGGCCAGGCCAGGTGGCTGGCGATGGCGGCCACGGCCGACAGCAGGAAGGCGGGCGCAAGCCTGGGCATGCGGATGAACCTTTCAGGCCGGCGGCGGCGCCGCGTCCACCTTGGCCGACAGCGCGGCGCGCAGCTTCTTCAGCCGCTCGCGTGGGTCTTCACGGGTGCTGGCCTCGTGCAGCTTCATCTCGGCGATGAAGCGGCTGGGGATGCCCTGCACCGTGTCGCGGCCCTTCTTGCGCCGGCGCAGCGTGCTCACCGCCAGCGTGGTGCGGGCGCGGGTGATACCCACGTACATCAGCCGGCGTTCTTCTTCCAGCCGCGAGGCCAGTACCTCGGCCGCCACGTCCTCGGCGTCGGGCTTGAACGGCAGCAACCCTTCGTTGATGCCTGCCAGCCAGACATGCGGCCATTCCAGGCCCTTGCTGGCGTGCAGCGTGGACAGCGTCACCACGTCCTGCTCGTCGCCGCGCTCGGCCAGGCTGATGATCACGCTGATGGTCTGCGCCACCTGCAGCACGGTCTGCTTCTCGCCTTCAAACGTACCGCCTTCCTGGCGGATCTCGCCACCGCAGCGGCGGCTCACCCAGTCGACGAAGTCGAGCACGTTGGTCCAGCGGCTGGCGGCCAGCTTCTCGCTGTCTTCGCTGTCGTAGAGGTGCTGTTCGTAGCCGATGGTCTTCAGCCAATCCAACAGCAGCGCCTTCGCATCCTCGGCGCCGGTGGTGTGGCGGGCGCGGTGCTCCAGGTCGTTCAAGTAGCGGCCGAACTCGTGCAGCGAGCCGATCGCCTTGGCGCCCAACTGCGCGGCCAAGCTGTCGGAGAACAACGATTCGAACAGGCTGGTCTTCCAGCGCCCGGCGTATTCACCCAGCTTGCCCAGCGTGGTGTGGCCGATGCCGCGTTTGGGCGTGGTCACCGCGCGCAAGAACGCGGGGTCGTCATCCTGATTGACGAGCAATCTCAGCCAGGCGCACAGGTCCTTGATCTCGGCGCGGTCGAAGAAGCTCTGCCCGCCCGACACCTTGTACGGGATCTGCGCGGCGCGCAGCTTTTGCTCGAACACCCGCGCCTGGTGGTTGGCCCGGTACAGGATCGCGAAGTCGGCGAACTTGATCTGGCCACTGGCGCGGTCGTCGGCGATGGCGCCGCCCTGCGCGCGCAGGCTCTGGATGAAGGCCACCGCGCGCTCGGCCTCGTGCTCCTCGCCGTCGCACTCCATCAGCCGCACCGGGTCGCCGTCGCCGAACTCGCTCCACAGCTTCTTCTCGAACAGCTTGGGGTTGCCGGCGATCACATTGTTGGCCGCGCGCAGGATGTTGCCGGTGGAGCGGTAGTTCTGCTCCAGCGGGATCACCTTCAAGTCGGGCCAGTCCTGCGGCAGGCGGCGCAGGTTGGCTATGGTGGCGCCGCGCCAGCCGTAGATGCTCTGGTCGTCGTCGCCCACCGCGGTGAACTGGCCCGCCCGGCGTGGATCGGGGCCGCTGACCAGCAGCTTCAGCAGCTCGTACTGCACCGAGTTCGTGTCCTGGTACTCGTCGACCAGCACATGGCCGAACATGCCCTGCCAGCGCGCGCGGGCCTCGTCGTCGCGCTGCAGCAGCTTCAGCGGCAGGCTGATCAGGTCGTCGAAGTCCACCGCCTGGTAGGCCGCCAGCCGCTCTTCGTAGAGCTTCATCACCCGGGCGGCCACCTGCTCGTGATCGTCCTTGGCCACGCCGGCGGCGCCGCTGCTGTCCAGCCCCTGGTTCTTCCACAGGCTGATGGTCCACTGCCAGCTGCGCGCCAGCTTGTTGTCGCTGGCGCCGCCGGCATCACGCAGCACGCCCATCACGTCGTCGCTGTCGAGGATGGAGAACTGCTCCTTCAGGCCCACCTTGCTGCCGTCGGCGCGCAGGATGCGCACCCCCAGGCTGTGGAAGGTGGCCACCACCAGGTCTTTGGCGGCGCGCGCGCCCACCAGCGCCTTGGTGCGCTCGCGCATCTCCTGCGCGGCCTTGTTGGTGAAGGTGATCGCCGCGATCTCTTTCGGCGCCAGCCCGGCCTGCAGCAGCCGGCCGATCTTGTGGGTGATCACCCGCGTCTTGCCCGAGCCGGCACCGGCCAGCACCAGGCAGGGGCCAGCCAGGTGGTGCACCGCCTGCAACTGGGCAGGGTTCAGGGTGTCGGGCGGTTTGGGGGCAGTGGCCATGGCAGATGAGCGGGGCCGCGGATCATAGCGGGGGCCCCTGCCCCGGGGCTGCGCCAACGCACGCCGAGGTCGAAACAGCGCTGTCACACTGTGCGCCATGCCGCTGGACCGCCGCCACCTGCTGACCCTGGGCGCCGCCGCGCTGGCGGCGCCGGCCTTCGTGCGCCATGCCCGCGCCGCCGACGTGCCCCGCTTCGAGCTGGGCGTGGCCTCGGGCCACCCCGAGCCCGACGCGCTGGTGCTGTGGACGCGCCTGACGGGGCTGGACCTGCCCGCCGAGGTGCCGGTGCACTGGGCGCTGGCCGAGGACGAGGCCTTCAGCCGCATCGCCGCCAGCGGCACCGAGATCGCCGTCGCCGCCGATGCCCACAGCGTGCATGCCGAGCCGCGCGGCCTGGACCCCGGCCGCGGCTACTTCTACCGCTTCAGCGCGCTGGGCCGGCAAAGCGACACCGGCCGCAGCCGCACCGCGCCCGCCCCCGATGCCCCCGCCACGCTGCGCGCGGCCGTGGCCAGCTGCCAGCGCTTCGACCACGGCCAGTGGGCCGCCTGGCGGCATGTGGCCGCGCAGGATGTCGACCTGGTGATGTTCCTGGGCGACTACATCTACGAGTACGAATCGGGCCCGCAGGCGGTGCGCCCGCACGACGGCCCGCAGGCGCGCACGCTGGCCCAGTACCGCGCGCGTTATGCCCAGTACAAGAGCGATCCGGCGCTGCAGGCCGCCCATGCCGCCGGGCCCTGGCTGCTGATCTGGGACGACCACGAGGTCGACAACGACTACGCCGCCGACCAGGGCCAGTGGCTGCAGGGCGCCGCCTTTCTGCGCCAGCGCGCGGCCGCCTACAAGGCCTGGTGGGAGCACCAGCCGGTGCCCAAGGCGATGCGCCCGGTGGGGCCCGATGCACGCATCCATCACCGGCTGGACTGGGGCCGGCTGGCGCGCCTGCATGCGGTGGACAACCGCCAATACCGGTCGACGCAGGCCTGCGTGCCTGGCTTCGGCCTGCTGGGGCGCAACGGCTTTGCCCGCTCGGTCAGCCCGGCCCGCTGCGCCGAGCTGCGTGACCCGGCCCGCACCCTGCTGGGCCAGACACAGGAGCGTTGGCTGGCCGACGGCTGGGACCCGGACCGGCGCTGGAACCTGCTGGCCCAGCAGACCCTGATGGCGCGCGCCTCGCGCACACCGGTGAGCGACCACTACAGCGGCACCTACTGGAGCGATGGCTGGGACGGCTACCCCGCCGCCCGCCAACGCCTGCTGCAGGGCGTGGCCGACCGCCAGTTGCCCGGCGTGGTGACGCTGGGCGGCGACGTGCATGCGCATGTCGTGGCCGGGCTGAAGGCCGACTTCGACGATCCGAGATCACCGGTGATCGCCAGCGAGTTCTGCACCACGTCGATCAGCAGCAACGGTGCACCGCAGGGGCTGATCGACACCTTGCTGCAGCACAACCCGCACCTGCTTTACGGCCGCTCCGACCAGCGGGGCTACCTGGCGCTGCAGGTTGATGATCGGCAGCTGCAGGCCACGCTGATGGCAGTGCAGCGGCCGCAGGATGCGCTGAGCCCGGTGAGCGTGGCCGCGCGCTTCGTGGTCGATCCGCGCCAACCCGGACCGCAGCGCGATTGAGTGCAGGCTGCAAGCCTGCAGCGGGCGCTGGCGGCCGCGCCGCCCGTTGCGCGGGGATACTCCAGCCCCAGCATGCAGGCCATCCTCGCCGTCACCGTACCGTTCTTCGCGCTCGTGCTGGCCGGCTGGCTGGCCGCGCGCCAGGGCGTGCTGCCGGAGTCGGCCATCCCGGGCCTGAACGCCTACGTGCTGTACTTCGCCCTGCCCTGCTTGCTGCTGCGCTTCGGCATGGGCACGCCGGTGCTGCAGTTGCTCAACCCGTTCGTGCTGGTGGTCTACCTGCTGTGCGCGCTGCTGATCGTGTTCTTCACCATCGCGGTCAGCCTGAATGCCCAGGTCGGCCTGAAGGATGCGGCCTTCGGCGCGCTGGTGGCCGCCTTCCCCAACACCGGCTTCATGGGCGTGCCGCTGCTGGTGGCGCTGCTGGGGCCGGCAGCGGCCGGGCCGGTGATCTGCACCATCCTGGCCGATCTGTTCGTCACCAGCTCGCTGTGCATCGCGCTCTCGCAGATGCAGGGCGCGGGCCAGCATGGCGCGCGCACCGCGGCACTGCGGGCGGTGCGCGGCGCCTTGTCCAACCCGCTGCCCTGGTCGATCGCGCTGGGGGCGGCGCTGTCGATCGGCGAGATCCAGCTGGTGGGGCCGGTCGACACCGTCGTGCGCATGCTGGCCGACAGTGCCAGCCCGGTGGCGCTGTTCACCATCGGCGCGGTGCTGTGGCGCGCCGGCCAGCATGCCCACACCCGCACGCCGCTGACGCACTACCTGCCGGTGGCGCTGATCAAGCTGTTCGTGCACCCGCTGCTGGTGCTGATGACGGGCGCCGCGGCGCAGCAGCTGGGCGCGCCGCTCAGCGGCTTTCAGCTGATGGTGCTGACGCTCGCCGCCGCGCTGCCCAGCGCCAGCAACGTGTCACTGCTGACCGAGCGCTACGGCGCCGATTCGGGCCGCGTGGCCCGCATCATCATGAGCAGCACGGTGCTGGCATTCGCCAGCTTCACCGCGCTGGCCTGGTTGTTCGGGGTGCAGCCGGGCAGCTGAGGATGAAGTAACTGCAACAAAATTTGTATTAGTTGCTACAAGCTTTGAGAGGTATGCTCAGGGCATGTGGAGCGCGCTCTTTCTCACCCTGCCATCCCAGCCCAGCGCCGTGCGCCTGCGGGTCTGGCGTGCGCTGAAGATCCTGGGCTGCGGCTCGCTGCGCGATGGCGTCTATGTGCTGCCCGAGTCGCAAGCCGCCTTGTTCGAACCGCTGGCAACGGAGGTTCGCTCGCACGGTGGCCAGGCCAACGTGCTCGCGCTGTCCACGCACGACCAGGCCCAGCGGGCCGAGCTGCTGGCGCTGTTCGACCGCGCCGAGGCCTACGGCCAGTGGCGCACCGACGCGCAAACGCTGGCCGCCGCCCTGCCCGCGCTGGACGAGACCGAGGCCCGGCGGCGCTGGCGTGCCACGGCCGAGGCACTGCAGGCGCTTCGGCGCATCGACTACTACCCCGGCGCCGCCGGCGAGCAGGCGCAAGCCGAACTCGACGCGCTGCGCCAGGCGCTGGATGCGCGCTTTTCGCGCGGTGAGCCGGTGGCGCTGGCGCCGCACGGCATCCCACGGCTCGACGTGCGCAAGTTCCAGGGCAAGCGCTGGGCCACGCGTACGCGGCCCTGGGTCGACCGCCTCGCCTGTGCCTGGCTGATCCGCCGCTTCATCGACCCCGCGGCCACCTTCGTCTGGCTGGCCGACCCGGGCGGCTCGACCCCCGCGCCGCGCGGCGTGCTGGGCTTCGATTACGACGGGGCGCGCTTCACGCACGTCGGCGCGCGCGTCAGCGTCGAGGTGCTGGCGGCCAGCTTCGGCATGGATGCCGACCCGCGGCTGCAGCGCATCACGCGGGCCGTGCACTTCCTGGACATCGGCGGCATCCCGGTGCCCGAGGCCGCCGGGCTGGAGGCCGTGCTGTCCGGCCTGCGCGAGGTGCACGCCGACGACGACGAACTGACCCTGGCGGCCGCGGCGGTATTCAACGCGCTGTACGCCGCACCTGGAACACCCGCATGAGCACGCCCAAATCAGCGGCCACCGACGTCGCGGCAGACACCGCGGCGGCACCCGCTGCCGTGCGCTTTGCCGAGGCTTTCCGCTTCTGGCTCCAGCTCGGCTTCGTCAGCTTCGGCGGCCCGGCCGGGCAGATCGCGATCATGCACACCGAGCTGGTCGAGCGGCGGCGCTGGATCAGCGAGCAGCGCTTTCTGCATGCACTGAACTACTGCATGCTGCTGCCCGGCCCCGAGGCGCAGCAGCTCGCCACCTACATCGGCTGGCTGATGCACCGCAGCTGGGGCGGCATCGTCGCCGGCGCGCTGTTCGTGCTGCCGTCGCTGTTCATCCTGATCGCGCTGTCGTGGATCTACCTGCGCTTCGGTGACGTGCCGTTGGTGGCCGGCATCTTCTTCGGGCTCAAGCCCGCGGTGACCGCGCTGGTGCTGCACGCGGCGCACCGCATCGGCACCCGGGCGCTGAAAAACCGCTGGATGTGGGGCATCGCCGCAGCCTCGTTCATCGCCATCTTCGCGTTCGACATACCGTTCCCGGCCATCGTGCTGGCGGCCGCGCTGATCGGCCACTTCGGCGCCCGGCGGTGGCCGCAGGTGTTTGCGCTGGGCGGTGGGCACGGCAGCGCCCAAACCAGCTACGGGCCCGCGCTGATCGACGACCACACCCCCACCCCGGCGCATGCACGTTTCTCGCGCAGTCATCTGGCCAAGGTGCTGGCCGCCGGCGTCGGCCTGTGGCTGTTGGCGATGGCCGCACTGGTGGCCACAAACGGCCTGCAAGGCACGCTGACGCAGATGGGCTGGTTCTTCACCAAGGCCGCCTTGCTCACCTTCGGCGGGGCTTATGCGGTGCTGCCTTATGTGTACCAGGGGGCCGTCGAGACCCACCAGTGGCTCAGC
The DNA here is from genome assembly GCA_001770815.1 of Burkholderiales bacterium RIFCSPHIGHO2_12_FULL_69_20. GTDB lineage: Bacteria > Pseudomonadota > Gammaproteobacteria > Burkholderiales > Burkholderiaceae_C > Pseudaquabacterium. The sequence goes on from MESD01000181.1 coordinate 20,514, forward strand.
GGCCCGCAGATGATCGACGGCCTGGCGCTGGGCGAGACCACGCCCGGGCCGCTGATCATGGTGGTGGCCTTCGTCGGCTTTGTCGGTGGCTGGTTGAAGCAGGCCCTGGGGCCCGACGCGCTGTTTCTGGGCGGCGCATTGGCCGCCACCGTCGTCACCTTCTTCACTTTCCTGCCATCGTTCGTCTTCATCCTGGCCGGCGGGCCGCTGGTCGAGGCCACGCACGGCAAGCTGGGTTTCACGGCGCCGCTGTCGGCGATCACGGCGGCGGTGGTCGGCGTGATCCTCAATCTGGCGATGTTCTTCGGCTACCACGTGCTCTGGCCGCAGGGTTTCGGCGGGCGCTTCGATGGTCTGTCGGCCGCCGTCTGCGTGGCCGCCGCGGTGGCACTGTTCCGTTTCAAGGTCGGTGTCCTGCCGCTGCTGGGCGCGTGCGCAGCCGTCGGGCTGGTGGCCACCTGGTTGCTTCCCCTGTTGCGCTGAAGGAGTTTTCATGACTGCACGCCTGCAAGACCTGCCATTCGACCCCGCAGCGCTGAACCGCCTGTCGCCCGGCCTGATCACCAGCCACCACCAGAACAACCACGGCGGGGCGGTGAAGCGGCTCAACGCCATCCGCGCGCAACTGGCGACGACGGTGTTCGCCACGGCGCCCGGTTTTCAGCTCAACGGCTTGAAACGCGAGGAGCTGATCGCCACCAACTCGGTGTTGCTGCACGAGCTGTACTTCGCCAGCCTGGGCGGCGACGGCGTGACGATGGAACCCGCTGCGACGCTGATGCTCGACGCCAGCTTCGGCAGCGTCGA
>MESD01000182.1:0-1195 GCA_001770815.1 Burkholderiales bacterium RIFCSPHIGHO2_12_FULL_69_20
CGCGGTCGGCCAGCAGCGCGTGGTGCTGGCCCAGGCGCGTGCCGACCAGCAGCGCAGCGAGCAGCTCAGCGCCCAGGGCTTCATCGCGCCGACCAAGCTCGAGACCGACCGGCTGACGGTGCAGGCGGCGCAGCAGGGGCTGCAGGCGGCCGAACAGGCGCGCCAGGTGGCCCAGCACGAGCTGGAGGTGGCACGCGCCGCGCTGGCCGCCCAGCAGACTGGCGGCGGCGCCGGCTTCGTGCTGCGCGCGCCGGTGGCCGGCCGGGTGCTGAAGGTGCTGCAGCCCAGCGAGGCCACGGTGGCGCCGGGCACGCCGGTGCTGGAGATCGGCGACACCACGCAGTTGGAGATCGTGGCCGAACTGCTGACCACCGAGGCGCTGCAGGCCCCGCCCGGCGCGTCGGTGGCGATCGACCGCTGGGGTGGCCCCGGCACGCTGGCCGCCCGGGTGCGCAGCGTCGAGCCAGCGGCCTTCACCAAGGTGTCGGCGCTGGGGGTGGAAGAGCAGCGCGTCAAGGTGCTGATCGACCTGGCCGCGCCACCGCCGGCGGCGCTGGGCGATGGCTTTCGCGTTGGCGTGCGCATCCTCACGCGGGTGCAGGACGGCGCACTGCTGGTGCCGGTGAGCGCGGTGTTTCCGCAGCCCGGGGCTGCCGATGCGAGGGCCGGCGACATGGCGGTGTTCGTGCTCGACGGCGACCATGCGCGCCTGAAGCCGGTCACCCTGGGTGGGCGCAACGGCAGCCAGGCCTGGGTGCAGCGTGGCCTGGCCGCCGGCCAATCGGTGATCGTCTACCCGCCGGCCGCGGTGGCCGACGGCGTGCGCGTCAAACCGCGCTGAAGCCCGCGTCAAAGCACGCAGAATCGCGCCATGAGCACCGACCGCCCCGACGACGATCCCACCCGCGCGCTCGATGACTTCGTGCGCCGCATGCGGCCCGCTGCGCCCTCGTCACCGCGCACCGATCTGCCCGACCTGTCAGACCTGGTGGCCAAGCTCCACCCCGAGCGCACCGGCAACGCCCCGCGCCCACGCGGCGGCACCCTGCGCAACGGCCAGACCTGGGACGCCGACGACGTGGAGGACGTGCCGATGGTCGCAGTGCCGCGGATGCCGGCCGCGCGCGACGAGCCGCCGCAGGTCACGCTGCCGCCGGTGGATCTGCGGGCCGAAGACGCGCAGGCGGCGCTGCCG
>MESD01000182.1:1218-6184 GCA_001770815.1 Burkholderiales bacterium RIFCSPHIGHO2_12_FULL_69_20
CGCGCGACTTCGCCGCGTCGCAATGGGACGCCGACGACGACGCCAATGCCGCGCCCGACTGGCAACCCGACCTGCTGGCACTGCAAGGCCGGCGCACCAGCCATCCACGGGTGCTGGCGGCCTGGCAGCCCGGCGCCTGGACCGGCGCGGCGCGCCAGGTGTTCGACAGCACGACCGAGTTCATCAAGAGCGCCGACGGCAACCCGTCGGTGGAGACCTACCCGCCGCATCGTCTGCTGCTGCTGTGGCCGCCGCAGCAGCAGGGCGCCCCGCTGCTGGGCCGCTGGCCGCAGGCGGTGCGGCTGTCGGCGGTGCCACAGGACCAGGCCGCCGAAGCCCTGCTGGCCGACCTGCCCGGCGATGCGCTGCTGTGGCTGCACCCCGGCACGCACGACGTGGACTGGGCGCTGGCCGCCGAGATCGTGCTGCACCACGAGCCGGCCCTGCGGCCGTTCCAGATCGACGGGCTGCGCCAGTTCATCGACGCCGAGCGCGCCGCCAGCTTTGCGCGGCTGAACGCCGACTACCAGCAGGCGGCACCCGGCGCGGCGGTGCTCAGGCGCTGACGATCCAGCCCTCCAGCGCATCCACGTCCGCCGGCAGCCCCCAGCCCGGCCGGCCCGCGGCCCAGGCCGCCTGCACCAGACACAGCACCGCGTCCAGCGCGTCGCCCGACGCATCGTCGGCCAGCGCATCGCGCTGCGCGGCGCTCAGGCGCAAACGCAGGCCCAGCCGGGTGCGGCCCTGCTCCAGCGCTTCGACAATGTCCTTGCGGGCGATCAGCCGCTCGGGCGTCTGTTTGGCGCGGTCGTCGCTCTTGTACGAGCGGTGGCCGATCAGCTCACGCGCCAGCAGGCCGGGGTAAGCCTCCAGCGCGATGCGCTGGGCGTCGCCCTCGTGCGGCGCATGCGCCGGACAGCGCACGCCGGCCGCGCGCAGCAGCGGCACACCGGCATGCAGCATGTAGGCCACCGGAGGATTGACCCACTTCATCGATGGACTGGAGCCCGCCGGCCGGTCGCAGGCGCGGTGCGCAAACTTGCCGCCCACCGGCCGCGCGTTGCAGAAGGCGGCAAAGGTGTCGCGGATCGTGGTGCGGCTCAGGCCGGCGTAATGATCGATGCACGCGGCCCAGCCGGTGGGCCAGCCCAGCTGCTCGACCAGCTCTCGCGGCAGGCCGAACGGCAGGTCGAAGCCGCCCACCCACGGCCCGGGTTGGGCCAGCCAGTCGCCAAAGTCCGTCAGGCTGTGAAAGCGCTGCAGCCCCTCGAAGCGCAGCGCCGCGCCGCTCAACGTGCCGCTGGCCAGCACGATGGGCTTGCGCCGGCTGGGGCTGCTGGAAAAATCGACGCCGATCACGCGTTGTGTCATGCCGCCGATTGTCGTGGGGTGGCACCATCAGCCTGCGAGGACACCGCCCATGCCACCGACCAAGCCCCCTGCCGCACCCGATGGCCCCAAGCCGCTGCCCGACTTCAAGCAGGGCTGGAAACCGGCCAACCTGTGGCTGATGATGTTTGCGCTGGTGGCGCTGTTCTGGCTGCGCGACATCTGGGTCACCAGCACCCAGGTGCAGCCCGTCCCCTACAGCGAGTTTCTGCAGCACCTCCAGGCCGGCAAGCTCGAATCGATCCGCATCGGCAGCCAGTTCATCGAGGGCAGCTTCAAGGCACCGCAGCCCGACGGCCACACCCGCATCGTCACCACCCGCGTGGCGCCCGACTTGGCCAAGGAGCTGGCGTCGTACGACGTGCGCTTCGAGGGCGTGGTCGAGAACACGCTGCTGCGTGACCTGCTCAGCTGGGTGGTGCCCGCGCTGATGCTGTTGGGCGTGTGGACCTTCATCGCCAAGCGCATGGCCGCGCAGGGTGGGATCGGCGGCATGGGTGGCCTGGGCGGGCTGCTGCAGGTGGGCAAGAGCCGCGCCAAGCTGCACTCCGAGACCGACATCCAGGTCACCTTCGACGACGTGGCCGGGGTCGACGAGGCCAAGGCCGAGTTGCGCGAATCGGTCGACTTCCTGAAGAACCCCAAGGCCTACGGGCGGCTGGGCGCGCACATGCCCAAGGGCATCCTGCTGGTGGGTCCACCCGGTACCGGCAAGACCCTGCTGGCGCGCGCGATGGCCGGCGAGGCCGGCGTGCCCTTCTTCAGCATCACCGGCAGCGAGTTCGTCGAGATGTTCGTCGGCGTGGGCGCGGCGCGGGTGCGCGACCTGTTCGAGCAGGCGCGCGCCTCGGCGCCCTGCATCATCTTCATCGACGAGCTCGACGCGCTGGGCCGCGCGCGCGGGGTCGGCCCCATGAGCGGCGGCCACGACGAGAAGGAGCAGACGCTGAACCAGCTGCTGGCCGAGATGGACGGCTTTGATGCGTCAACCGGTGTCGTGATCCTGGCCGCTACCAACCGGCCCGAGATCCTGGACGCCGCGCTGCTGCGCGCCGGCCGCTTCGACCGCCAGGTGCTGGTCGACCGACCCGACCGCCGCGGCCGCGCCGACGTGCTGAGGGTGCACTTCAAGAAGGTGACGCTGGACCACGACGTGAATGCCGACACCGTGGCCGCGCTGACGCCGGGCTTTGCCGGCGCCGACCTGGCCAACCTGGTCAACGAGGCGGCGCTGCTGGCCACCCGGCGCAATGCCGATGCGGTGGCAATGGTCGACTTCACCGCCGCGGTCGAGCGCATCGTCGCCGGGCTCGAGCGGCATCAGCGTGTGCTGGGCCCGCACGAGCGCCGCACGGTGGCCGTGCACGAGATGGGCCACGCGCTGGTGGCGATGGCCTTGCCCGGCACCGACCCGGTGCACAAGATCTCGATCATCCCGCGTGGCGTGGGCGCGTTGGGCTACACCCTGCAGCGGCCCAGCGAAGACCATTACCTGGCCAGCCGCAGCGAGCTGCGCAACCGGCTGGCGGTGCTGCTGGGCGGGCGTGCCGCCGAGGCGCTGGTGATCGGCGAGGTGTCCACCGGCGCGGCCGACGATCTGGTGAAGGCCAGCGACATCGCCCACGACATGGTGGCGCGCTACGGCATGTCGGCCGAGGTGGGCCAGGTGGTCTACGAACGCCAACAGCCGCGCTTCCTCGACCTGCCTGAGGGCAACATGGCGCTGTCGCGCGGGCTGTCGGACGACACCGCGCAGCGCATCGACGCCGCGGTGCGCGCGCTGGTCGACGAGGCCTTCACCCGCGCCAGCGCCGTGCTGAGCGCGCGCCGCGCGCTGCTCGACGACTACGCCGCCCGCCTGCTGGCGCAGGAGACGCTGGCCGAGACCGATCTGGTGCCGCTGGCCCAGGCCGCACGCAACGGGCCGGTGCCGGCCTGAGCCCGCCGCCGCTGCGTCACCAGGCCAGCGCCACCACCCCGGCGGCGATGCAGGCCGCGCCCAGCAGGCGCAGGCCGCGGTCGGTCTCGCCCAGCAGCCGGCCGCCCAGCAGCGCGGCGAACAGCATCGACACCTCGCGGGCCGGCGCCACATGCAACAGCGGCGCCAGCTGCACCGCGTACAGCACCAGCACGTAGGCCAGCGCGCTGACCGCCGCCAGCAGCAGTGCGGCCTTCCACTGCGCCTTGAAATCGCGCACGAAGCCGGTCCGGTCGGCCAGCACGCTGGGCAGCGAAGGCGCTGACCAGCGGCCCGGTGCCACGCGCCACCGGGTAGACCACGGTCAGGTCGGCGGCGCGGTAGCCGGCCAGCAGCAAGACCCACTCGCGCCAGCCCCACTGCGGCAGCTGCTGCCAGGCCATCACCAGCCCCAGCGGCGCCCACAGGCCCACGATCATCAGCGCGCCCATCATCACGAAGTGCTTGCCGCCACCGGTGCGCTTGGCCACGATGTTCCAGCCGGCGTGCAGCAGGGCGGCCACCAGCACCAGGGCGATCGCGGACAAGGGCATCGGCTGATTGTGGCCGGGCGATCGTGGCCGGCGATGCCGGCGCTACAGTGGCCCATCGTCCCGCCGGAAAGCCCTCACCGTGAGCCCCTGCAACCCCGATCTTGTGCACGCCCAGCGCGGTGGCATCGTCGAATCCTTCCACCGCGGCGCGATCGCCATCGTCGACGGCGACGGCACGCTGGTGCAGTCGCTGGGCGACATCACCCGGCCGATCTTTCCGCGCTCGGCCTGCAAGGTGCTGCAGGCGCTGCCGTTGGTGGCCAGCGGTGCGGCCGAAGCCTTGGTCCTGAACGATGCCGAGCTGGCGCTGGCCTGCGCCTCGCACGGTGGCGAGCCCGGCCACACCACCACCGCGGCCAGCCTGCTGGCCAAGGCCGGGCTGGACGCCTCGGCACTCGAATGCGGCGCCCACTGGCCCGGCAACGACGCCGCGCTGAAGGCACTGGCACGCGTGGCCGATGCGCCCGGCGTGCTGCACAACAACTGCTCGGGCAAACACGCGGGCTTCATCTGCGTGGGCTGCCTGATGGCGCGCGCCGCCGGCCGCGAGCCGGCCGAGTTCGTGCGCGGCTACATCGGTGCCGACCATCCGGTGATGCGCGAGGTGAGCGCCGCGCTGGCCGCCGCCACCGGTGCCGACCTGAGCCATGCGCCAGTGGGCACGGATGGCTGCTCGATCCCCACCTACGCGATCCCGCTGCGCCAGCTGGCGCACGGCTTTGCCCGCGTGGCCACCGGCCACGGGCTGTCCGATGGCCATGCCCGCGCCGCGCGCCGGCTGCGCCAGGCGGTGGCGGCCTCGCCCTTCCACGTGGCGGGCACGGGCCGCTTCGACACCCGGGTGATGCAGCGCCTGGGCGAGCGGGTGTTCTGCAAGGTCGGTGCCGAGGGTGTGTATTGCGCCGCGCTGCCCGATCAGGGCCTGGGCGTGGCGATCAAGATGGACGACGGCAACAACGCCCGCGCCGCCGAGGTGGTGATGGCCGCGGTGATCGAAGCGCGTGTGGTGCTGAGCGATGACGAGCGCCACTTCATGCGCGGCTTCAGCGACGTGGCGTTGGTCAAC
>MESD01000183.1:0-3623 GCA_001770815.1 Burkholderiales bacterium RIFCSPHIGHO2_12_FULL_69_20
GCTGCACCCGGCTGCCGATGATCTGGTTGGGCGCCTTGCCGTACAGGCTTAACCACAGCGTGCGCACGCTGTCGGTGGCGCCGTGGCCGTAGGTGGCGTAGGTGGTCACGGCCACACCGCCCTGGTCCTTGTCGTGCGCCGCCACCGCCACGTCATGGCGCACGGTGACGAAGTTCCAGCCGGGTGAATCGTTGCGCCAGCCGGCGCCGCCCATCACACCATCGGAGGCGGTGCGGGCTGCGGTGGTCTGGGTGCCGTTGGGGTTGATGTTGTCGGGAATCCAGTCGAAGAAGTCGACCACCGTGCCGTCGCGGATGCACAGGATCTCGTCGCCGAAATCATGCGCAAAGTCGTAGGCATAAACCTGCGGCAGGGTGTTGTAGCGCGCGTGGCTGAAGAAGCCGAGGTTGGCCTGGCCCACGTACATGGCATCGCCCGAGGCGTAGGGCAGCCGGTAGGGCGAGCTGCCGCCGTCGGGGTAGCCGGCAAAGTCGCTGCGCGCGGGGCTGTAGGCGGTGCCGTCGGGGTCTTTGCGCGGGTTGTAGCGGCCGCCGTCGGTGCTGCCTTCCTTGAAGCTGTAGAACTCGACGATGAACGTCAGCAGGCTGGTCAGCGCGCCCAGCCCCACCTTCTTGCCCAGTTGCGTGGGCGTGGTGGTGCGGCAGATGCACCACGACACCAGCGTGCCCAGGAAGTTGTTGAAGGCACCCACCAGCGGTGCGCCCAACAACATGTAGGGGAAGTACAGCGCGCCGAACGTGGAAGCGCCGTTGTTGTCGAAAGGCAGGCCGTAGTCGTCACGCGGGATCAGTGCCTGGAACACCATGCCCAGCCCCAGCGTGACCGCACCGATCACCGGGTCGGCCATGTCCCAGTTCTTGGGCCGAAGGTCGTCGCCCAGCGCCGGGGGCGAATCGGGCCCGCTGTAGTTGATCAGCGTGAACAGCGACAGGAAAAAATCGCGCACACCGCCGGTGGCCGCGCTCACCGTGTAGGCCGAGATCGCATCACCGCCGATCAACGTGAGCCACTGCAGGAAGCCCAGGCCCGCGGTGGTTTCGGTGTGCACGCCCTCGAACGAGCAGGCCACGAAGATCACCGTGGGGATCAGCGTGCTGAACAGCCAGGTGAAACCGAGGTTCTTGCCCGCGGCCTGGGCGATCAGCGAGGGCATCGGCGCCTTGGCCACGCTGCGAGCGACGGCTTCGGCCCAGTGCTGCAGCCACAGGCTGATGTTGCTGGCGTATTCACCCGGGCTCAAGCCCATCTTGACCGCATGCCAGAAGCCCGCCCCGAACTTGGCCAGCAAGGCGGTCACGTAAGCCCAGGTCTCGAGGAAGGGGCCGCCGATGCGCTCGATCAGGAAATGCTCTTGGGCGTTGGCGCCGGTGAACTGCGGCGCCTGGTACCACTCGAAGGGCGTGTCCTGCCGGTGCAGCACCTCGTGCGGATTGCCGGCGCGGCGCAGGATCAGCTGCTTGCGGTCGGTCGACAGCCACACTTCATCCTCGGGGTAGCCGGGGCAGATCGTCTGCCAGATCGCGTTGCCCCATTGGTTGTCGGCCTCGCTGAAGAAGCCGTTGCCTTCGGTGAAGCCCTGGCGGCGTCGGGCATACAGCCAGGAGGCGTACCAGCAGTAGCTGCCGTCGAGCTCGCGGCCGGGTGCCGCAGGGCCGGTCGCGCCGGCAGGGCCGTCGGCCATGGCAGGCGCGCCGTCATCGGCCATGCGGGCCAATGGCGCGTCGGCCTCTGCGAAAGCGCCCATCATGAAGCGCGCTCCGGCGGGCGCCGATGCCGCGGCCGATGCGGGCGCGGCATCCGGCGTGCCGGACGACATCGCCACGATGGCCGCGCGGGCAAAGCCCGCCACCGCCTGCAGCACGGCCTGCAACTTGTCGAGCAGGCACTGCGCCTGGCCCAGCACCTGGGGCAATGGCGTCTGACGCAGGAAGCCGATCAGCAGATCGGCCAGCCGGTCGGCACGCAGGTCGAAGCTGGGAAAGCGCGGGTAGAGGTCGTTTTCCAGCCGCGCCAGCAGACAGGCCAACGACTCGCGCACCGCCGCCGCCTCGTTGGTGAGCGCGGCATTGCCACTGCGCAGTGTGGTGCGCGCGGCCGACAGCATGGCGATGAACTCGCTGCGAAAACCCGATTGCGACAAGCCCAATGTATCGGTGACGATGGCCGACAGGCGCCGCACCAGCGCGCGGATCTGCTCGTCCGACAGCAGGCCGATCAGCGTGGACAGCCCGTCCAGCCCGTCGGCCATGCGCTGCAGCAGATCGGCGGCGTCCTGCGGTGCATCACCCTCGCCGAAGCCGGCCGCGGCGATCAGCACCGGGTCGACCACCGCGCGCAGCTCGGTCAGGGCCTGCGGCAAGCGGGCCTGGATGCGCTGGAAGATGGCCTGCCCCATCGCCGCCGAGGCAGCCTCGAAGGCCGGGAACACCATCTCCAGCGCGGCCGGCTTCATCGCCAGCAACTGCGCCAGCGCCACCACCTCGTCGACCAGGTCCTCGCCGGCGTTGCGGCCCTGCATGCGGGCCAGCATCTGCGGTTGGATGAGCAGTGAGCCGAGCATGATTCGCCCCTTCGCCGCTACAGCCCGATGCCGGCGCTGCCGCCGCCACCGCCACCACTGCCACCCGCGCTTTGCAGCAACTGGCCGTAGGGCACGTCGACGCGCGCGATCTGGGCCTGCAGGTCTTCGGGCAGGCCGTTGAGCCAGACGATGATGATGTCGATGGTGTCGCCGACATCGAGCGCGGCCACCAGCGGCTCGACCAGCTCGCGGTACTCCGCATCCAGCGGCTGCAGCAGCAGCGCATCGGGGTCGAGTGCGCGCAGCTTGTCCAGCAACTGGCGATGGCCCTCGCGCAGCTGGTCGCGCAATTCGTCGGGCAGCAGGCCTTCCAGCGAGATCAGGCCCAGCAGCTCGTCACGCGCCTGCTCCAGCGGCTGTTGCAGCGTGCGTGGATCGAGCGCGCGCACCTGGTCGAGCAAGGCGTTGTAGACCTCATCGACCTCGCGGGTGTAGATGCCCAGGTCGAGGTCGGCCAGGCGCTGCTGCACCCCGGCGATGTCGCCCAGCAGATTGGACAAGGCCTGCGGCGCGGCCAGCAACTCGTCGAGCTTGGCCTTCAATGCATCCGCCAGCGAGCGCAGCGCCGCCAGCGCCCCCTGCAGCGCGGCCGCCAGCGGCCCCAGGCTGGCCAGCAGCGTGGTGACGGGCTGGCCGAACTGACGCACCAGCGCCTCGCGCACCCAGGCGCGCAAGGTGTCGGCTTCGGCGGGCAGCAGCGCGGCCAGCGGGCCGTCGTCGCCGGGGTAGCGCTCGGCCAGCTGGCTGAACTGGGTCTGCAGCGCGGCATCGGCGGTCGCCAGCGCGCGGTCTAGCGCAGCCAGCGCCGACAGGCCCTCGCCCGCGGATTGCGTGGCCACCTCGGTCAGCCAGGCGCTGATCGGCGTGGCCTGGCCCGCCGGCAAGGCCGCCAGGCCGGACTGGATGCGGCCACGCGCCATCGTCAGGCGTGTCAGTCGCGCGGTGGCCTGTGCGCTGGCCAGCGCATCGGCCAGCGGCTGGCGCGCGCTGGCCCAATCGGCCGTCAGTTGGTCGGGCCGGG
>MESD01000183.1:3639-5019 GCA_001770815.1 Burkholderiales bacterium RIFCSPHIGHO2_12_FULL_69_20
GGGCCGGGCCGCGCGCGCGGCTTGGCGCAAATCGGTCAGCGCGGTGGCCAGCGCGCCGCTGGCACTGGCCGGCACCTTGACGAGGATGCTGTCGACCCAGGCATCGAACTCGGCCGGCGCATCACCCAGCCCGGCCAGCTTGCCGGCCAGGTTGTCGGCGACGTCGAGCGCGGCGGTGAGGGTCAGGCTGAAGCCGGTGATGCGGCCCATCACCACATCGAGCCCGGCCGCCAGATCGCCTACGGGCAACGCAGTGGCCACGCTTTGCAGCGCCTGTTCGAGCGTGTCTTCCAGCGGCTGCAGCAGCGTGGACGGCCGAAAGCGCTCCAGCTCGGCCAGCACCGCGGCATGCGCCTGCGCGGCCTCGGCCAGCAGTGCGGCGATGTCGATCTGCCGCGCCAGCTGCTGGCGCACGCCGGCCAGCGCGTCATCGGCCACCGACAGCCACTGCGTGGGCTCGAAGGCCTCCAGCTGCCCCAGCGCCTGGTTGAACGGCGCCGACAGCAGCGGCGCCAGTGCGTTGCGTGGCGAGAAGGCCAGCAGCTTGTCGCGCGCCAGATCGGGCAGCGCCTTCACCTGCAGCAGCAGCTGGGTGGGTGCGCCGGCCAACTGCTGATCGAGGTCGGCGATCAGCGGGTCGGTCAGCGGCGTCAGCGACTGCGGCAGCAACGACAGCGCGCCTTCGATCAGCGCCGGCCCTGGGTCGGGCAGGCTGGCGATGTCGATGTCCTGGATGATCTGTTTCAGATCCTCGACCGCGGCGATCACCTCGTCGGCCACTGGCGCGAACGACAGCTGGGCGATGGTCAACGCCAGCGCCTCGAGCTGCTGCAGGATCTGCGACAAGCGCTGCACCGCCTCTTGCTGGATCAGGTCGCCCAGCGTCTGGATGGCTTCGAGGATCGGCTCGGTCAGCGCCTCGGGGTCGATGGCATCGATGGCGTCACGCAGCGCGGTCATCGCCTCGCCCAACGCGGCGGCCGCTGACGACAGGGGTTGGGTGATCAATTCGCGCAGCTGGTCGGTGGCGTCTTGCAGCGCCTGCTCGGCCTGCTGGCGCAGCGCATCGAGGTCGATCGCCTCCACCGCCGTGCGCGCCTCGCCCAGCGCGCGCAGTGCTTCGGCGCTGAGCTGGGCCAGGCCTTGTTCAACGGCATCCACCGCCTGGTTGGCGCTGCCCAGTGCATCGGTCAGCGGTCCGGTGACCGCGCTGAAGTCGAGCGCGTCGAGCAGGCCGACCAGGGTGTCGCGGGCGCGCTGAATCACCGCTTCGACCGGGGCCAGCACGTTGGCCGGGATCTGTGGCACGGCCAGGCCGCCGATCGCATCGGTCAGGTCGGCGAAGGTGGGGCGTGGCTGCAGCAGCACCAGCAGGCGGCA
>MESD01000184.1 GCA_001770815.1 Burkholderiales bacterium RIFCSPHIGHO2_12_FULL_69_20
CACGGTGGCCGCCGGCGCGGTGGCGCGCAAGTGGCTGTTGCAGCAGCACGGCACCACCTTCTCGGGCTGGATGAGCCAGCTCGGCGAGATTCAGATCCCGTTCGAGGATCCGGCGCAGATCCCGCTGAACCCGTTCTACGCCCCCAACGCCGGCATCGTGCCGCGGCTGGAGGCCTACATGGACGACCTGCGCCGCGCCGGCGACAGCTGCGGCGCGCGCATCGAGGTGCGCGCCCATGGCGTGCCGGTGGGCCTGGGCGAGCCGCTGTACGACCGGCTGGACGCCGACATCGCCTTCGCGATGATGGGCCTCAACGCCGTCAAGGGCGTGGAGATCGGCGACGGCTTCGGCGTGGTGCCGCAGCGCGGCAGCCAGCATGGCGACGAGCTGACGCCGGCCGGTTTCGCCAGCAACCACGGCGGCGGCGTGCTGGGCGGCATCAGCACGGGCCAAGATCTGGTGGTGCGCATCGCCATCAAGCCCACCAGCTCGATCCGCAGCCCCAAGGCCAGCATCGACCGCGCCGGCGCACCCACCACGGTGGAGACCTTCGGCCGCCACGACCCCTGCGTGGGCATCCGCGCCACGCCGATCGCCGAGTCGCTGCTGGCGCTGGTGCTGATGGACCACGCGTTGCGCCACCGCGCGCAGTGCGGCGACGTGCGGCTGGCCACGCCGGCCTTGCCTGCGCAGGCGCCGACGCCCGCCCTCCGCGCCGAATAGGCGTATCGCCACGCCACGCCGCGCTGCATCGGCCGGCTGGCGCACGGCTGCAGTTCGTCGCGGACAGGCCCGCGGCCATCCAGCCTGTCTGCAGTTCGTCGCCGCCGGCCGGCACTTCATCGCAACGGCGCTTGGCCTTGATGCAGGTCACTCCTACACTCGCGTCCGCTCCACGAGGGCAGACACGAAGACGAAGGACGCGACATGCGCAGACGCTGGTGGATGGGGATGGTGGTGGTGTTGGTGGCAGCCGGTGCTGGCGGCGCGGTCTGGATGCAAAAGCGCGGGCCACAGGCCGCCGGCAGTGCGCAGGCCGCCAGCCAACCGGGGGATGCCGCATCGGCGGTGCCGCTGGAGTTTCGCGCCAACGAGGTGGTGCTGCCCACCCGCGCCAGCCTGCCGCAGACCATCGAGTTCTCGGGTCCGCTGGTGGCGCCCAACACCGCGGTGCTGCGCGCCAAGACCTCGGGCACCCTGCTGGCACTGAGCGTGGGCGAAGGCGCCCGGGTGAAGGCCGGCCAGCAGGTGGGCCGCATCGACATGGCCGAGCTGGGCAGCCGCATCGCCGAGCGCAACGCCATGCTCGAATCGGCGCGCGCCACGCTGGCCCAGGCCGAGCGCACGCATGCCAGCAACCAGCGGCTGGCGGCGCAGAACTTCATCTCGTCGAGTGCGCTCGACAACTCGCGTGCCCAGGTCGATACCGCGCGCGCCGCGCTGGCCGCCGCGCAGGCCACGCTGGACACCACCCGCGTCGGCCAGCGTGATGCCACCCTGGTGGCGCCGATCGCCGGCATCGTGGCCAAGCGCCATGTGCTGCCCGGCGAGAAGGTCAGCGCCGAGCAGCAGGTGCTGACCCTGGTCGACCTGGCCCGGCTGGAGCTGGCCGGCAGCGTGGGCACGCACGAGGTGGCGCGGCTGGTGCCCGGCATGCCGGTGCAGGTGAAGGTGGAGGGGCTCGATGCGCCGATCACCGGCGAGTTGGCGCGCATCGCGCCGGCGGCCGAGGCCGGCACCCGCTCGATCGGCGTCACCGTGGTGCTGGCCAATGCCAACGAACGCCTGCGCGCCGGTCAGTACGCCATCGGCCAGGTGCAACTGCCCGACGAGCGCCAGCGTCTGCTGCTGCCGCTGGCGGCGGTGGGCAGCACCTCGGGCCAGTCGCATGTGTGGGTGATCGAGCAGGGCAAGCTGGCGCGCCGCGCCATCACCCTGGGCCGGCGCGACGATGCGGGCGGGCGCATCGAGGTGATCGACGGCCTGGCCGCCAATGCCCAGGTGCTGGCCGCGCGTTTCGACAACCTGCGCGAAGGTGCGCCCGCGCTGGTGCTGGCGGGCAAGGTGGCGGCGGTGGCCTCGGCCGCCGCCAGCCGCGAAGGCGCCGCCGCGCTGCGCTGAGTCCGGGCCGAGCGAGCCCCTGCGGGCTCGCGAGTGCCGGACGAAGGCTCTGCCCGCGTACCGCGGGCAAGCATTTGACTTCTACGTCGACTGACAAGGACAACAATCCATGTGGATCACGCGAGTCTCGATCACCAATCCGGTGTTCGCAGCGATGGTGATGGTGGCGCTGTGCGTGCTGGGGCTGTTCTCGTACGCCAAGCTGGGCGTCGAGCAGATGCCCGACGTCAGCTTCCCCGGCGCCTGGATGGAGGTGAGCTACCCCGGCGCATCACCCGAGGCGGTGGAGCGCGAGGTGATGAAGCCGCTGGAAGAAGCGGTCAACAGCATCGCCGGCGTCAAGCGCATCACCTCGCGCAGCAGCGAGGGCCGCGGCGACATGAGCATGGAGTTCTCGCTCGACGCCGACATGGGCCGCGCGATGCAGGAGATCCGCGACCGGGTGTCGGCGGTGCAGTCCAGCTTTCCGCGTGAGGTGCGCGCACCCACCATCGCGCGCTGGAACAACGACAACGCCGAGCCGGTGGTCAACCTGGCGTTGTTGGCCCGCTGTGCCGGGCCGTCCCAAACAGCGGACTCCCCTCGGGGGACGGGCGGCCTTCAGGCCGACCAAGGGGCCTGTGTCGCCCGCAGCCCGCGTGAACTGTCGCTGCTGGGTGACCAGGTGGTGGGCAAGCGGCTGCAGCGGGTCGAAGGCGTGGCCCGCGTCGAGATCAGCGGCCTGACCGTGCGCGAGGTGCGCATCGACCTCGACCCGGTGCGCCTGCGCGCCTATGGCGTGACGCCGGCCGAGATCGCCACTGCGCTGCGCGAGGCCAACGCCGACCAGCCGGTGGGCCTGGTGTCCGACCCGGTGCAGGACACGCTGCTGCGCGTGGAAGGCCGGGTGCGCGACCCCAAGCAGTTCGAGGGTGTGGTGGTGGCGCGGCGCAACGGCCTGGCGCTGACGCTGGGCGATCTGGGCACGCTGGTCGACCGCGAAAAAGAGGCCGATTCCACCGCCCGCATCAACGGCCAGCGCGCCATCAACTTCAACGTCTACAAGCAGCAGGACGCCAACATCGTGGCCGCGGGTGATGCGGTGAAGAAGGCGATGGACGAGATCCGCAAGACCCTGCCGCCCGACGTGGAGCTGCGCCTGATCTACGCCAGCAGCGACTGGGTGAAGGGCTCGCTGGACGGCCTGCGCCACACGCTGATCGAAGGCGCGCTGCTGACGGTGGCCATCGTCTTCCTGTTCCTGCACTCGTGGCGCTCGACCATCATCACCGGGCTGACGCTGCCGATCGCGGTGATCTCCAGCTTCATCGCGATCTACGCCTTCGGCTTCACGCTGAACTTCATGACGATGATGGCGCTGAGCCTGTGCATCGGCCTGCTGATCGACGACGCCATCGTGGTGCGCGAGAACATCGTGCGCCACGTGCACCTGGGCAAGGACCACCACACCGCCGCGCGCGAAGGCACCGAGGAGATCGGCCTGGCGGTGATGGCCACCACCTTTGCCATCTGCGCGGTGTTCGTGCCGGTGGCGTTCATGGGCGGCATCATCGGCAAGTTCTTCCACCCCTTCGGCATCACCGTGGTGGTGGCGGTGATGGTGAGCCTGTTCGTCAGCTTCACGCTCGACCCGATGCTGTCCAGCATCTGGAAGGACCCACCCTCGCACTACCTCAAGCAGCTGCCGGTGATCGGCCATGCCATCCGCGGCACCGACCGGCTGCTCGACGGCATGCACAACGTCTACGAGCGGCTGATCCACTGGATCTTTTCGGCACGCCGCTGGCCGCTGTGGCTGCCGGCCTACGGCCACGGCTTCGGCGCCGACGCCAGGCGCGACAAGGCCAGCCAGCGCCACTGGCGCCGCGCCGCCGTCACGCCGCGCGGCGTGGTGATGGCGGTGGGCGTGAGCAGCTTCGTGCTGGCCCTGGCCCTGGCACCGCTGGTGGGCAGCGAGTTCGTGCCGCAGACCGATCAGGGCTTCACCCGGCTGCAGCTCACACTGCCGGTGGGCGCCAGCCTGGAACGCACCGATGCCAAGGTGCGCCAGATCGAGACCATCGTGCAGGCCCTGCCCGAGGTGCAGACGCTGTCGACCTACGTGGGCGGCGCTGGCCAGCGCAACCAGGCCTGGCTGAACATTGCGCTCAAGGACCGCAAGGACCGCAGCCGCAGCCAAAAGCAGGTGGAAGACGCGATGCGCGAGGCCATCGCCAAGGTGCCTGGCGTCGACGTGGCGGTGGGCTTCAACCGGCCGATCTACGTGGCCATCCTGGGCAGCGACCCCGAGGGCCTGGCCCGCGTGGCCGACGAATTTGCCGAGAAGGTCAAGAAGATCCCCGGCGTGGTCGATGTCGAATCGTCGGTCAAGCCCGGCCTGCCGGCCTACGCGGTGCGGCTCAAGCCCGGCGCCGTGCGCGAACTGGGCCTGACCGCACCGCAACTGGCCAGCAGCCTGCGCGCCTATGTCAACGGTGAGGTCGCCACCTACTGGACCACGCCCGACGGCAACCAGGTGGAGGTGGTGCTGCGCCTGAACGAGGCCCAGCGTGAGCGTCTGGACCAGCTGCGCCAGCTGCCGGTGGCCTTTGCCAAGGATGGCACGCCGATCGCACTCGACAGCGTGGCCGACATCACCCAGGTCTTCAACCCCGAGATGATCCGCCGGCAGAACCTGCAGCGCCGCGAGGCGGTGTTTGCCGGCGTCAAGGGCCGCAGCCCGGGAGACGTGGGTGGCGACGTGCAGAAGCTGATCAAGGCCACCACGCTGCCGCCGGGCTACAGCTTCGACGTGGGCGGGCAGATGCAGCAGCAGGCCGAGGCCTTCAGCGGCCTGCTGGCGGCGATGGCGCTGGCGGTGATCTTCATCTACATCGTGCTGGCCAGCCAGTTCGGCAGCTTTCTGCAGCCCATCGCCATCATGGCCAGCCTGCCGCTGGCGCTCATTGGGGTCATGCTGGCGCTGCTGTTGTGGGGCAGCACGCTCAACATCTTCTCGATGATCGGCCTGGTGATGCTGATGGGCCTGGTGACCAAGAACGCCATCCTGCTGGTCGACTTTGCCAACCACGCGCGCAAGGCCGGCGCCACGGTGGCCGAGGCGCTGCTGCAGGCCGGCCTGATCCGCATGCGGCCGATCATGATGACCACCGCGGCGATGATCTTCGGCATGCTGCCGATGGCGCTGGCGCTCAACGACGGCGGCGAGATCCAGGCGCCGATGGGCCGTGCCATCATCGGCGGCGTGATCACCAGCACCCTGCTCACGCTGGTGGTGGTGCCGGTGATCTACAGCTACCTGGTGCGCGATCGGCGGCCCGCGCCGCAGCCGCTGCCCGCGCCAGCACCCGCACAGCCCGTTGGTGGCGGGGCCACCTTGCCACCCCTGGCCGCCGCCGATCGCGATTGATTCTGTGCAAGCCTACGCACCCGGCGGCGCCGGCTGCCGCCGGCGGGCCGCCCGTTAGCGGTTAGATTAGCGCCGCGCCGAACCGGCGCTGCGTTGATTGGGAGCAAACCATGGGCATGATGAGTTTTCTGAAGGACGCCGGCGAGAAGCTGTTCGGCAAACCCGAGGTCAAGGCCGCCGAGAGCGCCGCGGCGGCAACCCCCACCGCCGAGACCGTGGCCGCGCTCAATGCAGCCGCGGGCAAGGCCATTGCCGATTACGTGGTGACGCAGGGCCTGGTGGTCGACGGGTTGGACGTGGCCTTCGACGGCGCCAGTACCAGCGTCACGGTGGCCGGCAGCGTGGCCGACCAGGCCACCAAGGAGAAGGTGCTGCTGTGCTGCGGCAACGTCAAGGGCGTGTCGGCGGTCAACGACATGCTGGTCGTCAACCACCCCGAGCCCGAGGCGCAGTGGCACACCGTGGTGTCGGGCGACAACCTGTCGAAGATCGCCAAGGCCTTCTACGGCGATGCCAACAAGTACCCGGTGATCTTCGAGGCCAACAAGCCGATGCTGTCGCACCCCGACAAGATCTACCCGGGGCAGATGCTGCGCATTCCGCCGCAGTAAGGCGGCGCGCGGCGGGCCTCAGTCGGTGGCTTCCCAGGCCACGGCGCGCGGCTTGCAGGTGGTCGCGGCGGTGCTGCCCTCGCGGCGGTAGGCGCCGCAGCCGATGAACTCGCTGTGGCCCAGCGGCAGGATGTACGACTCCTTGGGCGACACCTCCTGGGTGCTGGGGCTGATCACGTCGTACTGGATCCAGCCGCCGCCGCCGTCGGCCACGGCCCAGGCCTTCTCCAGGAAGCTGATCGGCTCCAGGCCCGGGATGGCGCCGGCCGGATGGCCCACCAGGCCGGGGCGCGAGCCGAACACGCTGATGCCGCCGTTGCGGTCGAAGATGAAGAGGTAGAGATCGCGGTCGATGAAGGCGCCGTCGACCTCGTGGAAGTCGGCAAAGGCCTGCTCGCGACCCACCTGCTCGATGTGGGCCATCGCCTGCTCCACCAGGTCATGCGCCTCGTCGGCCGAGGCCTGGCGCAGGCGCATCGACACCACCGCCTGGCGCAGCGCCTGCGCCCGCTCCATCAGCGTGCTGGAGGCGGTGGCCGACAACTCCACCAGCGAGGCGTTCTCGCGCGTGATCTTGTCGAGGTTGCCCACGTTCTGCGTCACCTCGTCCAGCCCGGCGGCCTGCTGGGTGCTGGCGGTGGAGATCGAGCGCAGCCGGCCCGACACCTCGCGCACGCCGCTGACGATGGTGTCCAGCGACAGCGCCACATGCTGCAGCTTGGACGCCGAGGTCTCCACCTGCGTCGAGGCGTTGCCGATCAGCAGGCGGATCTCCTCGGCCGATTCGGCGCAGCGGCGCGCCAGCTGCCGCACCTCGCTGGCCACCACCGCAAAGCCACGACCGGCATCGCCGGCACGGGCAGCCTCGACCGCGGCGTTCAGCGACAGCATGCCGGTCTGGAACGCCACGTCGTCGATTACCGCCACCACCTCGGCCACACGCTGCGAGGCCTCCTGCATCTGCGCCATCGCGCTCACCGTCTCGGCCATCGCGCCATGGCCTTGCTCGGCCTGGTTGAACAGGCCCTCGGTCAGGCTGTCCAGCGCGCGGGCGGCTTCGGCGTTCTGCGCCACCGCGGTGCTGAGCTGGCCGATGGAGTCGACCGAGCTGCGCAGGCTGCCGGCCTGCTCGTCGGTGCGCTCGGACAGCCGCTGGCTGCCTTCGGCCACCTGCGTGCCGGCCAGGTTGACCAGCGCGGCGCTGGAGCGGATCTCGGCCACCAGGCCCGACAGGTGGATGCAGGTGGCATCCACGCTGCGGCCGATGGCGGCCAGTTCGTCGCGCCCGCGCACCTGCGTGTGGTGGGCCAGGTCGCCTTGCGCCATCGCATCGGTGCCACGCCGCAGTGCGCGCAGCGAGGCCTGGAAGGTGACGTGGAACGACACCAGCAGGTAGCCCAGCAGCAGCACCGCCCCGCCGAACAGCGCGCCCAGCAGCACGATCTGGCGGTCGATCGCCGCCAGCTGCCCGCGGATCGCCTCCTGCAGATTGACCGACGCCTCGTTGTTCAGGCTCTGCATCAGGTCGATGGTGGTGCTGGCCTGGTCGAAGAACTCGGCGGCGTGCCCGTCCGGCGTCTCGGTCGCGAACCGGGTGGCCACCTGCTCGGCCAGGCGCTTGAGGCTGTCGCGTGCCGCCGGCCAGGTGCTCAGCGTGCGGCCGTTGGCATGCTCGTAGAAGCTGATCTTGGTCGACAGGTCGGACAGCCCGCGCTGCAGATGGCCCGCCTGGCTCAGCACCGTGGCACGCTCGACCGGCGTGACCGACCCGCGCGACAGCAGGCTGGCGCCCAGGCCGCGCGCCACCGCGGCCGACTCGATCGTCGGCAGCATCGTATTGACCAGCAGGTCCATCAGGTAGTAGGCGCGCGGCTCCGACCCCAGCACCAGGCCCGAGCGGTCGCCGTTGATCAGGTTCAGCTGCCGCACCGCCTCCACCGCCCGGCTGTGGGCCTCGAACACCTCGGTGGCCGAGCCGGTCTGGCGGCCCTCGGCCAGCGCCATCAGCTGGCCGCGCAGCGGCTGCCATTCTTCGTCGATCCGGTAGGGCATGGGCAACGACAGCTGCTGGTCCATCGCCGCCACGGCCGCCTTCAGCGCCCCCCGCGCGTCATCGCGCTGGGCCTTGACGCCCGCCTCGCCGCTGTCCAGGCGCAGCGTCAGGCCGCGGTGCTTCTGCGTCTCCACCGTCAACGGCAGCAGATGGTCGACCACCTGGGTGCCGGCCAGCTCGCTGCCGGCGGTCTGCCGCTGTCCCCAGTGCTGCTGCAGCGACAGCGCCATCAACGCCGCCATCGGCACCAGCGCCGCCGCCGCCAGCAGCATCAGCTTGGACGACATGGGCAGCGCAAACATCAGCTTTGCACCGGGCGCCATCAGCAGGCGCGACCAGCGGCGCGGTGCGGTCGGGGGTGGTTCAGCGGTCAGGGGATTCGTCATGGTGATGCGGCAACAGGGGGCGGACGCCCATCAGGCGCGTGAAGGCCGATGCTGCGCCCACGGCGCGCCGGCCGGTGGCCGGATCAGCGGCGCTTTGGCGGGGCAGTTCGGCGGGGCCGTTCGACGGGGGCGTTCGGTGGGGCATCGTGTGGTCGGACCGGTGACGCCACGGCGTGCTCAGCGCGCCGCGGCGCCCACGTGCGCCAGTTGCTGCTGCAGCCAGCCCGCCATCTTGCCCAGCGGCAGCACCGCATCGGCGGCGCCCAGCCTGATGGCTTCGCGCGGCATGCCGAACACCACGCAGCTGGCCTCGTCCTGCGCGGCGGTGCGGGCACCGGCGTCGCGCATCTCGCGCAGGCCGCGGGCGCCGTCGTCGCCCATGCCGGTGAGGATCAGGCCCAGCGCGTTGGCGCCGGCGCAGGCGGCCACCGACTTGAACAGCACGTCCACCGACGGCTTGTGGCGGTTGACCAGCGGGCCGTCGCGCACCGACACCACGTACTGCGCGCCGCTGCGCTGCACCTGCATGTGGCGCCCGCCGGGTGCGATGAGCACACGACCGTCGATCACCCGGTCGCCGTCGGCGGCCTCCTTGACCTCCATCTGGCACAGGCCGTTGAGCCGCTCGGCCAGCGCGGTGGTGAAGCGCTCGGGCATGTGCTGCACGATGACGATGCCCGGCGTGGTGCGCGGCAGGCCGACCAGCACCGACTCGATGGCCTGCACGCCGCCGGTGGAACTGCCGATGGCGATGAGCCGATCGGTGGTGACGGCCATCGCGCCGGCCGCGGGCGCGGCTGCGCTGGACAGCGGACCGGACAGCCCACCGGGCGCCCGGTGCGGCACCGGCGCGGCCGGGGCCGCGGCCAGCGCGGATCGGGGCCGCATCGCGCGCAGGTTGGAGGCCGCCGCCGCTCGCACCGCGGCCACCAGGCCGTTGGACGGATCGGCCAGAAAGTCGCGCAGGCCCAGCTTGGGCTTGGTGACGAAGGCCACCGCGCCTTCGGCCAGCGCCTGCATCGTGGTGGCGGCGCCCTTCTCGGTCAGCGTCGAGCACATCACCACCGGCGTGGGCCGCTCGGCCATGATCTTGCGCAGGAAGCTGATGCCGTCCATGCGCGGCATCTCCACGTCCAGCACCACCACGTCGGGCCACTGCGCGGCCATCTTGGGCCAGGCGAACAGCGGGTCGCTGGCGGTGGCGATCACCTCGATGCCGCCGGCGGTGAGCAGATCGGCCAGGTGGCGGCGCACCACGGCGGAGTCATCGACGACCACGGCCGTGATGGCGGGGCGGCTGGTGGGCAGTGAAGGGGGCATGGGGTTCTTCGATGACGGTTCGAGGGGGTGGGCTGGCACCGGGTCAGGGGCTCAAGCCCGCAGGAAGTCGGGCGCATGGCCATGGCCGCGGCGCATGTGCACCTGGCCGCTGCCCAGCGACAGCGTGACCATGCGGGGCACGTCCTCGCCCACGTCGACACCGTCGAGCTGGAAGCCGTAGCGGTCGATCAGCGACCAGCCCTGCTCGATGTTGCGCTCGCCGATGTTGAACTTGGCGTTGCTGGCGCCCGATAGGGTGTCGGCGCCACCGTAGAGATGGGCCACGTACTCTGCGGGTTGGGTGCGCAAGGCCGTCAAACACTTGACCATGGCCTCCACCGCCTCGTCGCCGTAGCGGCCGTCCGGCTCGTCGCCCGGGCGGCGCTGGCGGCTGGGCAGCAGGAAGTGGCACATGCCGCCGATGCGCCGCGCCGGGTGCCACAGCGTGATCGCCACGCAAGAACCCAGCAGCGTGCGCAGGCTGGCCACATGGGGGCCCAGGTGCATCTGGCCGGGCATCAACACCAGGTTGGCACCCGGCGCACCGGCCAGTTGCCAATGCACCTCGGCGTTGGGGGGCGTCACCGGGGCGGCAGGCCGGCGCGCGGGCGGTGGCGTGGACGCGGGCCGCGCGGCCACGCCGCCCACGGGCCGGCCGGTGGCCGACAGCGGCAGCGGCATCGGCCGCGTGGGCGGAAAGTCGCTGGCCGGGCAGGTGGGCTGAAAGTCGGTGGCTGGCCGGGTGGGCTGGAAATCGCTGACCGGGCGGGTGTGCTGCCAGGGTTCGGCCGGCCGGGTCGCCGGTGAAAACTCGGCGGGCAGGGTGGGTGACCAGGCTGCGCGCTGGCCGGGCGGTTTACGCATGGCCGTGCACGGCGGTGGTCAGCACGCGCACCGGCAGGCCCAGGTTGCTCAGCGATTCGGCGTGGCCGGTGTAGAGCACACCATCGGGCTTGAGCTGGCCCAGCACCCGGCGCACGATCTCGGTCTTGGCCGGGTTGTCGAAGTAGATCAGCACGTTGCGCAGGAAGATCACGTCGAACTTCGGCAGCCACTCGGGCATCGGCTGCATCAGGTTGGCGGCCTCGAAGCGCACCCGCGCGCGCAGCTCACGCGTCATCAGCACCTGGCCGGTCTGCGTGCCCTGGCCCTTGAGGCAGAAGCGCTTCAGGTACTCGGGCGGCACCATGCGCGCGCGCTCCATCGGGTAGAGGCCGCGCCGGGCGGTGTCGACCATCGCGGTGGACAGGTCGGTGCCGATGATCTGCCACGGCGCCGCTTCACCTCGCGGCCCCAGCAGGTCGCTCATCAGCATGGCCGCGCTGTAGGCCTCTTCGCCCGACGAACTGGCCGCGCTCCAGACCTTGAACTCCTGCCCCGGCGGCAGGTCGGCCAGGCGGTCGGCCAGGTCGTTGTAGTGCTGCGGCTCGCGGAAGAAGTAGGTCTCGTTGGTGGTCAGCCGGTCGATCAGGCGCGTCATCTCCTGCGCCGGCGCACCGCCGCGCAGCAGCTTGTCGACATAGGCCTCGATGTCGTTCTCGCCGGCCTCGTTGGCCAGCCGCTGCAGCCGGCCGGTGACCAACGCCTGCTTGCTCTGGTTGAGCTTGATGCCCGAGACGCTCTCGAACAGCTGGGTCACGGCGTCGAAGGCCTTGCTCGACAGCGGTTTCATCGTGCGTGCTGCTGCGGTGCCAGGCGGAACTGCAACATCAGCGCCTGCAGTTCGTCGGCCTTGCCCGACAGCTCGTCCGCGGTGGCCGACAGCTGCTCGCTGGCGGCGGCCGTCTGCTGGGTGGTGTGGTTGAGGTGGTTCATCGCGGTGGTGATCTGGCCCACGCCGTCGCGCTGCTCGCCCGAGGCGCTGGCGATCTGCTGCACCAGGGTGCTGGTCTTCTGGATGCCCGGCACCATGCGCCCGAGCAGCAGGCCGGCGCGCTCGGCCAGGCCCACGCTGCTGCCGGCCAGCTGGCCGATCTCGCGGGCGGCGGTCTGGCTGCGCTCGGCCAGCTTGCGCACCTCGGCGGCCACCACGGCAAAGCCCTTGCCGTGTTCACCGGCGCGCGCGGCCTCGATGGCCGCGTTCAGCGCCAGCAGGTTGGTCTGGTAGGCGATGTCGTCGACGATGCCGATCTTCTGCGCGATGCTCTTCATCGCCGCCACCGTCTGCGCCACGGCCTGGCCGCCGTCCAACGCCTCGCTGGCGGCCTGGGTGGCGATGCCGTCGGTCAGGTTGGCGCTCTGGGCGTTCTGCGTCACCGAGGCGCTGATCTGGTGCAGCGACGCGGTGGTCTGCTCCACGCTGGCGGCCTGCTGCGAGGCGCCGTTCGACAGCGAGGCGGCGGTCTGCGAGACCTGTTCGGCCGCCTGCAGCAACTGCCGCGTGGTGCCGCCGACCTGGCGCACCGTGCCGGCAAAGGCCTCGATCAGCCCGTTGAGCTTGATGGCCACCTGCCGATGCACGCCGTGCAGCCGCTCGACCGGCATGCGTGCCGACAGGTCACCCTGGCTCGCGGCATCGACCACGCTGTCCAGCGCCTGCTCGGCCAGGCGCTGTTCGGTCATGTCCTGCCACTGGCCCACGGTGCCCAGCAGCTGGCCGCCGCCGGTGAAGATCGGCGTGGTGATCACGTCGTAGTGGCGGCCGCCCAGCACCATCGCGGTGGCGGTGCGGGCCTTCAGCGCGCGCAGGCGGCCCAGCGCGGCGTCGGGGTCCTTGTAGAACACGCCCACCGAGTTGCCGACCAGCGTGTCGGGGTTGAAGCCGGGCAGCTCGCGCCGGAAGGCGGCCACGTCGCGGTGCAGCACCTCGTCGAGCGCGGGGTTGATGTAGACCAGCTTGCCGTCGGCATCGGCGATGCGGATCGGCGTGGCCACCGACGCCAGCGCGGTGCCGATGCGCATGGCCTGCTCGGCATCGGCCGCGTTGGCCAGGGCCTGCGCGCCGGCGCCACGCAGCAGCGTGAGGCCGCGCCACAGCGTGGCCAGCGCACCGATCACCGGCAGCGGGGCCCACCACCAGGCGCCGGTGGCGGCCACGGCCGCGGTGCCGGCCAGAGTGGCCAGGCCCAGCAGCGCCACCACCCCTCCCTGCCGGCCCAGGCCGGCCGACGCTGCAGGGGGTGCGGGGAAGGCCTGGGAAGGCCGTTGCAGAGGGTTCATGGACGCTGCGCCTGGTAGGGAAATGGGGGGTGATGGCGGCTGGGGTGGCGGCCGGGCGGCAGCCGGATGCCGGCCGCCGTGCGCTCAGTGCGGGTTGTGGTCGGCGATCAGCATGCTCAGCTCCTGCTGAGCCAGCACACGGTCGAGCGCCAGCACGCCGATCACCTCGCCGCGGGCGCGGGTCATGCCGCGCAGGAAGCTGGCATCGATGCGGGTGCCCAGGGCCGGCACGGCCTCGATGCTGGAGGCGGGGGTGTCGAAGACCTCGTACACCGCGTCCACCAGCAGGCCCACCACCAGCGCCGGGTGGTCGGCGTCGTCGCCGGTATGGGCGTCGACATCGGTGGTTGGCGGCGGTTCGGCCTCCACCACCACCACGCAGCTGCGCCGGCCGATGGTGATGGGCGGCTGGCCCAGGCGGGCGGCCAGGTCGACCACCGGCACCACGGCGCCGCGCAGGTTCATCACGCCGCGCACGAAGTCGGGCGTGCGCGGCAGGGCGGTGAGGCGGCCCACCTCCAGGATTTCGCGCACGTCGTCGATCGACACGGCCATGGCCTCGTCGCCCACCGCCATGCGCAGCAGCGAGCAGTTCAGGTCGGTCGGGGCGATGCCGGCCGCACCGGCGCTGGTCATCATCGGCTTGGAGTTCATGGGGCGATCTCGCCAGGGGAATCGTTCGCGGGGCGCCGCGGATCGGCCAGCGACGGCATCACGCCGTGAAGGCCGGCACTTGCGCGCGCGCTTTGCGCCCGAACTTCAAGCCGGCGGCGTCGGCCTGCACCGCCGGCCGCGTGCTGGCGCGGGCGGTGCCGCGCTGGCCATCACCGTCGAGCTGGAAGCGCGCCATCAGCTCCTGCAGCCGCGCCGACTGGGCCGACAGCTCCTCGGCGGTGGCCGACAGCTCCTCGCTGGCCGCGGCGGTCTGCTGCGTGGTGCTGTTGAGGTGGTTCATCGCGTTGGTGATCTGGCCCACGCCGTCGCTCTGCTCGCCCGAGGCGGCGGCAATCTCCTGCACCAGCTCGCTGGTGCGGTTGATGCTGGGCACCATGCGCTCGAGCAGGCTGCCCGCGCTCTCGGCCAGCTGCACGCTGTTGCTGGCCAGCTGGCCGATCTCGCGCGCGGCGGTCTGGCTGCGCTCGGCCAGCTTGCGCACTTCGGCGGCCACCACGGCAAAGCCCTTGCCATGCTCGCCGGCGCGTGCCGCCTCGATCGCCGCGTTCAGCGCCAGCAGGTTGGTCTGGTAGGCGATGTCGTCGACGATGCCGATCTTCTGCGCAATGCTCTTCATCGCCTCGGCAGTCTGGCCGACCACCTGGCCACCCTGCTTGGCCTCGGCGGCGGCCTGGGTGGCGATGCCGTCGGTCACCGTGGCGCTCTCGGCGTTCTGCTTGACCGAGGCGCTGATCTCATGCAGCGAAGCGGTGGTCTGCTCCACGCCGGCGGCCTGCTGCGAGGCGCCATGCGCCAGCGACTGCGAGGTCTGCGACACCTGGTTGGCGGCCATGCTCAGCTGGTCGGCGGCCGAGCGCACCTCCTGGAAGGTCTGGCTCACGGTGTTGATCAACTGGTTGAAGTTCTCGCACAGCCCGGCGTGCAGGGCGATCTTGCCGGTGGTGGGGATGCGGCGGCTGAAGTCGCCCTGGGTGGCGGCGCCCACGGCCTCGCTGACCTCCTGCGCCACCTGCGCACCCGATTCGGCCTCGGCGGCGCTGTCGATGGCGCGGCGCTTGGCATCGGCGAACTCGAAGCCCAGCCGCGTCTGCACGCGCTTGAGCGAGATCATCGAGCGGGCCAGCTCGTCCGTGCCGCGGGCGTCGACGATGCCGTCGAACACGCCCTGGGCAAAGCGGTCGAGCAGCTGCTCGCATTGGCGCAGGCCGCGGGTGAGGCGGCTGGCCAGTCGGGCGCCCGACACCAGCGCCAGCCCG
>MESD01000185.1 GCA_001770815.1 Burkholderiales bacterium RIFCSPHIGHO2_12_FULL_69_20
CGCCGATGGCCAGCACCGGGTCGCCCACCTGCAGCTGTTTCGGGTCGCCCAGGTGCACCGTGGGCAGGCCCTTGGCGGCAATGCGCAGCACGGCGATGTCGGTGGCTGCGTCGCTGCCCAGCACCTGGGCGGCGAACTCACGCCGGTCGGCCAGGCGCACCGTCACCTCGCGGGCGTCCTTCACCACATGGGCGTTGGTCAGGATCAGGCCGTCGGCGGCGACGATGAAGCCCGAGCCCAGGCCTTTGAACGGCTGGCTGGCCGATGGCCCCCGCGCCCCGGGCAGACCGCGGAAGAAGCGCTGGGGCGCGTCGGCGTCGGCCTCGTCGGCGGGGCGCGAGCCCTCGACGGTGACGCCCACCACGGCAGGCCCGTACTGCTGGACGATGGCGCGGTAGTTGGGGGTGCTGCCCGGCAGCAGGGCCACGAGCGGCGCTGCGGCAACGGTCATGGTCGATGGCGTCGCAACCGTTGCAGCCACCGCAGCCGCGGGCCGGTGCAGCCAGGGCAGGTCGATGGCGCCGGCGGTGGTCACCGCGGCCAGGCCACCGCCCAACAGGGCCCAGGCCAGGGGTTTGAGGAGGGGACTCATGCGATGCGGCTCCTAACGGGGCGGGACGCCCCGACGATGCAGGCAGTCTGGGTCGGCCGCGTGTGCGCCGCATGAGCGCCAGATGAAGCGTTCGTTAAGCGCTGCCGATGGTGCGCCAGGGCAACGCAGCGTCTCGCTCAGACCATCGGTGGCGCCAGTGGGTGGTCGTAGCGGATGTGGCCGTGGTGGACTGCCACACGGTCGTACAGGCGGCGCGCGCGCGCATTGCTGTCGTGGGTCAGCCAGTAGTAGCGTGCCGCGCCGTGATCCCGGGCACACCGCGCCAGGTGGGCTATCAGTGCCGCAGCCACGCCCTGCCCGCGCACGGCCGGATCGACGAACAGGTCTTGCAGGTAGCACACCCGATCAGCCCAGACGCTGCCATGGAACACCGCATGGGCAATGCCCACCAGCTGCTCGCCGCGACCGGCTGCGCCGGGCAGCCAGGCGCCCAGGCCCAGCATCGGCGCGCCACCGCGCAGGCGCTGCCAGGCTTGTTCGTAGCCGGCAGCGTCGACCTCGGTCTCGTAGAAGGCCTTGTAGCCACGCGCCAGCGGCTCCCAGGCCGCACGGTCGGCGTCACGCAGTTCGCCCAGACTCAGGGCCGTCGCAGCGGTCATGCTGCAGTCCCGTCGGGCGCCTGCATCCAGCGCGCCAGTTGATGCTCGGCGGGCGATGCACCGGCCTGCAGCGCGGCCACCAGCCCGGCCCGATCGGGCGCGCTGCGGTTTTGGCTGAGCTTGTACTTGCCCACCAGCGCGGTGAGCGGGATCTCGATGCAGACGATGGCCTTGAGCATCGCGGTGATGTAGTCGGGCGGCGCGTCGGTCACCGCCCAGGGGCGGGCCTGGCCGGCCTCGTGCCGCGCGGTCAGCTGGCTCACCAGCGCGTGGGCGGCGGCGGCCTCGTCCAGCACCACCAGCGGGCCACGCGCCTGCACCACCGCGTAGTTCCAGGTCGGCACCACCTTGCCATGCTCGCGCTTGCTGGCATAGCCGTTGGGCGAGATGTAGCCCTCGGGGCCCTGGAACACCACCAGCGCCTCGGGCGCGGCGGGGCCCGTACCCGCCGGTGGCTGCCACACAGGGTTGGCGCGCGCCACATGGCCCACCAGCGTGCCCAGCGTGCCGCGCTCGGGCTGCAGCATGAAGGGGATGGCATTGGCCACCGGTGCGCCCTGCGCATCGGTGGTGATCAGCAGGCCCAGCGGGTGCTGGCGCAGCAGCGCATGCAGCAAGGCGGGGCGGGTTTCTTCGAAGTGCTGGGGCAGGTACATGGTGGGTCCTCGGGGTCAGGCCGGTGGCAGCACCGGCTCGCAACACACCTCGGATTTCACCGAGTTGGCGATGAAGCAGGCATCGTGCGCGGCGTGGTGCAGGCGGTGGATCTCGGCGGCATCGGGCTGGTGCTCGCCGGCAAAGCGCACCGCGGGCCGCAGCGTGACGCGGGTCATCGCCAGCCGGCCTTCGGCATTCTTGGCCATCACGCCATCGGCGGCGTCGCGGTAGTCGTCGACCACCCAGCCGGCGCGGCAGGCGATGTCGAGGAACCACAGCAGGTGGCAGCTCGACAGCGCGGCGACGAAGGCCTCCTCGGGGTCGACCGCCGCGGCGTTCGACATCGGCAGCGGCACCACGCTGGGCGACGACGAGGCGGGCACCACCACGCCGCCGTCGAAGTGCCAGGCGTGGTGGCGGCGGTAGCGGCGGTCGGTGAAGGGCTGGTCCTCGCGTTGCCAGCAGATCGTGGCGGTGTAGGTCGACATCGGGTGGCGCATCGGTTGAAATTGGCCCTTGAGCGTAATCAGTTTCTGGCTCGATCAAGGAACCAATTCAGGATGAACCGTAGAGCCAATGTCGAGGTCAGGTCGCCGCCGTCCAAACGCATGGCGGTGTACCAGCAACTGCGCAGCGCCATCGAGCAGGGCAGCCTGGCGCCAGGCAGCCGCCTGCCGCCCACGCGCACGCATGCGCAGGTGCTGGGTGTGGGGCGCAACACGGTGCTGTGGGCGCTGGAGCGCCTGCAGGCCGAGGGCTACGTTCGCTCGCGGGTGGGCGATGGCAGCTACGTGGCCGAGGGCGTGGCCGCTGCGCGCCCGCGGCCGCTGCCGGCCGTGCCGGCGCTGTCGCAGCGGGGCCGCCGGATGGCGGACGCCGCGCAACGCTGGCAACCGCCGTCGGGGCCGGCGACAGCGTTTCGCATCGGCGCCCCCGAAGTGGCCAGCTTTCCGTTTGCGCTGTGGGATCGGCTGGCGCGCCAGGCCACGCCCGCCCAGCGCCAGGCCCTGGCGCAGTACCTCGACCCGGCGGGCCTGCCGGCACTGCGCGAGGCCATCGCACAGTGGCTGCTGGTGTCGCGCGGCGTGCGCTGCGACGCCGAGCAGGTGTTGGTGACCTCGGGTTCGCAGCAGGCGATCGACCTGGTGGGCCGATTGCTGCTGGATGCCGGCGACGAGGTGATCGTCGAAGACCCCGGCTACCCCGGCATACGCGCCAACCTGGCCGCGCACGGCGCGCAGGTGCGCCCGACGGCGGTGGATGCGGAGGGCCTGGACATCGCCGCCACGATGGCCGCCGCCCCGTCGGCGCGACTGGCCGTGGTGACCCCCACGCACCAGTTTCCCCTGGGCGTGCGCATGACGCTGTCGCGCCGCCTGGCGCTGATCGACTGGGCCCGTGCTCGGCAGGCCTGGGTGGTGGAGGACGACTACGACGGTGAGTTTCAGTATGGCGCCCACCGCACGCCGGCGTTGTGCAGCCTGCCCCATGGCGGACGGGTGCTCTACGTCGGCACCTTCTCCAAGACGCTGCACCCGGGACTGCGCCTGGGCTTCCTGGTGTTGCCGTCCGCGCTGGTGCCGGCGTTTGCCGCGGCCAAGGCGCTGAGTGACCGACACAGCCCGGGCGACGCCCAGGCCGTGCTGGCGCGATTCATCGCCGAGGGCCACCTGCTGCGCCACCTGCGCCGCATGCGCGAGCTCTACCAGGACCGCCAGGCGCAGCTGATCGAGGCGCTCGCGCAGGCCAGCGGCCACGCGGCCCTGCTGCGACCGAGTGCCCACGGCATGCACCTGCTGCTGGAGGCGCCACCGGGCGTCGACGACCGGCACTGGTCGCGCGAGGCGGCCGGCCGCGGCGTGATGCTGGCACCGTTGTCGCGCTACACCGTGGCCTCGCAGCGCCGCGGCTGGCTGTTCGGCTACGCGGCCTACGACGTGGCCACGCTGCGAGCGGCCACTCAGGCGGTGGGCCCGTTGCTGAGTGCCGCGTTGCGCGGTCGGGGCGACACCCCCGATCCGTCGGCAACCGGGCCTTGATCCGGCCGCTACGCACCCGCGCCGCCCAGGGTCAACGACCCCGGGACGAGCCGGAGCCCGATCAGAACAACGTGAAGCTCAGCCAGTAGGACACGCCGGCGACGAAGGCCGACGCCGGGATCGTCAGCACCCAGGCCCAGACGATGTTGCCGGCCACGCCCCAACGCACCGCCGAGGCATTGCGCACCGAGCCCACGCCGACGATGGCACCGGTGATGGTGTGGGTGGTCGACACCGGGATGCCCAGCCCGGTGGCGATGAACAGCGTGATCGCGCCGCCTGTCTCGGCGCAGAAGCCGCCCACCGGTTTCAACTTGGTGATGCGCTGGCCCATGGTCTTGACGATGCGCCAGCCGCCGAACATGGTGCCTGCGCCAATGGCCAGGTAACAGGCCCAGATCACCCAGGTGGGCGGCATCTTGTCGGCCACGTTGACGTAGCCGGCGGCGATCAGCAGCATCCAGATGATGCCGATGGTCTTCTGCGCGTCATTGCCGCCGTGGCCCAGCGAATAGGCGCCGGCCGACACCAGCTGCAAACGGCGGAACCAGCGGTCCACCTTGCGCGGCGAGGTGCGACGGCAGATCCAGCCCACCAGCACCATCATCAGCGAACCCAGCACGAAGCCCATGAACGGCGAGACGAAGATGAAGGCCACGACCTTCAGCACCCCCGCCCCGATCAGCTTGCTGGTGCCGGCCTTGGCGATCACCGCGCCCACGATGCCGCCGATCAGCGCATGCGAGCTGCTGCTGGGGATGCCGTACCACCAGGTGACCACGTTCCAGAAGATGGCCCCCACCAGCGCACCGAACACCACGTGGTGGTCGATCACGCCCGGATCGGCGATGCCCTTGCCGATGGTGGCCGCCACGGTGAGGTGGAAGACGAAGATCGCCACCACGTTGAAGAACGCCGCGAACAGCACCGCCTGCTGCGGCTTGAGCACGCCGGTGGACACCACCGTGGCGATCGAGTTGGCGGCGTCGTGGAAGCCGTTCATGAAGTCGAAGCCGATCGCCAGCACGACGAGCAGCGCCACGACCCAGAAGCTGATCTGCAGAGCGTCCATGGTCAGGCCAGGCCGGCCATCATGAGTTTTCGAGGACGATGCCCTCGACGAGGTTGGCCACGTCCTCGCAGCGGTCGGAGATCGACTCCAGGTGTTCGTACACCGCCTTCAGCTTGATCAGCTCACGCACCTCGATGTTGTCGCGGAACAGCTTGCTCATCGCCGAGCGCATCACCCGGTCGGCGTCGCTCTCTAGGCGGTCGATCTCTTCGCAGGTCTTGAGCGCGGCCTCGGCCACCGCGGCCTTGCTCAATTGCGGCAGCAGGCTCACCACATGCTGCACGCGCTCGCAGCACTTCACCGAGATATCACCCAGGCGCAGCACGTCCTCGTTGACGTTCTTCAGGTCGTACAGCGACATCACTTCGGCCGAGTCCTGCAGCAGGTCGAGGATGTCGTCCATCGCATTGATCAGGCCACGGATCTGGTCGCGGTCGATCGGCGTGATGAAGGTCTTGTGCAGCAGGCGGTTGACCTCGGCCGTGATGCGGTCGGCCTGCTTCTCGGCGCTGTCGACCTCGGCGTTGTACTTCTCGCGCAAGGTCTCGTCACTGTAGTTCTGCACCATGGCCATGAAGGCGCGCGCCCCCACCGCGATGTGGTTGCCGTGTTCGTTGAACAGCTCGAAAAAGTTGCCTTCGCGCGGCAGCAGCTTGCCGAACAGCATGGGGTGGTCTCCAAGGGGCCCGGCCACCGCACAGCGGCCCGACAAATGTCATCAAACCGTCATCGGCTTGTCATGACACGATTGTAGGGGGCAGCTTTCAGTCGGCCAGGCGCTGCACCCGCTGGTCGGCCGTGCCAGCCAGGTGCGGCTGCAAGGGCCCCAGGCCCGGCGCCACCAAGCCGGGCGCCAGTTCCAGCAACGGTTGCAGCACGAAGGCGCGCAAGTGCAGGCGTGGATGCGGCAGGGTCAGCGCGGGCGTCTGCAGCAGGGTCTGCCCGTGCAGCAGCAGGTCGAGGTCGAGCGTGCGCGGCGCATTGGGATAGGGCCGCTGGCGGCCGAAGATCTGCTCGACGCCCTGCAAGGTCGTCAGCAGTTCGGGCGGCGAGCAGGTCGTCTCTAGCATCACCACGGCGTTGATGAAATCGGGCCCACTGGCGTCTACCGGCGCGCTGCGGTAGAGCGACGACACCTGCTGCAAGCGGCAGCCTGGCAGCGCAGCCAGTGCGGCCAGCGCCGCACGCACCGTGGCGGGGGCATCGCCCAGATTGGCGCCGATGCCGACGTAGGCAGTCGCGGTCACGCCGGGGTGGTCAGGCCGGGGCGGTCAGGCCATCAATCGGCGGACGGGGCGCCCCCGCCGCTGTCGCCCGCTGCCGCACCCGCCCCGGCACCGCCACCCGCGGGCTTACGCCGACGCCGGCGGCGCTTGCGGGCAGGCGCGTCGCCGCCGGCAGCCGGCTCATCGCCCTCGGAGGCCTCGGTGTCCGGCGACTCGTCGGCAGGCTCGTGGTCGCCGCCGTCCTCGCTGGCAGCCGAGGCCGACGCGCCACCGGCCGGTTTCGGTCCGCGTGCCGGCGCGGCCTTGCGCGCAGCGCCGCGGTGGGATTCGCGCACCGCCGCCAGCAGCGCTTCACGCTCTTCGTCGGTGCCCAGCGAGAAGTCTTCCCACCACTCGGCCAACTCGACCGGCGCCTCGCCGACATCGGCCCGCAGCCGCAGGAAGTCGAAGCCGGCGCGAAAGCGCACCTGCTCGATCATCGAGAACGCGGTATTGGCCTGCCGGCGCTCGAAGCGCGGCTGCATCATCCAGATCTCGCGCATGTCGGCGCCCAGCTTGCCGCGGCCGCTGATGTCGCCGACGCGCGCGTCGAACACCGCGTCGATGGCCTGCTGCAGCGCCGGCACCAGGTGCTCGCCCGCGGCCTGGTGGGCGCGCCAGCCGGCCAGCACGTCGTGCCACAGCAGGCAGGCCAGCAGGAAGCTGGGCGCCACCGGTTTGCCCTCGCCGACGCGGCGGTCGGTATCGGCCAGCGCCATGCGGATGAATTCCTGCTGCTGCGGTGTGCTGCGCGCCTCGTCGTAGACCGCATCGAGCACCGGGAAGATGCTGCGATGCAGGTTCTGCGCCCGCAACGCCTCGATGCTGGCCAGCGCGTGGCCGGTCTGCAGCAGCTTGATCATCTCGTCGAACATTCGCGAGATCGGCACGTTGGCCAGCAGCGGCGCCAGTTCCTGGATCGGCGCACCGGTCTTCTTCTCGAAATCGAAGCCCAACTTGGCGGCAAAGCGCACCGCGCGGATGATGCGCACCGGGTCTTCACGGTAGCGCGTGGCCGGGTCGCCGATCAAGCGCAGCAGCTTCCTCTTCACGTCGGCGAGGCCGTGGTGGTAGTCAACCACGATCTGGCTCTCGGGGTCGTAGTACATCGCGTTGACGGTGAAGTCGCGCCGCGCCGCATCCTCGACCTGCGGGCCCCACACGTTGTCGCGCAGCACCCGGCCGCTGGCGTCCACCGCATGCGCCGAGCCGGCCAGCGCGGCCCGGCTGGTCTTCTCGTTGCCCTCGACCTGCGTGGCCTCGCTGTTGTCCATGTAGGCGCGGAAGGTGGACACCTCGATCACCTCGTGGTCACGCCCGCGGCCGTGGATCACGTGCACGATGCGAAAACGCCGGCCGATGATGAAGGCGCGGCGGAACAGCCCCTTCACCTGCTCGGGCGTGGCGTCGGTGGCCACGTCGAAGTCCTTCGGGCGCAGCCCCACCAGCAGGTCGCGCACCGCGCCGCCCACCACGTAGGCCTGGAAGCCGGCCTGGTGCAGCGTGCGCACCACCTTGACCGCGCGTTCGTCGACCAGGTCGGGGTCGATGCCGTGCTCGCTGACGGGCACTTCCACCCGCTTGCCGGCGGGGATGCGCGGCACCACGGGCGCCACGGCCATCGCGGCGGGGGCTGGATCGCCAGCGGCCGCCGCAGCGCCCTTGCCCAGCAAGCGGTTGATGAATTTCTTGATCATGCGAACAACCTCAGGATGCGCCAGCCGCGCTCTTGGGCAATCGCCTCAAGCGCCGGGCTGGGATTGGTGGCCACCGGTTCACTCACCAGCTCGAGCAGCGGCAGGTCGTTGGTGGAATCACTGTAGAACACGCTGGCCTCGAAATCGGCCAGCCGGTGGCCCAGGCGGGCCAGCCACTGGTGCACGCGGTCGATCTTGCCCTCGCGGAACGAGGGCACGCCCAGGATGCGGCCGGTGGCCGCGCCATCGGCATCGCGCTCGAGCTGCACCGCCAGCAGGTGCTCGACGCCGAAGGCATCGGCGATCGGCCGGGTCACGAACTCGTTGGTGGCGGTGACGATGGCGATCAGATCGCCGGCCGCACGGTGGCGCGCCAGCAGCTCGAATGCCGGCGGCAACAACTGCGGCTGCATCACCTCGGCCATGAAGCGCGCGCTGGCCGCGGCCTGCTCGGTCAGCGGACGCAGGCGCCAGGCGCCGGTGGTGAAGGCGATGTACTCGGCGATGTCCAGCGTGCCGGCCTGGTACTGGCGGTAGAACGCGTCGTTGCGCTGGCGGTGCAGGTCGGCGTCCACCCAGCCTTGGTCGACCATGAACTCGCCGAAGGCGTGGTCGCTGTCGCCGGGGATCAGCGTGCCGTCGAGATCGAACAGCGCGAGCTTCATGCTTGGCTGCCTTGCTCGGCCAGCATTTTCTTCAGCAGCGGCACCGTCACCGGGCGCTTCTCGGCCAGCGCAAAGCCGTCGAGCCGTTCGAGCAGCGCCATCAGGTGCGCCATGTCGCGGCGAAATCGTGTGAGCAGGTAGTCCATCACCTCGTCCGACAGGAAGATGCCGCGGCGGTCGGCCTCGCGGCGCAGCGCGGCGCGGGTTTCGGCCTCGGCCAGCGGCTGCAATGCAAACACATGGCCCCAGCCCAGGCGGCTGCGCAGGTCGTCGCGCAGCGGCAGGTCGACCGGCGGCAGCCGGCCGGCCGCCGCCCATTGCACACCGTGGCTGCCGGCCTCGACGAACAAAGCAAACGCGGCCTGCTGGTGCTCGGCGTCCAGCGCCTCGCAGCGGTCGACCACCACCAGGCTCCAGCCTTCGTCCAGCACCCAGGGCAGCGCGTCACCGGCATCGAACCAGCCGATGCGCTCGCCCTGCCCCTGGTGCATGGCAGCCAGCGCACGCAGCAGCCGCGTCTTGCCGCTGCCGGCCTCGCCCCACAGATACACCGGCGCCGCGGCACCGGCGCCGGCCACCAGTCCACGCAGGTGTTGCACCGCCTCGGCATTGCGGCCCACCACCAGCTGGTCGAAGCCTTCGGCCGGCGGTGGGGTGATGGGCAGGGGCAGCTGTTTCATGCCGTCATCCGCCCGCGAACAACCGGCTGCGCAGGTAGGACGCATGCGCGCGGCGCAGCGCCACCAGCGCCACCGCACTGGCTGGCAGCGCGATCAGCACGCCGACAAAACCAAACAGCTGACCAAACGCCATCAGCGCGAAGATCACCGCCAGCGGGCCCAGGCCGATGCGCTCGCCCACCAGCCGCGGCGTCAGCACGAAGCTCTCCAGCAACTGGCCCAGGCCGTAGACCGCGGCCACCAGCAGCACGCCGGTGAGGCTGGCGAATTGCAGCAGCGCCGCCAGCAGCGCCAGTGCCAGCCCCAGGCCGAAACCCAGGTAGGGAATCGCCACCGCCAGCCCGGTGAACACACCCACCGGCAGCGCCAGGTCGAAGCCCACCGCCGCCAACGCCGCCGCGTAGAACACCGCCAGCGCCACCATCACCAGCAACTGGCCACGCAGGTACTGGCCCAGCACCGCGTCGCATTCGTCGATGAATCCGTGCACCGTCTCGCGCAAACGCGGCGGCACCAGCGCCTGCACCCGCTCGACCAGGCGCAGCCAGTCCATCAGCAGGTAAAACAGCACCACCGGCACCAGGATGACGTTGCCCAGCAGCGACAGCAGCACGCTGCCGCCAATGCGCGCCGAGGCCAGCGCGGTGGCCAGCCAATCGCCCAGGTTGGCGTCGAACAACTGCGCCAGCCAGGCCTTGATGCTGGCCACGTCCAGGCTGACGTTGATGCCCAGCCGTGCCAGCAACGGGCCCAGCGAGGTGTTCAGGCGGTCCAGCAGCACCGGCACCTGGGCCTTGAGCAGCGGCAGCTCCTTGGTGATCACCGGCACGATCAGCAGCAGCACCGCCAGCGCCAGCAGCAGCGCGCTGACCTCGACCAGCAGCACCGCCAGCAGGCGCGGCCAGCGCCTGACAACCAGTTGCTCGACCACCGGGTGCAGGGCATAGGCCAGCACCGCCGCCACGATGAAGGGCGTGAGCACCGGCGCCAGCAGCCACAGCAGCAGTGCGGCGACAGCGGCCAGGGCGGTCCAGTTGAGGGATTGGCGTTGGGCGGGTGAGAGGGTCATCGGCGGGAGGTGCCCGGGCGGCGGCGGTGCACCGAGGGCCCGGCGCGGCAGACGCATGCCAAGGTGCAACGCGCTTGCACGCCGCTGCACGCATCAACCATTGTAGAAGCCGCCCTCAATGCAGCCGGGGCGCGCCGTCGCGCCGCAATTCGGCCAGCCGCTCGCGCAGCGCACGGGCATCGTCGGCCTCGGGGCGCGCGGCCAGGTAGGCGGCCAGGTCGTCGGCGGCCTCGGCCGGGCGGCCCAGCTCGGCCCAGGTGAGACCGCGGTCGCGCTGCTCTTCGGCCGCTTCCGGCAGCAGCAGCACCAGGCGCTGCTGCACCGCCAGCAGGCGCGGCCAGTCCTCGGCGCTGCGGTGGATCTCCTTCAGGTTGAACAGCAGCCGCGCCAGGATGTCGCGGGCCGGCGCGGCCTGCAGGAACAGCCCCAGCGGCGTCTCGAAATCCCCCTCCAGCCCATGGCGGGCGCGGTAGGGCGCCAGCCGCTCGTCGAGCTCGTCGCGCGACAGCGAGCGGCCGTTGAACGGATCGATCACCACCTCGCCCTGCGGCATGCGCAGCTTGATCAGGAAGTGCCCCGGGAACGACACCCCGCTGGCCTGCAACCCCAGTTGCCCGGCCAGCTCGATGTAGAGCAGCGCCAGCGTGATGGGTATGCCGCGCCGTGTGGCCAGCACCTCGTGCAGGTAGCTGTTGCGCCGGTCGTAGTAGTTGTTGACGTTGCCGGCAAAGCCCAGCTCGACGAAGAAATACTGGTTCAGCGCACGCAGCCGGCGCAGTGCCGGGGCGTCTGCCGGCAGGCGCGCCTTGAGCCGGGCGGCGAGGCGATCGATCTCGCCCAGCACCGCTTGCGGATCGAGGCCGGGCTGCTCGTCCTGCGCCACGCAGATGGCCGCCTCGACCAGCGCAAAGCCCTCGTCCTCGGCCACCAGGGCCGCGAAGTAGGCCAGCGCGCCGGGCGCCACCAGCAACAGATGCTTCATCGGCACGAGTCTAGGCCTTGCGCATGAAGCTGCGAAGCCGGATGCCCAGCAGCGCCAGCGCGCTGAAGTACACCGCCGCTGCCGCCGCCAGCGCTGCGGCCATGGCGCCGGCACGCAGCAGTTCGTGCTGTCCCAGCGCCAGCCAGTCGATGTGGTGCGCGGCCAGCCACATGCCCATGCCCATCACCGCGCTGGCCACCACCACCCGCAGCGCAAAGCCGGCCCAGCCGGCACTCGGCACATAACTGCCACGGCGCTTGAGGCCCCAGATCAGCGCCCCCGCATTGGCATTGGCGGCCAGGCCGATCGACAGCGCCAGCGCGGCCACCCCCATGCCCAGGCCGAGGATCAGCCCGGCGTTGAAGACCTGGGTGAGCACCAGCGCACCGATGGCCACGCGCATCGGCGTCTGCATGTCCTGCTGGGCGTAGTAGGCCGGTGCCGCCACCTTCACCCCCACCAGGCCGATGACCCCGGCACCGTAGCCCATCACCGCCAGCGTGGTCATGGCCACCGCGTTGGCATCGAAGGCGCCGCGATGGAACAGCGTGGCCACCATCGGCTGGCCGAACACCGCCAGCGCCACCGCGCAGGGCAGCGCCAGCATCAGCACCAGGCGCAGCCCCCAGTCGAGCAGGCCGGAGTAGACGACCATGTCGCCCTGCGCCCGCGCGGCCGACAGCTGCGGCGTCAGCACCACGCTGAGCGCCACGCCCAGCAGCGCGGTGGGCAACTCCATCAGCCGGTCGGCGTAGACCAGCGTGGACACCGCGCCGGTGCCCATGTGCGAGGCGATCTGCGAATTGATCATCAGCGAGATCTGCGCCACCGACACACCCACCATCGCCGGCGCCATCTTGGCCAGGATCTGCCGCACGCCCGGGTGCCGCCAGGCGGCCAGCAGACTGGCGGGCGTCAGACCGAACTTCGGCAGCATGCCGATGCGCAGCAGCGCCGGCGCCTGGATGGCCAGTTGCAGCAGGCCGCCGATCATCACGCCCACCGCCAGCGCATACACCGGCTCGATGCCCCGCGCCTTGAATTGAGGCACCAACAGCAAGGCCGCGCCGATCACGCTGAGGTTCAACAGCACCGGGGTGAAGGCCGGGATGGCGAAGCGCTTCCAGGTGTTGAGCACGCCCGAGGCCAGCGCCACCATCGACATGAAGCCGATGTAGGGGAACATCCAGCGCGTCATCACCACCGCGGCGTTCTCGGTGGTGGGTGCAAAACCCGAGGCCAGCAGGTAGACGAACAAGGGTGCGCCGACGATGCCCAGTGCGCAGGTCACCAGCAGCGCCCAGGCCAGCACGGTGGCCACGGCGTCGACCAGCGCGCGGGTGGCGTCGTCGCCGTCGCGCGCCCGGGTGGCCGCCAGCAACGGCACGAAGGCCTGCGAGAAAGCCCCTTCGGCAAACAGCCGGCGCAGCAGGTTGGGGATGCGGAAGGCGATCTGGAACGCGTCCATCATCGCCGAAGTGCCGAACAGCGCGGCACCGATCTGCTCGCGCACCAGGCCGGTGATGCGCGACAGCAGCGTGAGGGCGGAAACGGAGAAGGCGGCCTTGAACAGGTTCATGCGGGCGGGGGCAGGCCCGGGCAGCAGGGGCTGCCACCAGAGAGGACCGAGCGGCGATTATAGGAAGCGCATGGCACCTGCCTTTGCCAGCACGTCCAGTGGCTGCTATACTCACGGTCTTTGCCCAATCCGGATCACATAACAGGGTCCGAATCAAGACCCGTATCAGGATCCGCATCAGGACCTGCACCAGGACCCGCACCAGCATGGCCACCGCATCCAAAGCCAAGAAGAAAACCGTCCGCCTCGCATCGGGGCGCAAGCGCGCCCGCCAGGACGTCAAGCTCAACAGTGCCAACACGGCGCTGCGCTCGCAGTTCCGCACCGTCGTCAAGAACGTGCAGAAGGCCCTCGACAAGGCCGCTGCCGGTGGTGACAAGGCCGCTCCGGCCACGCTGTTCAAGCACGCCCAGAGCGTGATCGACTCGATCGCCGACAAGGGCATCTTCCACAAGAACAAGGCCGCTCGCCACAAGAGCCGCCTGTCGGCCAAGATCAAGGCCCTGACGGCTTCGGCCTCGGCTGCAGCCTGATCGTTCTGTCCGGACGGCAAACGAAAGCCCGCGTCAGCGGGCTTTTGTCATTCTGGCCCGCGCCAGCGGGATTGCTGGACCGCGTTGTGGGCCGAGTTGTGGTCCGTCAGGCCGCCGGCTTGGCCGGTGATTCCGGCAGCAGACAGGCTTCGACCACCTGAAGCTCGTTGTCGCGGGCGAAGTTCATCACGAAGTCCCAGGCCATCGGCTCCAAGTCGCGCAGCGCCTCGTTGACGATCACGCACTTCACGCCCTCGATCACCCGCGGCACGCAAAAGGGCGAGTAGCCGATGTGCGCGCCGATGCCCGAACCGTACTGACCTGTCTTCGGACGGAAGCTCGACAGTGCACCCGCCAACCGCTCCGACCAATCGCTTGGCCGAAAGGTCTTGCCCGCCCGGGTGATGCCCTGGATGAAGAACTCGCGCGGTTTGGGAGCGGACGACATGCGGGCCGTGGTCGGTTGGGCGGGGTCGGTGAGACCGGTTTGCGACGGGGGCAGCGGGATGATCGGCAAGTTGATCGGCCGCAGTACCCGTCGCACCGCCGCCGTTTCCCCCTTCGGGAAAACCGCTATTGTGCCGTGGAAGTGCTGCGCTGCAGCATGCATCGGAACCCCCTGACGCTGATCGATCCTGATTTATCGGCATAGCGCGGTGCCGCTTTAGAATGTTGGCCCCGGGCCGGCGCGCTGCCATGGTGGGAACCATGGCAACGGACACGCCGGCTCTTTTCATTGATCGATCGCTTTTTCGGAGCACCGCGATGACGTCCCATGTGATGAACACCTACGGCCGACTGCCTTTTGCGCTGTCGCACGGCCGAGGCTGCCGCGTCTGGGACACCGAAGGCCGTGAATACCTCGACGGCCTGGGCGGCATCGCCGTCAACACGCTGGGCCACGCCCACCCGAAGCTGGTGCCGGCGCTGCAGGATCAGGTGGCCAAGCTGATCCACTGCAGCAACTACTACGCCGCGCCGATGCAGGAGACGCTGGCCGCCAAGCTGTGCGAGTTGTCGGGGCTGGACGCGGTGTTCTTTTGCTCCACCGGGCTGGAGGCGAACGAAGGCGCGCTGAAGATCGCGCGCAAGTTCGGCCACGACAAGGGCATAGCCCGTCCCGAGATCATCGTCTACGAAAAGGCCTTCCACGGCCGCTCGATCGCCACACTGTCGGCCACCGGCAATCCCAAGGTGCAGGCCGGCTTCGGCCCGCTGGTCGAGGGTTTCGTGCGCGTGCCGCTGAATGATCTGGACACGGTGCGCGAGGTGGCCCGCACCAACCCGAACGTGGTGGCGGTCTTCCTCGAGACCATCCAGGGCGAAGGTGGCATCAACCCCACGCGCATCGACATCCTGCAGGGCCTGCGCCAGATCTGCGACCAGCAGGACTGGCTGCTGATGCTCGACGAGGTGCAGTGCGGC
>MESD01000186.1:0-4559 GCA_001770815.1 Burkholderiales bacterium RIFCSPHIGHO2_12_FULL_69_20
GTTCTTGGCGTCGAACACCTCGGGGCCTTCGTCGATCTGCAGCGTCACGCCGACCGGGCGGCTGGCCAGCAGCGGCGCGAAATGCGCCTTGGCCACGGCTTCGAGCTTCTGCCCGGCCTGCAGGTGCACGGCAGCGCTGCGCCCGCGGCCCATGCGCAGGTTGAGGTAGACAAAACCGTAATCACCGCCCTGCCCCGCCGCCCGGCCCGCCGCGCCGCCGTCGGCCACCGCGAAGTGCGGCGCCGGATAGGCCAGCACGCGGGTGCCGCCGGTGGGAAAGACCTGCTTGCCGGCTTCGTCGGCGACGGTCAGCATCGCCTCGGCCAGGCCGCGGCACAGCACCGTCATGTCGCTGACTGCGTCGAGGTTGCCGGTGTAGAGGATCACCAGATGGGGCATGTCGGGCTCCGGGTCACAGCCTGCTGACGGACTGGAAGCCTTGGGCGGCCGAGGCCACCGCTGCCGGCACCGCCGCACCACTCTGTGGCGTGACCGGAAAGATGGCGTTGATCTGCCCGGTGCCCGAGGCGCCGAAGTACGGTGTCACCACCTCGACCGGCGCGTCGTAGTCGCTCCAGCCCAAGGCGCCCAGCAGCATCGCGGTGTCGTGCATGAAGCCTTCGCCGTGGCCCTTGCTGGCGTACTCGGGCAGCATCGCGCAGAAGTCGGCCCACTCGGCGGCCTGCCACATGCGCACCACGTCGCGGTCCAGCCGCTCCAGGAACGGGCTCCAGATCTTGTGCGCAAACTCGGGCGCCAGGCCGTTCTGCGCAAAGCGGTGGCTCAGCGATCCGCTGGCCAGGAAGGCGACGGTGCCGTCGTAGTGGTCTTCGACCGCCTTGCGCATCGCCCAGCCCAGGCGGGCGCTGTCGTTGAGGTAGTGCACGGTGCACAGCGCCGAGACCGAGATCGCCTTGAAATGCTGGTCGGCGTTCATGTAGCGCATCGGCACCAGGGTGCCGTACTCGGGGCCCAGCGTGGTGGCCGGGTGGGCCAGCGTCTCGATGCCGTGCTCATTGCACACCCGCGCCAGCAACTCGCCCAGCGCCGGGTTGCCGGGGATCTGATAGGGCAGGTTGCTGATGAAGTGCGGCAGCTCGTTGCTGGTGTAGGTGCCCTTGAAGTGCGGCGCGCAGTTCAGGTGGTAGCTGGCGTTGACCAGCCAGTGCGTGTCGAACACCACGATGGTGTCCACGCCCAGCTCGCGGCAGCGCCGACCGATCTCGATGTGGCCGTCGATGGCCGATTGCCGCGTGCCCTGGCGCGGGCCGGGCAGCTCGCTCAGGTACATCGACGGCACGTGGGTGATCTTGGCGCAGAGGGCGAGTTTTCCCATACGAGGTGTCCTGTCAGGGCTGCAGCGGGGTGATGCCCAGTGCCTGGGCGGCAGCATTGAGCTGCTTGTCAAAACAGCACAGACGCAATGCCGCACCAGCGATGGTGGCAGCCTTGTGGGCCGACGCCAGCTGGATGCTGTCGTAGGCACGCAGCCCAAAGCGCAGCGCCAGCTCACCGGCGTGGCCGATCAGCGCTACGTCCACCGCCAGCCCGGTGTAGATGTCCCACTCGGAGCGCAGCCGCGCGAGCGCCGCCGCAACACCGCCGGGGCTGACCTGCCTCGTCCGGCCCTTCGTCGCCAGGGCGGCACACATCTCTGCCCAGGTGATCTCGCTGACCAGGCAGCGCGCAGCGGTCTCCACCTGCCTGCGTGTCCAGTCGCTGTCCAGCTCCTGGGCGTAGAGCTTCACCAGCGCGGAGGTGTCGCAAAAAAGGATCAACGAGGTCCCCGCAACGCGATGACGAGATCACTCATCGTCTGGCCATCCGGCCCGGGCGACAAGACGAGGGCCGGGCCCAGCACAAATGGCTTGCTGGCTGGCCGCGCCACCAGCCCCGACGCCAGCAGCCGCGCCATCGCCAGATCGTCTTCAGACGGCGGGGCGGCCGCCGGCTCGGTGCGCGGCATCACCAACTCGGCCACCACCTTGCGGTGCGAGGTGATCTGCACCCGCTGCCCTTGCCGCACCTGCGCAATGGCTTTGGCCGGGTTGGCTTTGAGTTCGCGGATCGAAATTTCCATGGCCATGCATCTCGTCTAAATAGTGGTCACAGTTTATCAAGTATTCTGAAAATGTGGTCTCAAACGCCCCAGTGCGGGATGTGGTGGCTGCCGAGGCTGACTGCGATGTTCTTGGGCTCGAGGAAGACCTCGTAGCTCCAGGTGCCGCCCTCGCGGCCGGTGCCGCTGGCCTTGGTGCCGCCGAAGGGCTGGCGCAGGTCACGCACGTTCTGGCTGTTGACGAAGCACATGCCGGCCTCCACCGCGGCGGCCACGCGGTGGGCGCGGCCGAGGTTCTCGGTCCAGACATAACTCGACAGGCCGTAGGCGGTGTCATTGGCGATGCGGATGGCGTCGGCCTCGTCCTTGAACGGGATCAGGCAGGCCACCGGGCCGAAGATCTCGTCCTG
The DNA here is from genome assembly GCA_001770815.1 of Burkholderiales bacterium RIFCSPHIGHO2_12_FULL_69_20. Classification (GTDB taxonomy): domain Bacteria; phylum Pseudomonadota; class Gammaproteobacteria; order Burkholderiales; family Burkholderiaceae_C; genus Pseudaquabacterium. The sequence goes on from MESD01000186.1 coordinate 2,470, forward strand.
CGCGATCTGCATGCGGTTGTCGACATCGGCAAACACCGTCGGCAGCACGAAGTTGCCCTGGCGCAGGTGCGCCGGCAGCTCGGGCGTGCCCAAGCCGCCGCACAGCAGCGTGGCGCCCTCCTTCGAGCCCAGCGCGATGTAGTGGCGCACCTTGGCCAGGTGCGCCGGGCTGATCATCGGGCCGATGGTGGTGGCTTCGTCCAGCGGATCACCGACGACGATGCGCCTGGCCCGCTCGGCAAAACGCTCGGCAAACTTTGCGTAAATGCTCGTGTGCACCAGGATGCGGCTGCCGGCGGTGCAGCGCTCGCCGTTGTTGCTGAAGATCATGAACACGGCCGCGTCGAGTGCACGCTCGAAGTCGGCATCGTCGAAGACCACGAACGGGCTCTTGCCACCGAGTTCCATGCTGAACTTCTTCAGGCCCGCGCTCTGAACGATGCGCTGGCCGGTGGCCGTTGAGCCGGTGAAGCTGATCGCCCGCACGTCGGGGTGGCTGCACAGCGGTTCACCCGCCCCACGGCCGGTGCCGTGCACGATGTTGAGCACGCCGGCCGGGATGCCGGCCTCCAGCGCCAGCTCGCCCAGGCGCGCGGCGCTCATCGGGCTCAGCTCGCTCATCTTCAAGACCGCGGTGTTGCCGAAGGCCAGGCAGGGCGCCACCTTCCAGGTGGCGGTCATGAAGGGCACGTTCCAGGGGCTGATCAGCGCGCACACGCCCACCGGGTGGAACAGCGTGTAGTTCAGGTGCGTGGGCGTGGGGTAGGTGTGGCCGTCGACGCGGGTACACATCTCGGCAAAGTAGCTGAAGTTGTCGGCCGCGCGTGGCACCAGCTGCTTGCCGGTCTGGCTGATCACCTGGCCGGTGTCGTTGGTCTCGGTGCGGGCTATCTCGGGTACGTGCTTCGTGATCAATTCACCGAGCCGGCGCATCAGCGCGGCGCGCTCAGGTGCAGGCCGGCCGGCCCAGGCCGGGAAGGCGGCCTTGGCGGCAGCCACCGCCGCGTGGACCTCGGCCGCGCCGCCATCGGCCACCTCGGCCAGCACGTCCTGCGTGGCGGGGTTGACGGTGGTGAAGGTATCGGCACTGTCGACGGCCTTGCCATTGATCAGGTGCTGGATGCGCATGGGTTGCTCCGCAAGTAGGGGGAATCAGCGGCCGAAGGCGCTGTCGGGTGCCGGGGTGTTGACCAGCCGGCCGATGCCGGTGATCTCGCAGGCCACCTCGTCGCCGGCGTCGACGTTGACCACGCCGTCGGGCGTGCCGGTCAGGATCACGTCGCCGGGTTGCAGTGTCATGAAGCTGCTCAGGTACGCGATCAGCGCGGCCACGCCGTTGATCATGTTCGCGGTGCTGCCCTGCTGGGTGACCTGGCCGTTGACGAAGGTGCGCAGGCCCAGCGCCTGCGGGTCGGGCACTTCGGCGACGGGCACGAACCAGGGGCCGAGTGCGGTGCCGCCGTCGCGGTTCTTCACCCGCAGGTTGGGGCGGTACCAGTTCTCGAGGTAATCACGCACGGCGTAGTCGTTGCAGACGGTGTAGCCGGCGACGAAGTCCATCGCCTCGGCCGCCTTGACGCCGCGCGCGGCGCGGCCGATCACCACTGCCAGCTCGCATTCGTAGTGCATGAAGGCCACACCCGCCGGGCGGCGCGTGTGGCCGCGGTGGCCGATCAGCGAGCCGGGGCCTTTGAGGAACACCAGCGGCTCGTCCTGCGTGGTGACGGTGAGCTCCTTGGCCAGCTCTTTCACATGGTCGGCGTAGTTCAGCCCCAGCGCGATGATGGTGCCCACCTCGAAGGGCGGCAGCCACACCACCTGGTCCTCGCGCAGCACGCGGCCATCGTCCAGCTGCAGGCCGGTGGCATGCGGCACGGCAGTGTGCACCGCGCCATCGAAGGCCACGCGCGCGCTGCGTTGGGTGGGCATCATGGCGACCGGCATCTCTGGCATCACCGGCGACGGCGCTGCGCCTTCGGCCACCAGCGGTGTGTTCAGCCGGCCCAGGCCGTCGATCTCGATGGCCACCGCCTGCCCGGCCCGGGCCAGCGGCGCGCCGTGCGACACGCCCAGCATCAGCACGTCGCCCG
>MESD01000186.1:4577-26357 GCA_001770815.1 Burkholderiales bacterium RIFCSPHIGHO2_12_FULL_69_20
AGTGTCATGAACTCGCTGACATCGGCCAGCAGCTGCGCGGCGCCCCGCAGCCGATCACCGGTGGTGGTGGATTGCACCAGCGCACCGTCGACGAACACCCTCACCGCCAGCGCATCCACGGCCGCCGGCAGATCGGCCAGCGGCACCACGTTGCGGCCCAGCGGGCAGAAGCCGTCGCGCGCCTTCAGCCGCACACTGGGCCGGTAGTAGCTGTCGTGCGGCACGCTCAGGTCGTTGACGATGACCGCGCCGGCCACATGCGCCAGGGCCTCGTCCACGCGCACGCGGCAGGCGGTGCGGCCGATCACCAGCCCCAGCGCGGCGCCCACCTGCAGCGCGGGCGCATCGGCGGGCACGGTCACCGGCTGCCCGTCGGCGGCCCAGGTGTTGCGCGGCTTGACATACAGCACCGGCGCCTGGGGCGGCGCCTTGTAGGGCGGCTGGTGCACCGCCTCGCCCAGCGCGGCCAGCGCCGGCGCATGGTTGAGCAGGCAGCCGTAGACGGTGCCATGGGCGGGGTGCGGCTGGCACGGGCGGTACGGCGCGGCATCGGGCTTCATGGCGGTCCAGACAAGGCGGCGGGCGTTGATTCACTAAGAAGTTAGCAATATAGTCGTCGTCATGCGACGTCGTCAAGCCAGCACCGTCAATGGCACCAGCGCCGACCCCACCGCGCCGCTGGTGCACCGCAACCTGCCGCTGCTGCTGCTGCAGGCACGCGAGAGCGTGATCGCCAACTTCCGGCCCATCCTCAACGCCCACGGGCTGACCGAGCAGCAGTGGCGCATCCTGCGTGCGCTGGTCGATGCCGGCGCGCTGGAGCCGCGCCAGATCGTCGAGCGCTGCCGCATCTCCAGCCCCAGCCTGGCGGGGGTGCTGGCGCGCATGGACGACCTGGGCCTCGTCAAGCGCGAGCGCATGGCCGGTGATGCGCGGCGGGTGCGGGTGTCGCTGACGGCCAAGAGCCGTGCGCTGGCGGCCAGGATGGCGCCGCAGATCGAGGCCACCTACGCCGCGATCGAGGCGCGTTTCGGCGCCGAGTTCATCGGCCGCTTCTATGCCACGCTGGACGAGCTGATCGCGCTGTTGGGCAGCGATGCGCCGGCGGTGGACGAGTGACCTGCCGGCGGTTGGTTGGGCGATAGGGCGACCGGCGTTCGATCGTTTTCTTGTATCGCGCCGATGAGATCAGCTGCACGGTGGGCGGGTCTGGCTTTGCTAAGCTGACTTCACGTCGGGAGGGTCAGGTCATACAGGTCTCGGTCAGCCCACGTCCATCCATCACGGCAGGAGATCATCATGGATCAGACCCAACGCAACACCCCGGGCAAGTGCCCGGTCATGCACGGCGGCAATACCGCCATCGGCACCGCGAGCATGGATTGGTGGCCGAAGGCGCTCAACCTCGACATCCTGCATCAGCACGACACCAAGACCAACCCGCTGGGCGAGGATTTCGACTACCGCCAGGCGCTGGCCCAGCTCGATGTCGCCGCGCTCAAGCAGGACCTGACCGCCCTGATGACCGACAGCCAGCCGTGGTGGCCGGCCGACTGGGGCCACTACGGCGGCCTGATGATCCGCATGGCCTGGCACGCGGCCGGCACTTACCGCATTGCCGACGGCCGCGGCGGCGCCGGCACCGGCAACCAGCGCTTCGCGCCGCTGAGTTCCTGGCCCGACAACGCCAACCTGGACAAGGCGCGCCGCCTGTTGTGGCCGATCAAGAAGAAGTACGGCAACCGGGTCAGCTGGGCCGACCTGATCGTGCTGGCCGGCAACGTGGCCTATGAGTCGATGGGCTTGAAGACCTTCGGTTTTGCCTTCGGCCGCGAGGACATCTGGCACCCTGAGAAGGATGCCTACTGGGGCGCCGAGAAAGAATGGCTGGGGGCCAGCCGCTACGACGGTGACGACCGCGAGACGCTGGAGAACCCGCTGGCGGCCGTGCAGATGGGCCTGATCTACGTGAACCCCGAGGGCGTCAACGGCCAACCCGATCCGTTGAAGACCGCGCGCGACGTGCGCCTGACCTTCCTGCGCATGGCCATGAACGACGAAGAAACCGTGGCGCTGACCGCCGGCGGCCACACGGTGGGCAAGTGCCACGGCAACGGCGATGCCAAGTTGCTGGGGCCGGCGCCCGAAGGCGGCGAGGTCGACGATCAGGGCCTGGGCTGGCTCAACAAGACCACCCGTGGCGTTGGCCGCGACAGCGTCACCAGCGGCCTGGAAGGCGCCTGGACCACCCACCCCACCCAGTGGGACAACGGTTACTTCCGGCTGCTGCTCGGCTACGACTGGGCGCTCAACAAGAGCCCGGCCGGCGCCTGGCAGTGGGAGCCGGTCGACATCAAGGAAGAAGACAAGCCGGTGGACGCGGAGGACCCCTCGATCCGCCGCAATCCGATCATGACCGACGCCGACATGGCCATGAAGATGGACCCGGCCTACCGCCAGATTGCCGAACGCTTCCACCGCGACCCGGCCTACTTCTCCGAGACCTTCGCGCGCGCCTGGTTCAAGCTGACCCACCGCGACATGGGCCCCAAGGTGCGCTACGTCGGCCCCGAGGTGCCGAACGAAGACCTGATCTGGCAAGACCCGGTGCCCGCCGGCCGCAGCGACTACGACGTGGCCGCGGTGAAGGCGAAGATCGCCGCCAGCGGCCTGACGATCGCCGAGATGGTGAGCACCGCCTGGGACAGCGCCCGCACCTTCCGCGGATCGGACAAGCGCGGCGGCGCCAACGGCGCACGCATCCGCCTGGCGCCGCAGAAGGATTGGGCCGGCAACGAGCCGCAGCGCCTGGCCAAGGTGCTGGGCGTGTTTGAAGGCATTGCCGCGGCGACCGGCGCCAGCGTGGCCGACCTCATCGTGCTGGCCGGCAACCTGGGCATCGAGCAGGCGGCCAAGGCCGCTGGCCACGACGTGAGCGTGCCTTTCGCGCCGGGCCGGGGTGATGCCACCGCCGCGATGACGGACGCCGAGTCGTTTGCGGTGCTCGAGCCGATCCACGACGGCTACCGCAACTGGCTGAAGCAGGACTACGCGGTCAGTGCCGAAGAGCTGATGCTCGACCGCACGCAGTTGCTGGGTCTGACGGCGCCCGAGATGACCGTGCTGGTGGGTGGCCTGCGCGTGCTGGGCACCAACCACGGTGGCACCGGTCACGGCATGTTCACCGACCGACCGGGCGTGTTGACGAACGACTTCTTCGTGCACCTGACCGACATGGCCTGCACCTGGAAGCCCGCGGCCAACGGCCTCTACGAACTGCGCGACCGCAAGACCGGCGCGCTGAAGTGGACGGCGACGCGGGTGGATCTGGTCTTCGGGTCCAATTCGATCCTGCGGTCCTACGCCGAGGTCTACGCGCAGGACGACAGCCAGGACAAGTTCGTGCGCGACTTCGTCGCCGCCTGGACCAAGGTGATGAACGCGGATCGCTTCGACCTGGCCTGATGGCCGCAGGTGCCCCACGCCGCTGCACGTGGGGCGCTGTCGGCTTGGCCGATCAGAGCGTCAGGTGCGCAGGCGCCGTTCGACGAAGTCCAGCCGGTCCTGGCCCCAGAAAATCTCACCGTCGATCACGTAGCTGGGTGCACCGAACACACCCAGCTCGCGCGCCTCGCGGGTGTAGTCGGCATAACGCGCCGCCACCGCGGCCTCGGCGGCCTGCGCCGTCAGCGCGGACGGCAGGCTGGCTTCGGCCAGCAATGCCGCCAGCACGCCGGGATCGGCCACGTTGCGCTGCTCGACCCAGATCGCCGCGCCCACCCGGCCCGCCAGTTCGAGCGCGGCGGCGCTGCCGTGGGCTGAGTCGGTGGCGATGATCAGGTGCGCGGCATCGTTGCCCTGCACCGGAAAGAACGCCGGCTGCGCGATCAGCGGGATGCCCAGCCAATCGCTGAAGCGCTTGAGCTCCACCAGCCGGTAGGCCTGGCGCTGCGGTGCGCGCTTGGTCAGTGGCAGGCCGCCCGAGACGGGGAAGATCTCCCCCAGGTCCATCGGTTTGATCCGCACCGTGGCGCCGGCGGCCTGCGCCATCGCCACGAAGCGGGCGTGGCCCAGAAAGGCCCAGGGCGAGACGGTGGCGAAGTAGTAGTCGACGGTCTTGGTGGGCATGGTTCGGGCTCCGTGGTGGGTGCGGCGCATTCTGACCGGGTCTGTGCCGTGGCGCGCGCGCAGGGCCTCCGGCACACTGGAAGCATCACCACGGAGCCGCTGTCCATGACCTCATTGAATCGCCTCGCCCACAAGGTGGCCATCGTCACCGGCGCCGCCTCGGGCATCGGCAGCGCCACGGCCCGCCTGTTCGCCGACGAGGGCGCCACCGTGATCGCCGTTGACCGCCCCGGCAGCGCGATCGCCACCGTGCATGCCGACCAGCCGCGCATCGTGCCGCTGGCGCAGGACGTTACTGGCGAGGGCGCGCCCGAGGCCATCGTGGTCGCGGCACTGGCTGCCGGCGGCGGGCTCGACATCCTGTTCAACAACGCGGGCGTGTCGGCCAATGCGCTGGGCGAGCTGACCACCGACGCGCAGTGGGACAACACCTTCGCGGTCAACGTGCGCGCGGTGTTCCGGCTGTGCCGCGCGGCGATTCCCGCGCTGCGCGAACGCGCGGCCACCACCGGCCGGGCGCGCATCATCAACACCGCGTCGGTGATGGCCCAGCGCACCGACATCGGCCTGTCGGCCTACACCGCCAGCAAGCATGCGGTGGCTGGGCTGAGCAAGACGCTGGCGCTCGAGCTGGGCAAGTACGGCATCACGGTGAACTACCTGCTGCCCGGTGCCATCCACACCGGCATGACGGCGGCCAGTTTCCAGGACGAGAAGATCCGTGCCGTGTGGGCCAAGAAGGCGGCGCTGCGCCGGCTGGGCCAGCCCATCGACATGGCGCGCTCGGTGCTGCTGCTGGCCAGCGACGAGGCCGACTTCATCACCGGCCATGGGCTGGTGGCCGATGGCGGGCTGACGCTGCGCACCTGATCAGCGCCGCGCGGCCCGGCGTTGGTTCAAGCGACCGCCAGGCGGCCCGCGGTCGGTGGCCGGCCGTAGGCCACCGCGATCTGCACCAGCCCGGCCGCCAGCCCCATGCCCACGCCCAGGCGCCAGGCCAGCTCGTAGCTGCCCAGCCAGTCGTAGAGCACGCCGCCGCCGAAGGCACCGGTGAAGCTGCCCATCTGGTGGCTGAAGAAGGCCAGGCCCTGGATCATGGCCTGCCAGCGCAGGCCGAACATCTCGGCCACCGAGCCGGCCACCAGCGGCGCCACGCCCAGCCACAGAAAGCCCATCAGCGCGGCAAACACCAGCGTGCTGGTGGGCGTGGGCGGCGCCATGAAGTAGCCCGCCAGCACGAACGAGCGCAGCGTGTAGATCAGCCCCAGCAGCACCAGCTTGTTCCAGCGCCCGCCGGCCCAGCCGAAGAACAGGCTGCCCAGCACGTTGAAGCCGCCGATCACGCCCAGCGCCTGCGCACTGAGCATCGGGTCGAGCCCGCAGATCGCCAGGTACGAGGGCAGGTGCGTGGTGATGAACACCAGCTGCAGCCCGCAGACGAAGTAGGCGCCGGCCATCACCACGAAGGGCAGCGTGGTGATGGCCTGGCGCAGTGCCTGGCGTGCGCTGGAGCCGTCGGCCACGCCGGTGCTGGCACTGGGCAGCGGGATCTTGTCGGCACGGCCGGCCACCCACGCCGCCGGCAGCATGCACAGCGCCAGCGCGGCAAAGCCCAGCACGCCGAAGCGCCAGCCCAGGCTGTCGGACAGCAACTGGCCCAGCGGCGCGGCCACCATCGCGCCCAGGCTGCCGGCGGCCGACACCACGCCCAGCACGGTGCTGCGCGCCGCCGGGTTGACCGCGCGCGTGGCCACGCTCAGCGCCAGCGACGAGCCGGTGCAGGCCAGTGCCGCGCCGATCATCACGCCCGCGCCCAGCGTCACGTCCAGCAGCCCTTGCGCACCGGCCAGCAGCACCAGCGCGGCCACGTACAGCGCGGCGCCGGCGGCCATCATCGGCCGGTAGCCCACGCGCACCGCCCAGGCGCCAGCCAGCGGCTGCAGCAGGCCCCAGGTGAGGTTCTGCACCGCGATGGCCAGCGTGAAATCCGAGACCGAGATGCCGATGCCTTTGGTGATCGGCGGCATGAACAGGCCCAGGCTCTGGCGCAGGCCCATGCTCAGGCTGAGCATCAGCGCGGCGCCGGCCAGGATGGCCCAGACCGGCGCCAGGCTGCGCAGGTTGTGAAAGCGGCCGTTGCCGGCGCCGGTGGTGCGGGCGGTGCCGCTCACGCCGGCAGGCGATTCAGGCCGCACCAGCGTGCGATGAACAGCGCCAGCACCGCGGTCACCCGCTGCAGGCTGCTGATCGACACCCATTCGTCGAGGCCGTGGATGTCGGCGCCCTGCGGGCCGTAGCAGGTGGACGGGATGTTGCCGTAGAGGTGGAAGAAGCGCACGTCGGTGGTGGCGGTGCTGGCGAACAGCGGCGCGGCGGCGCCGGCGATGTCGTGGTGGCACTGCAGCAGTTGCTGGATCACCGGCTGCTGGGTGTCGACCACCAGCCCCTGCGCCTGGAAGCCCTGGTAGCTGACCTCGTAACGCAGGCTGGCGTGCTGAGGATGGGCGTCGTAGGCAGCCTTCAGATGCGCCTCGACCTGCTCACGCACCTCGGCCGGCGTGCGGCCGGGGTAAAAGCCCAGGCGCATGTCGACGCGGCAATGGGTGGGCACCGACGAGGTCCACTCGCCGCCTGCTATGCGGCCCAGGTTGAAATTGATCGGGTGCTCGTGGCCGGCGTAACAGGCGTGGCGCAGGGCCGGGCGGTTCCAGTCGCGCTCCAGCTCGCGCAGCGCCTCGACCAGGTGGTTGGCAAAGGCGATGGCGGCGATGCCGGTGTGCGCCACCGATGCATGCACCGGCACGCCGTAGACGTCGATGGTCAGCCACATCACGCCCATCTGCGCGCTCATCACGCCCTCGCCGGGCTCGGGGATGATCGCGGCGTCGGCCGTGTAGCCCTCGACCAGGCAGGCCAGCGCGCCGTTGCCGGTGCATTCTTCCTCGACCACCGATTGCAGGTACATCGGCGCGGCCGGCTCGTAGCCCAGGCGCTGCAGCGCCCGAAAGGCCAGCGTGTAGGCGACGATGCCGGCCTTCATGTCGGCGGCGCCGCGGCCGTAGAGCTTGTCGCCCTCGATGCGGGGCTCGAACGGCGGGCTGGTCCACATCCGGGCGGTGCCCACCGGCACCACGTCGATGTGGCCGTTGAGGATCAGCGAGCGGCCGCGCACCGGCCCTGCCGGCTGGTGCACGCCCACCACGTTGTGCCGGCCTTCGTACGGCAGGATCGAAGGCGAGTAGCCGGGGTGGTGACGGATCTTGTCCTCGTCGATGGCGAACTCATGCACGCGCAGGCCGTTGCGTTCAAACTCGCGGCGCATCACGGTCTGCGCGCCGGCCTCGTCGCCCAGCAGCGACGGATGCGACACCAGCTCGCTCAGCAGCGCCACCGCCTCGTCGTGCTGGGCAGTCACGGCGTCGACGATCTGCGATTCGGTCAGCGGGTTCAGGGTTGGCGTGTCCATCGGGTGTCCTGCGGTGGCGTGGAACAAGGGGGGATGGGCATCATGCGGCATCCAGGCACCCACCTTCACAGGAACCCGCCTGGACCGCATTCACTTCTGCGACAAGTGCGGCGACAAGTGCGGCGACAAGTTCGGCCAACGACCCGCCCGCAGCAACGCCGCGCCCGTGTTGCAGGGCGGGCGCTCTGCCATACTCGATCGGGCCACGGCGCGTCGCTTGAATGGCATGGCAGCGGTACGCGGCGCACAACGGTCTGACTTCCCGAGCCTGTGAGCGGCCGGTCGATCGACCCAGCGGGGTTGACGGCGGTGTTGGCTGCGTGGGTGACGGTGGTGCTCACCAGGGACGACCATCGTGCCAGTGAAGCTCGACAAAGCAGTACCCGCCTCGCCCGCCACCTGGCGTTCGCCGGTGATGTCGCTGGAGTCCGCGCTGTCGGCCATCGGCGCCTGGCGTTTCGGCCCCAAGGACAAGCGTTTTGTGCCAGCCGGGCGCGCGCGGGGCCTGCGTGCGGGCCTGTTGCTGATGTTGGCGATCGGCCTGGTGCCGGCGCTGGCTGGCACCGCGTTGTACCTGCGCCAACTGCGTGACCTGGCGCTGCGCGACGCCTTCAACCAGGCCGACCTGATGGCCGTCGGCACGGCCGAGCGCCTGCGCTGGCTGATGCAGGACGCCCAGGCCATGCTGGCCGCGGTGGCCGCCCGGCCGAAGGTGAAAGCGCTCGATGCGGCCGATTGCGACCCCATCTTCCGCGACTACCGCGACCTCAGCCCGACCTTCAAGGCCCTGGCCCTGCGGCGCCTGGACGGTGAATCGGTGTGCTCTGAATTGCCGCGGCCGCCGTCGCGGCAGAGCGTGGGCGCCGCCGAGTGGTTTCAGGCCGCCGTGCAGCAGCCGGGCTTCTATGCCACGTCGGTGCATGTCGGCGCCGTGCAGCAGACCTGGACCAGCCGGCTGACCTTCCCGGTGATCGGCCCCAGCGGCCGGGTGGAGGGGCTGCTGATCACACCGGTGAACCTGGCGCAACTGCGCCAGCGGCTGTTCGCCAAGCTGCCTGCCGATGCGCTGGCCGCGGTGGTGGACGGCTCGAACCGGGTCGTGGCCCGATCGCAGTTGCACGATGACCGGGTGGGCAAGCCGGCGGCCGAGCGCATCTTCCGCATGCTCGACATCCTGCGCCGGGGTGGCGCTGCTGAAGGCGCCGCGCCGACGCAGGCGATGCAATTCACCGAGATCGGCCTCGACGGCGCGCGCCGGCTGTACGTGATCCGTCGGGTGCCGATGATCGACTGGGCGGTGGTGGCCACCTTGACCGAAGAACAGACGCTGGCGGGCTACTACGCCTCGCGCAACCGGGCACTGGCGGCCATTGCGGCCACGCTGGCGCTGGTGGCCTTGGCGGCCTGGCGCGTCAGCCGCGCCATCCTGGTGCCGATCCGCGGCCTGACCAGTGCCGCCCAGGCGGTGGCCGCTGGCGACACCACCTGCCGGGCGGCCGAATCGGGCCCGCGCGAGATCGCCAGGGTGGCGCACGAGTTCAACCGCATGCTCGTGGCCGCGGCCGAGGCAGGCGAGAAGCTGCGCGCCAGCGAAAACCACTACCGCACCCTGATCCAGAACCTGCCGGTGGCCGTGGTTGCACACCGGCCCGACAGCAGCATCGAGGTGTTCAACGACCGCGCCTGCGCGCTGCTGCGCATGACGCCCGAGCAGTTGACGGGCAAGTCGGCGATGGACCGCGCCTGGCACTTCGTCGACGACCAGGGTCGTCGGCTGCAGCCGTCGGCCTATCCGGTCAACCGCGTGCTGCAGACCCACCAGCCGATGCCGGCGACGATGCTGGGCATCGGCTGCGACGGCACGGCCGGCGCGGCAGATGGCGCGCCGGCCACTGGCCAGGCGCCGCACACCTGGGTGTTGGTCACCGCTTATCCCCAGTTTGAGCAGCCCGGCGCGCTGGCGCGGGCGATCGTGGTCTTTGTCGACGTCACGATGCAGCGCCAGAGCGAGGATCTGCGCGTGGCCAAGGAAGCGGCCGAGGCTGCCAGCAAGGCGAAGTCGGTCTTCCTGTCGCGGGTCAGCCATGAACTGAGGACGCCGCTGAACGCCATCAACGGCTTCTCGGAGCTGATGCTGATGGACGAGCAGGTGCCGGCCGACAGCAAGGACAAGCTGCGGCTGGTGCTCGACGCCGGCCAGCATCTGTTGTCGCTGATCAACCAGATCCTCGACCTCACGCGCATCGAGTCGGGGGCGGTGCGGGCGGCGCTGCAGCCGGTGTGTCTGTGGCCGCTGGTGCAGGCCTGCGTGGCGATCTGCGCTCCGCTGGCCCAGGCCCGTGGCGTGACACTGGTCGTGCTGCCGCCGGCCCTGGATGGGATGCCGGCCGATCGATGGCAGGTGCTGGGCGACGAGACCCCGCTGCGGCAGGTGCTGATCAACCTGCTGTCCAACGCCATCAAGTACAACCGCCCGGATGGGCAGGTCACGGTTGCCGTCGAGCTGCGATCACCCGCGGGATCCGGCTCCGGGCCCGATGTCGTGGTGACGGTGACCGACACCGGCCGCGGCCTGACGCCCGCGCAGGTCGACGCCCTGTTCCAGCCCTTCAACCGGCTGGGGGCCGAGTACAGCGGCATTGAAGGCCACGGGCTCGGGCTGTCGATCTCGCATGCATTGGCGCAGGCGATGTCGGGCGACATCACGGTGCACAGCGTGGAAGGCCAGGGCTCGACATTTGCCCTGCACCTGCACGGCTGCCGCACCGCCTGACGGGCGGGCCTTCAGTCCGGCAGCCAGGCCGGCGGATGGCTGCCCGGGGGCATGGCCGGAAGATCCCAGGTGGCGGGCGTGAACGAGAACTGCGCCGCATGGCGCACCGCACGCAAGGTGGCACTGCCTGGGCCGCCGTCGGGGCCGAAGCCGCAGGGGCTGTCTTCCAGGTACGGCGCGAAGTCAGGTCGCACTGCGGCCTGGCCGTCGGCCACCCGACCCAGGCTGCGCAGCCAGGCGCCCACGCCGGCCAGCGACACCTGCACCTGCCAGCTGCCACCCTGCGTGGCCTGCCGCCACAGCGCGGCCTGGATGCCGAAGGCCAGCAGGTGGCCGGCGGCGTAATCGAGGATCTGCATCGGCAGCGCCTTGGGCGTGCGCGCGCCGGTGGCTTGGGCCTCGGCCAGGTTGAAGCCGGTGGCCGTCTGCACCAGTGAATCGAAACCCCGCCGCCCGGCCCACGGGCCCGTGCTGCCATAGGCCGAGAGCGAAGCCACCACGATGCCCGGATGGCGCTGCGCCAGGGCCTCGGCGCTGAAGCCGTGCCCGGCGATGGCACCGGGCCGGTAGCCCTGCAGAAACACCTGCGCCTGGCCGGCCAGCGCGTCGAGTTGGGCGCGCCCTGCGGCATCGCGCAGATCGATCAGCGTCGATCGCTTGCCGCGGCTGGTGTCAGCGATGGCCGCGATGTTGGGCAGGTGCGGGCCGTTGACCAGCAGCACCTCGGCGCCGTAGGCCGCCAGGCAGCGGCCGGCCACGGGCCCGGCGAGGATGCGGGTGAGGTCGAGCACACGCAGCCCGTGCAGCGGGCGCTGCGCCGCACTGATGGCGGGCCAGTGCCGCGGACGGGCGTCGCCGTGGCGGGTGGGCGCGATCGGCTCGATGCGCACGAGCGGCAGGCCGGCCATCGCCAAGGCGTGCGGGTGGGCATCCCACTCGGCAAAGCTGCGGGCCGCGGCCACCACCAGGCCTGCGTCGGCCGCGGCCTGTTCGAAGTCCAGCGCCGACCATCCTTGCAGGGCCCGGGCGACCGCCTCGCGCTCGGTGGCTTCGCCTGGTGGCAGGCCCAGCAAGCGCAAGGCGCCGTCGCGGTGGTGGTTGAAGTTGGCGTGGAGGCGCACCCAGCCGCCCTCGCCAGCCGCGCCGCCGCAGGGGTACAGGCCGGACAGCTTGTCCCACAACTCGGGCACCCGGCCGTCGAGTGCAAAGTAGCCGGTGCATTCGAGCGTGGCATGCGTGCGGTCGACCTGAACGGCCTGCCGCTGGCCGGTGCGCCACTGCCACAGCGCCGCCGCCGCGGCCGCTGCCGCGCCCAGGCTGGCCTGCGCGGCCGTGGCCACGTCGAACGACGATGGCAGCACGGCCTGGTGCCCAGGCAGTTGCACCTGCGACAAGGCCTCGGCCGGCAATGCCGCAGCGTGCCAGAGCGCGGCGAGTGCATTGGCAGCGGGGTTCGGGCTGTTTGGCATTGGGGGCATGGCAGCGAATGATGGCGCCCAAAGGGGCGAGGTTTGTGGCGGGATTGTGATGGGCAAGTGGTCGGTCATTCTGAAATAAATGAACTAACGCCAACGGGTATGAAGCAAAAACACTCGTTTCAATGGCGGAGTGGCCCTGGCGAGGCGCCGCTGTGTCGGCAGTTCGAGGTCTACTTTTTGTTCTCAGGCGTTAGTTCATAATTTCTGGATGTCCAATCCCACGCCCACCCCACGCGCCACCCGCCTGCTCGCCGACCTGCGCCTCGCGTTCGAGACCTGGTGCGCGCACCAGCGCCAGTCCGGGCGCTTGCGGCGGGGCTCGTCCGAGGCGGTGTACCGCGCCATGTGGCATGCGCTGTCGGCCTGGTGCGTGGTGCAGGTGCCGGCATTGCGATTGGGCGATCTGCAACCGCCGGCGCTGGCGGCCTACCTGGCCAGCCGCACCGGCCTGCTGCTGGCCGACGGTGTGCTGACGCCGCGTTACCAGCATCGGCTGCTCAGCCTGGTGCGGCGTGTGCAACTGCACCGCGCCTGGCTGCGCGATCAGGCCAGCCCGGTGGTGGCGGCGCGGGCCGCGGCCATGCCCGTCCGCCTGCCGCAGGCGGCGGTGCCCTCCCAGCCCGCAGCCGATTCTGCCGAGCCGCTGTTGCACCTCACGCCGGCCGATGACCAGCAGTTGCAGCGGCTGCTGTGCCAGACCCCTGCAGCGCCCGGCGAGCGCTGGCAGACCCGGCGTGATCGCTGTGCGGTGGCGCTGCAGCTGGGCGCCGGGCTCGGCCCCGGCGATGTGCGCGCGTTGCGCCTGCGCGATGTCATCGCCGACGGTGGTCCGGTGCAACATCAGCCCTGGCAATTGCGGGTGGCGGCCAACGGCAGCGCGCCTGCGCATGTGCCGCCGCTGGCGCCGTGGGCCGGCGCACTGCTGGCCCAGTGGCTGCAGCGCCGGCAAACCGAGAGCCTGGGCGGCGACTGGCTGTTTCCGTCCACTCGCAGCGGCAAGCCCTGGGGCAAGGTGGCGCAGTACGAGGCGGCGCGGCGCGTGCTGGCCGATGCCGGCCTCAATGCCGATGGTGGCGGCTCGTTCCGGCTGCGCCACACCTTTGCGCTGCGCCAGTTGGCGCATGGCCACGACGAGGGGCTGGTGGCCCGCTGGCTGGGGGTGATCGATCCTGCGGTGATGGCCCGCTACCAGCGGCTGCTGGGCGCGCCTGCGGCACGATCAGCCGATGCCGCAGGCGCCGAAGCCACGGCCGCCCGCGCGCCACTGGCCATGCCCGTTTGATCCACGCCGGCGCTGCCCGCCGAACCGCAAATCCTCAGGGCGCATCGGGCACACGCCGGGCCGCGCCGGGGTGGGCTGGCGCTTCGGGCAGGGTGTCATGCAGATCGGCAGACGGGATCGGCCGCTCGGTCGTCGGGCCTTCCGAAATGTCGGGCGAAAGCGCAGCCGCAGGGTCAACCGCGCTATCACCCGTACCGTCAGCCGCACGTTCAGCCCCACCTTCAGCCGTTCCGTCGGCAACGGCTTCGGCCTCGACGGGCGCCCCATCTGAACCAGCGCCTTCACCGCCAGCAGCCACAGCGCCACCCTCGCCCAAAGCCTCACCGGCGGCCTGCCCTTGGCCGGTCGCCGGCGCTGCCGCCTGACCATCGCGGTCGTCCTCGGCCTGCCGGGTGCGCAAGGCCGCCAGCGCGTTGGTCATGTTCTGGGCCCAGCCGTCCTGCTCGTGGGCCAGCACCTGCTCGGTGGTGGTCACCAGCTGGTCGATGTGCTCGGCGTTGGCCTGTTCGTCGGGCAGCAGCGCGGTCCACCAGGCCAGCAGGTTCTCCAGGTCGGTGGCGGTCTGGTTGTAGCTGGTCAGCGTGGTCTCGATCTGCTTGTAGCCCAGGTAGGCCATCGCCGCGCTGGCCATGGCGCTGGTCAGGGCCACCCAGCTGACCCAGTCACCGCCCAACGCCGCCAGCAAGGTGCCCAGCGCGCCCACCCCGATGGCCACCACCTGCCAGCCGCTGGCCTGCCGGTCGAGCTTGGCGGTCTTGTTGCCGTAATAGGCCAGCTGGTCGTTCAGGCGCAGGCGCACGTAGCGGTCGGTGTCGAGCAGGCTCATGCCGTCGTCACCGCTGGCCACGGCGTTGACCGGTGGAATAACACCGGTGTAGAGCGGCATGCCCATCGAGTTGACCTCGGTGCGGGCCAGGCGCCGGGTGATGTCTTCCATCGCCTGCTGCAGGCGCTTCTCGCGGGCACCGTCGGCCGCCGCGCGCTGCGGGCGCACACGGTAGCGGTAGATCTCGCGCTTGATCGCCTCGGCTGCCGCGCGGGTCAGCACCCAGCGTTTGCCGGGCGAGAAGCGGTTGGCGATGGCGACCAGCGCGGCCACGCAGATCGGCGCCACGATCAGCGCATAGCGCAGCACCGACACGGTGCCGTCCCAGCCCTTGACCTGGCCCACCGAATGGGCCACCGACATCGCCACCACCAGCAGGCCCAGCAGCAGGATGCCGCCCTGCAGCAGGTTGAAATCGCGTTGCTGCCGGATGGCCGCCCGGTCGAGCGCGCCAAAGCGCTGCCAGGCCAGGCGCAGCACGCTGTCGCCGCCGCATTCACGCTGCACCAGCCGCGCCAGCGCCTCCACCGCGCCGGCGGCCTTGTCACCCAGCGTGATGCTGCCGATGCGGCCATCGGCCAGGATCTCGGCCACGGCCGGATCGTCGCCAGCGGCCTCACCCGCATCGAGCTGCTGCGCCAGCGCATCGGCGGCACCGCCGCTGCCTTCGACCAGCAGCACCGGCCAGCCGCGGCGCACCGCCTGCAGCACCTCGGCCACGGTGCCCTCACCGCCGCCGATCACCAGCAGCATCGGCTGCGGCGCGGCGGCGCCGGCCACCGCCGGCTTGGGTGCCACCAGCGCCTGCACCAGCTCGGCCTTGCCGCGCAATTCATCGCCCCAGGCCGCACCGGGGGTCAGCAGCAGATGGCTCAGGCCGGCCACCGGCGCTTCGGGCGCTCGGGCGATGCAAGCGCCGTTGGACGGTGCATTGGGCGGCGCATCCGGCGGTGCATCCGGCGCGGCAATGCAGGCCTCGGGCGCCACGCCCAGCAGCCGCACCTGGCCGCCACCGTCGGCCACGGCCCGGCCCAGCAGGGTGGGCACCCCACCACCGCTGGCGCGCACCACGCACAGGGCGGGGCCGCCGCGCAGCGCCGCCACGTCGCGCAAGGTGCGCACCAGCCCCCGCGCCACCACCTGCGCCAGGCGCGGGCGCAGGCGCTCGTCGACCGGGTCGTCGCCACCGGCCAGCACCACCACCGCGCCGGTCGCGCCCAGGTCCAGCGCCGAGCGCAGCGCCGCCGGGTTGTCAGCCGCCGCGGCGTGCACCACCCGCAAGGCAGTGCCATCGGGCAGCGTGGTGGTGCTGGACTGGGGCATGGCTCGATCCTCTGGTTGTGTCGATGGTGGCGTCTGCTGCGGGCCACCCGGCCCGCATGCTGCAGCCTGCCGCCCGATTTGGCGAGCCCCAAGCCGTGGCGCCGGGACGGCGCACGCCACGAGCCACCAGACCGTCAGACCATCAGGCCGCAGGTGCCTCGGGGTACAAACCGCGCACCCGGCCGTGCAGCCGGGCCAGGCCCAGCAGGGCATCGATGAACGGAGTGGCCACGTCCACACGCTGGGCGATCTCGCGCACCACGCTGACCAGCGCGTCCAGCTCGATCGGCCGGCCGGCTTCCACGTCCTGCAGCATCGAGGTCTTGAAGGCACCCAGCTTGCGCGTGATCTGGTGGCGGTCTTCGGGCGATTGCTCGATCGCGCAGCCGATCTTCGCGCCCACCGCCGCCGCCTCGGCCATCGCCGCGCTGCAGAAGTGGCGCGTCAGCGGATCGTCGAGCACCCGGTCCACCGTGGCGCCGGTGATCGCGGTGATGGGGTTCATCGTCATGTTGCCCCACAGCTTGTACCAAAGGTCGCGCCGCACGTCGGCCGACACCGTGGTGTCGAAGCCGGCGCCGCGCAGCAGCGCCGCCAGCGCCTGCACCCGTTCGCTGTCACCGCCGGGATCGCCCAAGGGCTCGCCGATGATCAGGCCCTGGCCCATCTTGTGCTCGACCAGCCCGGGCTCGGAAGTCCAGGTGCTGGCATGCACCACGCAACCGATCACCTGCGCCACCGGCAGCGCGGTGGCGATGTGGCCACCGGGGTCGATGCTCTGCAGCGGCTCGCGGCCCAGCAGCGGCGCGCCGGCGCCAAACCACCACGGCACACCGTTCATCGCCGGCAGCACCAGCGTGCGCGGGCCGATCAGCGGCGCGATGCGCGCGGCCACCGCGCCCAGCGCCGGGCCCTTCACCGCGATCACCACCAGATCCTGCGGGCCCAGCGCGGTGGGGTCGTCGCTGGCCTGCACCGGCGCGCTCAGCAGCGCGCCGCCCTGGCGCAGCCGCAGGCCGTGCGTGCGCAACGCGGCCAAGGTGTCGCCGCGCGCCACCGCGCTGACTTCGCAGCCGCCGCCCAATGCCAGCCGCGTGCCGATGAAACCGCCGATGGCGCCCACGCCGTAGATGCAGACCTTCATCACCGCCCCCGCATCACTTGGCGAACACCTGGCTCATGTCGGCAAACGACTTGAACTCCAGCGCATTGCCCGACGGATCGAGAAAGAACATCGTGGCCTGCTCGCCCACCTCGCCCTTGAAGCGGGTGTGCGGCTCGATGATGAAGCGGATGCCCGCGGCGCGCAGCTTGTCGGCAAGCGCCTGCCACTGGTCCATCGCCAGGATGGCGCCGAAGTGGCGCACCGGCACCGCGTCGCCGTCCACCTGCCCCGTGGGCGCGGCGCGGCATTCGTCGGGCGACAGGTGCGCCACCACCTGGTGGCCGTAGAAGTCGAAATCGACCCAGGCCTCGCTGCTGCGGCCCTCGGGGCAGCCGAGCAGGCCGCCGTAGAAGGCACGCGCCTCGGCAATGTCGCGGACGGGGAAGGCGAGGTGGAACAGCGGAATGGCAGGCATGGGGCCTTCGGTGGTGGCGAAGAAGGCGCCGATTTTGCCCGCTGCGCAGCGCTTGAGGCGCGCGCCACCAGGCGGCGGTTAGACTGCTGCAGTGCAGCAAGCTTTCACGCAAACCAAGCCCCGCCCGGTCGTGTTTCCGGGCAGCGGCTTGCCGCGTGGGTACTTCTGCGCTGTGACGCCGCCGTAGGCCGTCTGCCAGATCCCCGCGCGCAAGACCACAAGGTCGGCGCCTGCCGCAGTCGCGGCCACAGCGCAGCCCGGCACGGCCGGTCGATCGCTTGATCTCCCCCGTTTCACCCCACGCACTGGCACGCGCCAGTGCCGCAGACATTTCCCATGAACCTTGAATCCATCCGCCGGGACTGGCTGTCCAACGTGCGCGGCGATCTGCTGGCCGGCCTGGTCGTGGCGCTGGCCCTGATCCCCGAGGCCATCGCTTTTTCCATCATCGCGGGCGTCGACCCCAAGGTCGGCCTCTACGCGTCCTTCAGCATCGCGGTGATCCTGGCCTTCACGGGAGGCCGGCCGGGCATGATCTCGGCCGCCACCGGCGCGATGGCGCTGGTGATGGTGGTGCTGGTCAAGGAGCACGGCCTGCAGTACCTGCTGGCCACCACGGTGCTGACCGGCGTGCTGCAGATCGTGGCCGGCCTGCTCAAGCTCGGCCGCTTGATGCGCTTCGTCTCGCGCTCGGTGATCACGGGTTTCGTCAACGCGCTGGCGATCCTGATCTTCATGGCCCAGCTGCCCGAGCTCACCAACGTCAGCTGGGTGGTCTACGCGATGACCGCGGCGGGTCTGGCCATCATCTACGGCTTTCCGTACATCACCCGGGCCGTGCCGTCGCCGCTGGTCACCATCGTCGTGCTGACCGGCGTGGCGATGGCGCTCAAGCTCGACATCCGCACTGTCGGCGACATGGGCCAGCTGCCCGACAGCCTGCCCATCTTCCTGCTGCCCGATGTGCCGCTGACCTTGGCGACGCTCCAGCTCATCCTGCCCTACGCCCTGACGCTGGCCGTGGTGGGCCTGCTCGAGTCGATGATGACGGCATCGATCGTCGACGAGCTGACCGACACCCCCAGCAACAAGAGCCGCGAATGCGTGGGCCAGGGGGTGGCCAACATCGCCACCGGTTTCATCGGCGGCATGGCCGGCTGCGCCATGATCGGCCAGTCGGTGATCAACGTGAAGTCGGGCGGGCGCGGCCGGCTGTCCACCTTCGTCGCCGGCTTCTTCCTGCTGATCCTGGTGGTGTTCCTGGGCCCCTGGGTCAAGCAGATCCCGATGGCGGCACTGGTGTCGGTGATGATCATGGTCAGCATCGGCACCTTCAGCTGGGACTCGATCCGCAAGCTGCGTGAGCACCCGCCGAGTTCGTCGCTGGTGATGATCGCCACCGTCGCTGTCACCGTGTCCACCCACGATCTGGCCAAGGGCGTGTTCGTCGGCGTGCTGCTGTCGGGCCTCTTCTTCGCGCACAAGGTGGGCAAGGTGCTGCGCATCGACCGCAGCATCGACGCCGAAGGCGGGGTGCGCACCTACGGCGTCGTCGGCCAGGTGTTCTTCGCCTCGGCCGAGACCTTCATCGGCGCCTTCGACTTCAAGGAGGTGGTGCCCAAGGTGCACATCGACGTGAGCCGGGCCCACTTCTGGGACATCACCGCGGTGAGCGCGCTCGACAAGGTGGTGCTCAAGTTCCAGCGCGAGGGCGCCGAGGTCGAGGTCACCGGCCTGAACGAGGCCAGCGCCACGCTGGTGGACCGCTTCGCGGTGCACGACAAGCCGGGCGCCGTCGAACAACTGATGCATTGATCCGGGAGAACACGATGAACAAGGTCTATGCCTGCATCGATGGGCAGTCCAACACCGCGGCGGTGATCGACTGGGCGGTGTGGTCGGCACAGCGGCTGGATGTGCCGCTGGAGTTTCTGCATGTGCTCGAACGCCACCCCGAGCGCGCGGCCATCAGCGACTACAGCGGGGCCATCGGCCTGGGCGCGCAAGACGCGCTGCTGCACGAGCTGAGCGAGATCGATGCACAACGCGGCAAGCTGGCCCAGGAGGCCGGTCGGCGCCTGCTGATCGCCGCGCGTGAACGCGCTGCGGCGGCCGACCTGAACTGCGTCGATGGCCGGCTGCGCCATGGTGAGCTGGTCGACACGGTGCTGGAGATGGAGTCCGACGCCCGGCTCTTCGTGCTGGGTGAGCATCACCGTGCCGCCGGTGGCGCCCGGCTGCATCTCGACCACCACGTGGAGCGTGTGATCCGGTCGGTCAAGCGCCCCGTGCTGATCGCAACGGGCGCGCAGTTCCTGGCGCCACAGCGGTTTGTCATCGCCTTCGACGGCAGCACCACCGCCCGCAAGACCGTTGCGATGGTGGCCGGCAGCCCGCTGCTGGCGGGCCTGCCCGTGCTGCTGGCGATGGCCGGCGCCGAGACCGTGCTGGCGCGCCGCCAGCTCGACGAGGCCCGACAGTCGCTGGCCGCCGCCGGCTTCGACGCCGCAACGGCGCTGGTGCCCGGTGAACCGGAAGAGGTGCTGCCCGCCTTGTTGAAGTCCCAGGGCGCCGCGCTGCTGGTGATGGGCGCCTACGGCCACTCGCGCATCCGCCAGCTGATCGTCGGCAGCACCACCACCACCTTGCTGCGCGTCAGCGAGTTGCCCGTGCTGATCTTGCGCTGACCCGACAATAGCGGCGCCATGCAAAACCGCCCGCCCGCCACCGATCCGTCCGATGCCAAGCCCGAGCATGAACAACGTGGCATCCAGAGCATCGAGGTCGGCGGCCAGCTGTTGCGCGCGCTGGCCCACGGTGGCCGGCCGATGCCGCTGAAAGACCTGGCCGCTGCCGCCGGCATGGCCGCGGCCAAGGCCCATCCCTACCTGGTAAGCTTCGGCAAGATCGGCCTGGTCGAGCAAGACCGCGCCAGCGGCCGCTACGGCCTGGGCCCGCTGGCGCTGCAGCTGGGGTTGATGAGCCTGCAGCAGGCCGACCCGGTGCGCCTGGCCACGCCGCTGCTCGAAGACCTGGCGCAGCAGACCGGCCACACGGTGGCGATGGCGGTGTGGGGCACACACGGGCCCACCATCGTGCGGCTGGCCGAATCACCGGCCGCGGTGCACGTCAACATGCGCCACGGCACGGTGTTCTCGATCACCGGCACCGCCTCGGGCCAGCTGTTTGCCGCCCACCTGCCCGAAGCGGCCGCGCGGCCGCTGTACGAGGCCGAGCGGCGCGCTGCCGGCAAGGGCCAGCTGCCCGGCTGGTCCGCCTTTGCCGCCAACACACTGGCGGAGGTGCGCCAGCAAGGCCTGAGCCGCACCGACGGCGCGGTGGTGGCCGGCGTCAGCGCACTGGCCGCGCCGGTGTTCGACCACCGCGGCCAGATCGTGCTGGCGCTCACCGCGATCGGCCCGTCGGCCGCGCTCGACACCCGCTGGGACGGCCCGCTGGCCACGATGATGCGCGACGCCGCCGCCGCGGTGTCGGCGCGCCTGGGCCACCGGCCCGAGCCCGCCGCGTCCAACCCGCCCGACGCGCCATCACGCTGTACGCCCCCTGCCCCCGCACTCGCCGCCGTGAGGATTGCCCGATGAAACGCCGCCTGACCCTGATCACCCTGACCACCCTGGCCTGTGCCTGCACCAACGCGTCCGAGCTGGTCGGCGAGGTCGACACCGTCTTCAAGTTCATCGGCCCCGACCACAAGGTGGTGGTCGAGGCCTACGACGACCCCGGCGTGGCCGGCGTCACCTGCTACGTCTCGCGCGCCAAGACCGGCGGCATCAAGGGCGCGCTGGGCCTGGCCGAAGACAAGAGCGAGGCCTCGATCGCCTGCCGCCAGGTGGGGCCCATCACCATCGCCAAGCCGCTGCGCCAGCAGGACGAGATCTTCACCGAGCGCACCTCGCTGGTGTTCAAGCGGCTGCGCGTGGTGCGCATGGTCGACGCCAAGCGCCACACGCTGGTCTACCTGACCTACTCTGACCGCCTGATCGAAGGCTCGCCGCAGAACTCGGTGACTGCGGTGGCGGTGGACCGGGCCACAGCCATTCCGCTGCGTTAGGCCGGCACCGCGCGGCGTCGTGGACGCGCTGCGGCTGGCGCAGCGCGCGCCGGCTTGGCCGCCTTCACCGGCTGCTTGCCCGCGCGGGCCTTGCCGCGCGCCCGCGCGGCCAGCGCCAGATCGCGCACGCGGGCGATGTCGTCGTCGCTGAACACGCCGTTCACGCCCGAGATCGCCGCCAACTGCATGCCGTGCTTGAGGCCCATCTCGTAGATCTGGTGCACCTTCTCCCACTCGATCTGCCGGCCCACGGTGTAGTTCTCGAAGCGGCCCTCCAGCGCCAGCACGATGGTCTCGGCCAGGCAGGCATAGGCCACGCCCTTGGGCAGGCCGATGTTCTTCATGCGCACCTCGCCGGGCAGGCGGATCTCGCCGCTCTCGATCACCAGCACGTCGGGGCGCTTGGCCACCTCTTGTGGCGGCAGGTCCAGCGGGCGGGCCACGTCGGTGATCACGCAGCCGGGCTTGACCTGCATGATGTCGAGCACCTTCTTGCCCGCGCCCGAGGTGGCGGTGACGATCATGTCCATCGCCGCGATGTGGGTGTCGGCGCGTGCCGACAGCACCACCTTGGCGTCGGGCGTCTGCTGCAGGATCGATTCCTTCAGCGCCAGCAGCTTGGCGGTCTCGGGCGAGACCAGGGTCACCTCCTCGGCGGCGCGCACCAGCAGCCGGGCGCAGGCCGCGCCGATGGCGCCGGTGGCGCCCACCACCATGGCCTTGAACTTCACCCGCCCCTTGCCGCGCGGCTTGGGCAGCAAGCCCATGCGCAGCATCGCGTCGTGCGCGGCCCACAGCGCGCCCGAGGCGCTGTAGCTGTTGCCGGTGGTGATCGGCAGCGGCGCGCGCCGC
>MESD01000186.1:26402-52835 GCA_001770815.1 Burkholderiales bacterium RIFCSPHIGHO2_12_FULL_69_20
AGGCCCATGATCTGCGCGCCCAGCTTCTTGGCCATCTCGGCGGCGGCCAGCAGCCGGCGGTAGGTGAACTCGGGCGGGTGGCCCATGATCTCGCGCGGCGTGCCGCCCACCGAGATCAGCCAACCCTCGGCCTCCACGCCGGTGGGCGAGCGGATGCCCTCGATGCGTGAATAGACGAAGGGCGGCGCGTAGGCCATCACCTTCTCGAGCGAATCCATCAGCAGCGGCGGCGACACCCGCGACAGCATCTCCACCGGCTTGATGATCTTGAAGTACTCCTGCGACAGCGGGTGGATCACGAAGGCGAAGCGGTTCACCCGCTTGAAGCCGTTGGGGTAGACCAGACGCGGCTGCAGTTGCAGCCCGGTGATGATCTCCAGGTAGTCGTCCTCCAGCAAGTCGTCGCCGCGCTTGCCGCTGGCGGCCTGGATCATCGCGTCGAACAGCTCGGGGCCCAGCACCCGGCCTTCGAACACCGGTGCGCCGTCCACCACCAGGTGCACGCCGCAATCCTTGAAGTGCGCCAGCCGCTCATCGTTGACGTTGGCGGTGATCACCGTCTTGCCGGCCAGCTCTTCGAGGCCGAAGTGGTCCAGCTCGTGCGCCGGCGCCACCACCACGGTGGCCTTCTGCAGCGCCTTGCGCAGCACGAAGTGCGTCCACTGCCGCATCAGCTCGGGCGGCACCAGCCGCGGCGGCGCCCAGTGCGCCACCTGGTGCGCGCCGGTGGCGTACAGGTTCAGCGCAGACAGCGAGCCCAGCAGCTTGGGCACGCCCAGCTGCAGCAGCGGATCGGCGAACTGCAGGTTGTCGCTGTACTCGGCCAGCGTGGTGGCCAGCTTGTGCTGCGCCAGGCCCGAGAAGAACAGCACCCGCGCGTTGTCGAAGTAGTGGCCCAGCGCGGCCTGGGTGTGGCGCACCGTCCATTCGAGGAAGATGTCGCCCAGCCGGGCGCCGTCGCTGGGCACCAGGCGCTTGCTGGCGCCGCGCAGGCGCTGGCGGTCCTGCGCACCCTGGCGCGCTGCGCCCAGGCGGTGGCTGTCGCGCAGCAGGCCCAGGCCGATGGCATCGGCTCGCTTGTCCCATTGGCGCAGCAGCTTCTCGGCCTGGGCCAGGCTGCCATCGGTGCCCAGTCGCCGCACCAGCAGTTCGGTGCCCAGCAGGTGGGTGTTGAAGTCGAAGTCCAGGCTGCTTGCGCCCAGGCTGATGCCGATCACGTTCTTCATACGCCATCCGGTGCAAAGTGGTTGTCGGTATCTTGGAGGAACCCGTGAAATCCAGCTTGATCAGCGACATGGCGCGCTCATTCGGTCTGCCCAAACTCAAACGCGCGGCCGGCGTGGTGACGCGCCGCCTGCCGATCCCGCAGCCGCTGCTGCTGGTGGGGCCTGGCGCCAGCACGCGGCTGGGCGAGGCCATCGCCGATTTCGGCCACCGCCGGGTGCTGCTGGTGACCGATCCGGTGGTGACGAAGCTGGGCCTGCTGACGCCGCTGACCGACGCGCTGAAGGCCCGCGGCACGGCCTTCGTCGTCTTCGACGACATCTCACCCGACGCGCCGCTGCCGCAGATCGAGCGCGGCATCGCCTGCTTCAACGCCGCCGATTGCGACGCGATCGTCGCGCTGGGCGGCGGCTCGGTGATGGACGCCGCCAAGGCCATCGGCCTGGCCGCCGCCAACCACAAGCATCCGCGGACGCTGGTCGGCTATTTCAAGGGCCTGCACGGCCCGGTGCCGATCTACGCCGTGCCCACCACCGCGGGCACCGGCTCGGAGGTGACGGTGGCCGCGGTGATCTCCGACCCCGAGAACGGCACCAAGCTGGTGATCGCCGACACCCGCCTCGTGCCGACCATCGCCGCGCTCGACCCGACCCTGATGACCGGCTTGCCGCCAGCCATCACCGCGGCCACCGGCATGGACGCGCTGACCCACGCGATCGAGGCTTACATCGGCCAATGGGGCACGGCGCACACCGACCGCATGGCGCTGGCCGCCGTCGGCATGATCTACCGCAACCTGCCGCTGGCCTGGCGCGACGGCAACGATCTGCGGGCGCGTGAGCAGATGGCCCTGGCCGCCACCTACGCCGGCCTGGCCTTCACCCGCGCCAACGTCGGCAACGTGCATGCCATCGCCCACCAGCTGGGCGGCAAGTACCACGTGCCGCACGGGCTGGCCAACGCCATCCTGCTGCCCCGGGTGCTGCGTTTCACCGCGCCGACGGTGACGGCCAAGCTGGCGGTGCTGGCGCGCCATGCCGGCGTGGGCAGTGATCGGGACAACGCCACCACGCGCTCGCGCCGGTTCCTGGATTCGGTCGAGGCACTGAACGACGCGCTGCAGATCCCGCGCCACCTGGCGGCGCTGCAGCAGGCCGACATCGCTGCACTGGCCGCCGCCGCCTGCTGGGAGGCCGATACCAACTACCCGGTGCCACGCCGCATGACGCAGGCCGACTGCGAGGCGCTGCTGCGCAGTGTGTTGCCGCCCGAGGCCTCGCCCGTGGTGCCGGTCAAGCGCAAGCGCCGCAGCCCCACGCCGACCTGAGCGCCTGCCGCGCTGGTGATCAAGCGCCGGTGGCCATCGGCAGCGCCGGGTCGGCCGCCCACTCCTGCATCGAGCCGTCGTACACCGTCACATTGGCGTGGCCGATCAGCGTGAGCGCCAGCGCGTCCATCGTGGCCGCGATGCCACCGCCGCAGTAGCAGATCACGCGCGGCCGGGCCAGCGCGCCCACCGCGTTGAACAGCGGGCGCAGTTCGTCGGCCGACCTGAAGCAGCCAGCCTCGTCCAGCAAGGCCGGGTACGGCAGGTTCACGCTGCCCTGGATGTGGCCGCGGCGCCCGTAGTGCACCTCGGCCGTGCCGCTGTGCAGCGAGGCCGTCAGCGCATTGAGCGTGCACACGCCCGGGTTGCCCACGGCGGCCAGCACCTCGTCCCGGTCGGCCCACAGGCCCGGCTGCGGGCTGGCGCTGAAATCACCCGCGTCATGGCGCTCGGCGCCGCTGGCCAGCGGCCGGCCCTCGGCGCGCCACTTGGGCAGGCCGCCGTCGAGCACCCGCGCGGCGAAGCCCAGCGAGCGCAGCATCCACCACAGGCGCGTGGCCCACATCGGCGTGGTGCTGCTGTAGACCACGCAATCGTCGCCGTTGCGCAAACCCTGGGCCGACAGCGCCGCGGCCAGGTGGTCGATGCCGGGCAGCGTGAAGCGCAGCGTCGAGCGGGTGTCCGACAACTCGGCCGCCAGATCGATGAACGCCGCGCCCGGGATGTGCGCCGCCAGGTAGTCGGCCAGGCCACTTTCCACCCGGTAGGGGCCGGGCACGTCGGGGCGCAAGTGCACCGTGGCGTCGAACAGGCGCAGCGGGCCGGCTGCAGCGCCGCCCGACGATGCCCCGGCCATCCGGTCGGCCAGTGCCTGGGTCGAGATCAAGGGGTTCATCGTCCGTCCTTAAAAATTAGCTTAGAACAAATCACTTTGACAAACACGAATTGACATCGGATACTTTCAGCATGCCGACGCCCCCTGCGCGGCCCGCAGCCGGAGACATCCCATGAGCAACACGCCCACCAAAGCCTTCGCCAGCCAGGCCGACCTGGAAGAGAAGCAGGTCAGCTTCACGAAGCTGTCCGACAACGCCTACGCCTACACCGCCGAGGGCGACCCCAACACCGGCATCATCATCGGCGACGACGCGGTGCTGGTGCTCGACACGCAGGCCACGCCGATCATGGCGCAGGACGTGATCCGCCGCATCCGCGAGGTCACCGACAAGCCGATCAAGTACGTGCTGCTGACGCATTACCACGCGGTGCGCGTGCTGGGTGCGTCGGCCTACGGCGCCGAGCACATCATCGCCAGCCAGGACACACGCGACCTGATCGTCGAGCGCGGCGAGCAAGACAAGGCCAGCGAGATCGGCCGCTTCCCGCGGCTGTTCCGCAACGTCGAGAGCGTGCCCGCCGGCCTGACCTGGCCGACCATCACCTTCAGCGGCAAGATGACGATCTGGCTGGGCAGCCTGGAAGTGCAGCTGCTGCAGCTGGGCCGCGGCCACACCAAGGGCGACACGGTGGCCTGGTTGCCGCAGCAGAAGATCCTGTTCTCGGGCGACTTAGTCGAGTTCGACGCCACGCCCTATGCCGGCGACGCCTACTTCAAGGACTGGCCGCAGACGCTGGACAACATCGCCGCGCTGCAACCCGAGAAGCTGGTGCCCGGCCGCGGCGCGGCGCTGACCACACCCGCCGAGGTGGCCGCCGGCCTGCAAGGCACGCGTGATTTCATCGCCGACGTGTATGCCAACGTCAAGGCCGGCGTGGCCGCCGGGCAGGACCTGAACGCCGTCTACAAGAGCACCATGGCCGCGATGGCGCCCAAGTACGGCCACTGGGTGATCTTCCAGCACTGCATGCCCTTCGACGTGACCCGCTGCTACGACGAAGTGACCCAGTACCCCGACCCGCGCATCTGGACCGCCGAGCGCGACGTGCAGATGTGGAAAGCGCTCGAGAACTGAACCCGCCGCCAGGAGACACATCATGAAGATCCAACGCATGCACCACGTGGCCTACCGCTGCAAGGATGCCAAGCAGACCGTCGAGTGGTATCGCGATCACCTGGACATGGCCTTCGTGCTGGCCATCGCCGAAGACCATGTGCCCAGCACCCATGCGCCCGATCCGTACATGCATGTGTTCATGGACGCGGGTGGCGGCAACGTGCTGGCCTTCTTCGAGCTGCCCAACTCGCCGCAGCAGGGCAAGGACCCCAACACGCCCGAGTGGGTGCAGCACATCGCCTTCAAGCTGGGCAGCATGGACGAGCTGATGGCCGCCAAAGCCAAGCTGCAGGCCGCCGGCATCGAGGTGCTGGGCCCGACCGACCACACGATCTTCAAGAGCATCTACTTCTTCGATCCCAACGGCCACCGGCTGGAGCTGGTGTGCGACACCGCCACGCCGCAGATGCAGCAGGACCTGGACACGGTGAAGTGGGACATGCTCAACGAATGGGCCGCCACCAAGCGCGCACCGCGCCACGCGGCGTGGATGCACGAGCAGGAACTCGGCAATGCCCAGGCCAATATCCAGGCCAACACCCAAGCCGGTTGAGGCGGCGATGCTCAGCACCTACACCTACCCGCGCTACGCCTACCGCCGCCCGGCCAACCTCGACCAGCCCGGCCAGACCGACCGCCACCCGGTGGTGGTGATCGGCGCCGGCCCGGTGGGCCTGGCCGCCGCGATCGACCTGGCCCAGCAGGGCCTGCCGGTGCTGCTGCTCGACGACGACGACACCGTCAGCGTCGGTTCGCGCGGGCTCTGTTATGCCAAGCGTGCGCTGGAGGTGCTGGACCGCATCGGCTGCGGCCAGCCGGTGGTCGACAAGGGCGTGACCTGGAACGTCGGCCGCACCTTCTTCGGCGAGCGCGAGGTCTTCAACTTCAACCTGCTGCCCGAGGCCGGCCATCAGCGCCCGGGCATGGTGAACCTGCAGCAGTACTACCTGGAGCAATACCTGGTCGAGCGCGCCC
Organism: Burkholderiales bacterium RIFCSPHIGHO2_12_FULL_69_20; assembly: GCA_001770815.1. Lineage (GTDB taxonomy): Bacteria > Pseudomonadota > Gammaproteobacteria > Burkholderiales > Burkholderiaceae_C > Pseudaquabacterium. The sequence continues at coordinate 31,944 of MESD01000186.1, forward strand.
AGCAGCTGCCGAACATCGACCTGCGCTGGAAGCACAAGGTGCTGGCCGTCACGCCGCAGGACGATGGCGCCACGGTGCAGGTGGAAACCGCCGACGGCGCCTACACCCTGCACGCCGACTGGCTGGTGGTGGCCGACGGCGCGCGCAGCCCGGTGCGCCGCCATCTGGGGCTGGACATCGAGGGCAAGGTCTTTCAAGACCGCTTCCTGATCGCCGACGTGGTGATGAAGGCCGCGATGTTTCCAGAAGGCGCCGCCGAGCGCTGGTTCTGGTTCGACCCGCCCTTCCACCCTAACCAGAGCGTGCTGCTGCACCGCGAGGCCGACAACGTCTGGCGCATCGATTTCCAGCTGGGCTGGGACGCAGACCCCGAGGCCGAGAAGCAGCCCGAGCGGGTGATCCCGCGCATCCAGGCGATGCTGGGCCCCGACCGCGAGTTCGAGCTCGAATGGGTCAGCGTCTACACCTTTCAGTGCCGGCGCATGCAAAGCTTCCGCCACGGCCGGGTGCTGTTTGCCGGTGACGCGGCGCACCAGGTCTCGCCCTTCGGCGCGCGCGGCGCCAACTCGGGCCTGCAGGACACCGACAACCTGGCCTGGAAACTCAAGCTGGTCATAGACGGGCTGGCGCCCGACACCTTGCTCGACAGCTACAGCGACGAGCGCGTGGCCGCGGCCGACGAGAACCTGCTCAACAGCACCCGCTCGACCGACTTCATCACGCCCAAGAGCGCGGCGTCGAAGGACTTCCGCAACGCGGTGCTGACGCTGGCCGGTGAGTACCCGTTTGCCCGCGCGCTGGTCAACTCGGGCCGCTTGTCGGTGCCGGCGCACCTGACCGCCTCGTCGCTCAACACGCCTGATGGCGACAGCTTCGACGGCGTGATGCACCCCGGCGCGCCGTTGGCCGATGCGCCGGTGCGATATCGCGACAGGGACAGCGACCGCGACAGCTGGCTGCTGCGCCACACCGGCAACGTCTTCCAGCTGCTGCTGTTCGCCCCCTCGCCCGAAACGCTGGACGCCCCCACCCGCGCGGCCATCGCCACGCTGGCCGACGCGCCCATCCCCGTGCGCACGCTGCTGGTCTGCGGCGCGGCTGGCACCGCGCCGACCGGTGTGCAGGTGCTGGTCGACGTGAAGGGCCTGGCCGCCAGCCGCTGCGACGCCCGCCCCGGCACCGCCTACCTGCTGCGCCCTGACCAGCACGTGGCCGCGCGCTGGCGCCGGCTGGATGCGGCGGCCGTGCGCGCCGCCGTGGCGCGCGCCACCTGCAACGCCTGAGCAACCGGATGCCCACGATGGACCACCTGAACACCCAGCCCCACTTCGGCGAACCCGGCCAGCGCTACCTCAACGCCTACACACCCGGCGACGACTTCTACCAGGCGCTGATCGACACCCACCGCGACCTGAGCGACGAGCAGAGCCGGCTGGTCAACGCCCGGCTGATCCTGCTGCTGGCCAATCACGTCGGCGACCTGCGGGTGCTGCGCGAGGCGATGGCCGCCGCGCGCGCTGGGGCCGTCCCAACCGCCAAAGTGAGCGACCTCTCATGAGCCTTCAGACCGACCCCACGCACGACCCGGCACTGCAGAGCTGGGTGGCCTCGGCCAACGGCGGCGCCACCGACTTCCCCGTCCAGAACCTGCCCTACGGCCGCTTCCGCCGAACCGGCAGCGGTGAAGCCTGGCGCATCGGCATCGCCATCGGTGACCAGATCCTCGACCTGGCCGCCGCCCGCGGCTGCACCGATTGGCCGGCCGCGCTGGCCCCGCAGCTTGATGCGCTGGCCGCCGGCGACCTGAACGCCGTGATGGCCGCGCCCAAGGCGGTGCGGGTGGCGCTGCGCCAGGCCTTCTCGGCCGCGCTGCGCAGCGGCAGCGTACAGGCCGCCGGGCTGGCGGCGTTTCTGGTGCCGCAGGCCGACGCCGAAATGGCCCTGCCCTGCAACATCGCCGACTACACCGACTTCTACACCGGCATCCACCACGCCACCGCGGTGGGCAAGCTGTTCCGGCCCGACAACCCGCTGCTGCCCAACTACAAGTGGGTGCCGATCGGCTACCACGGCCGCGCCTCGTCGATCGTGGTCAGCGGCACGCCCATCCGCCGCCCGCGCGGGCAGACGCTGGCCCCGGGCGCCACCGCGCCCACGGTCGCACCCAGCCAGCGGCTGGACTACGAGCTGGAGCTGGGCGCGCTGGTCGGCCCCGGCAATGCGCTGGGCGAGCCGGTGGCCATGGCCGAGGCCGATGACCGGCTGTTCGGCCTGACCCTGCTCAACGACTGGTCGGCGCGCGACCTGCAGGCCTGGGAGTACCAGCCGCTGGGCCCCTTCCTGGCCAAGAATTTCGGCAGCACGCTGTCGCCGTGGGTGGTGACGATGGAAGCGCTGGCGCCGTTCCGCGCGCCGTTCACCCGGCCCGAGGGCGACCCGCAGCCGCTGCCCTACCTGGACAGCGCCACCAACCGCGCGGCCGGCGCGCTCGACATCCAGCTCAGCGTGTGGCTGCAGACCGCGGCGATGCGTGCGCGCGGCGACGCGCCGGTGCCCCTGTCGCAAAGCAACTTCAAGGACGCCTACTGGACGCTGGCGCAGCTGCTGACGCACCACGCCAGCAACGGCTGCAACCTGCAACCGGGTGATCTGCTGGGCACCGGCACGCAGTCGGGGCCCGAGGCGGGGCAAGGCGGCTCGCTGCTCGAGCTGTCGATGGGCGGCAAACAGCCGCTCAGCCTGCCGGGTGGCGAGCAGCGCACGTTTCTCGCCGACGGCGATGCGCTGATCCTGCGTGCCCACTGCCAGCGGCCGGGCGCGGCGCGCATCGGTTTTGGCGATTGCGCGGGCATGGTGATGCCGGCACCGGCGCTGGCCTGAGCGTTGCATGGCCGGGCCGACGCACGGCCCGATCGCTGGCCCCGTGGATGCGCCGCTCAGGCCGCCAAGGCGCTGCGCGGCTTCAGCTTGAAAGCCGCCACCGACCGCACCAGTTGCTGGGCCTGCGCATGCAGGCTCTCGGCAGCGGCGGCGGTCTGTTCCACCAGCGCGGCGTTCTGCTGCGTTGCCTGGTCCATCTGGCCCACCGCCTGGCCCACCTGGGCCATGCCCGTGCCTTGCTCGGTGGTGGCGCTGCTGATCTCGCCCACGAGATCGCTCACGCGGCGGATCGATGCCACCACCTCCTGCATCGTGGCGCCGGCCCGGTCGACCAGTGTGGTGCCCTGGTCCACGCGTTCCACGCTGTTGGCGATCAGCGCCTTGATCTCGCGCGCGGCCTCGGCCGACCGCCCGGCCAGGCTGCGCACCTCGCTGGCCACCACGGCAAAACCGCGGCCCTGCTCGCCTGCGCGGGCGGCCTCCACCGCCGCGTTCAGCGCCAGGATGTTGGTCTGGAAGGCAATGCCGTCGATCACGCCGATGATGTCGGCGATCTTGCGGGCGCTGTCGTTGATGCCACGCATGGTCTGCACCACCTCGTCCACCACGTCGCCCCCTTGCATGGCGATCTGCGACGCGCCCGTGGCCAGTTGATTGGCCTGTTGCGCGCTGTCGGTGTTCTGGCGCACGGTGGCGCCCAGTTGCTCCATCGACGCGGCGGTCTGCTGCAGCGCCGACGCCTGTTGTTCTGTGCGCCCCGACAGATCCTGGTTGCCCTGCGCGATCTGCGCGCTGGCCGTGGCCACCCCATCGGCGTTTTCGCGCACACCGCCCACCAGATCGTTCAATGCGTCGCGCATCAACCCCAGGTGCGCCATCAGGCTGGTGGTGTCGCCAGGCGCCAGCACGATGGGCTGGCACAGGTCACCGGCGGCCACGTTGCGCGCCACGGCGATGGCCTGCGCCGGGTCGCCCCCCAGCTGGCGGACGACCCCGCGGCTGACCCACATTCCCCCGCCCACGCTGGCCACCGCCGCTGCCGCCATCAACGCCAGGCTGATGATGATGGCCCGCCGCGCTGCCTGGTCGGCCGCATCGGCTGCGGCCTGTGCGTGTTCACGCATGTGCGCCACGGCGGCGTCCAGCTGCTCGGAGGGTGCCCGGTCCTTGCCCTTCACGGCATGGTCGCCGGCCGCGGGGTTGAAGCCGGCCGCCTGGAACGCCTGCAACCCGGCGCGGTAGTCGCGCCCCAGCGCGGCATGCGCCTGCACAAACTGCCCCAGCGCCACCCGCCCTGCCCCGTCGGGCAGTCTGGCCAGCAAGGCGCTGGCGTCTTGCTGGATCGTGCCTTCGAGCTTGGTGAAGGCCCCCCAGTACTTGTCGCGCTGCTTGGTGTCCTCGCCGCGCAGCAGGGTGTTCTTCCACTCCTGCACCTGGGTCTTGAACTGGATCTGCAGGCCGTCGGCCGACATGGCGTGGTCTTGCGCCGCGCGCACCTGAACGGCATAACCCGCCACCGCCGCGTTCAGGTTGTACAGGCCGAACAAGGCGGCCAAGAACATCAGGAGAATGCCCGCGGCCACGGTCAGTGGCAACTTCGTGCGGAGTTTCATGGTGGTCCCTTACTGCGTTACTGCTTTTGGACTGTCCGCCGGGTACGGCCCGGCGCCGACGATGCCGCGGGCCCCCTGTGATCCATCGCCGCTGTCGATGGGGGGTTGTCGGCAACGGCGGCCATGGCTTGAGCACCACCCAACCGGGTGCCGAGCGCGTGCCCCCGCAAGGCGTGGTGGGTTTGACGCTCTTGCAGCAGCGGCCCACGCCGGCCCGAGCCGCCCGCACAATGCCGGCTTGTCCCGCATCGTGCTCAGGGTCCTGATCCAGACCGCCGGCGGCCTGCTGGCCTCGCTGCTGACCGGCGCCACACTGGCCGCCGACCCCACCGGGGCCGACACCCGCCCGGTGCCGGCGGCCGCATCGGCACCGCCAGCCGCGAGCGCGTCACCCGGCGCCTGGCGCGCCGGCCCGGGCCAGGCGCTGCTGCTCGGTGAGGTGCATGACAACGCCGCCCAGCACGCGCTGCGGCTGCAGGCACTGGCCGCGCTGCTGGCGCAGGACGACCGCCCGGCGCTGCTGCTGGAACCCTTCGACCGCGAGCGCCAGCCGGCCATCGACCTCGCGCTGCAGGCCGATGCGGCCGGCCCGACGGACGCCCCCATCGACGCCCGCATCGACGCGGTCATCGCCGCCAGCGGCCAGGTGGCCGGCTGGCATTGGCCGCTCTACCGCCCGTACATCGGGCTGGCGCTGCAGCACGGCCTGCCCATCGTGGCGGCCAACGTCTCGCGCGCCGAATCGCGGCGCATCATCGCGCTGGGCCTGGGCCCCACCGGCTGGCAGCCCGAGGTGCCCGAGGACATCAGCCGCGCCCAGGCCGCCGCCATCGAGCGCAGCCACTGCGGCCAGGTGGATGCCGGCCTGGCGGTGCGGCTGAGCCAGGCCCAGGTGGCGCGCGACCAGTTCATGGCCCGCATGATCAGCACGCATGCCGCGCGCGGCGTGGTGCTGCTGGCCGGCAACGGCCATGTGCGCCGCGACATCGGCGTGCCGCGCTGGCTGAGCCCGGCGCTGCGCGCGCGTTGCCATGTGGTCGGCTTCCTGGAGCCCGACGATCACAGCGGCAGCGCCTACGACGAGGTGGTGCGCACCGCAGCGCAACCGCGTGAAGACCCGTGCGCGCAGATGCGCCGCATGCCCGCCTTGCCATCGGCGCAGGCCGCGCAGGCCGCGCCGGCCTCACGTTAGCGCGACGGGCGCCCGTCCGCACCGCCAACCCCGATGGCGCCGGCGGGTAGCATCCGTCGCATGTCCAAGGCCCTGCAGTCCGCCCTGATCTCGCTGCGCGAGATGCTGTTCACCGCCGGCCCGTTCGTGCTGCTGGCCGGGCTGCTGCTGGCACTGGCCTACCAGGCGCTGCAACCCAACCCGCCGCGCCGGGTGGTGCTGGCCACCGGCGTGGCGCAGGGGGCGTATGCCGAGTTCGGCAAGCGTTATGCCGAGCAGCTGCAACGCCACGGCATCAGCGTCGAGCTGCGCGCCACGCAAGGCGCGGCCGAGAACCTGGCGCTGCTGCAGCAGCCCGATTCAGGGGTGGACCTGGCCTTCGTGCAGGGCGGCACGCAGCCGCCGGTGGCCGGTTCAGAGGTGCCCGACAGCGGCCTGGTGTCGCTGGGCAGCATGTTCCACGAGCCGGTGTGGCTGTTCTACCGCGAAGACGCCGCCCGCCGCCTGGCCAAGGCGCCCACGCTGACCCGACTGGACCAGCTGGCCGGCGGCACGCTCAACGTCGGCGCGCCCGGCAGCGGCGTGCCGCCGCTGATGCAGGCGCTGCTGGCGGCCAACCGCATCGCGCCCGGCGCCATCACGCTGCAGCAGCTGCCCACCACGCCGGCGGTGGTCGACCTGCTGGCCGGTCGCATCGACGCGCTGGTGCTGGCCTCGGCCCCTGAATCGCTGATGGTGCAGATGCTGCTGCAGACGCCCGGCGTGCACCTGTTCGATTTTGCCCAGGCCGAGGCCTACTCGCGGCGCTTCGCCTACCTGCACCCGGTGCGCCTGCCGCGCGGCGTGGTCGATCTGGCGCGTGATCTGCCCGGCGCCGACATGCGCCTGGTGGCGCCCACCGCCGCGCTGGTGGCGCGTGAGGGCCTGCACCCGGCGCTGGTGCAGCTGTTCGTGCAGGCTGCGCAGCAGGTGCATGGCGGGGCCGGCTGGTTCCAGCGCAAGGGCGATTTTCCGAATGCCGCCAGCGGCGAGTGGCCGATCGCCGACGAGGCCCAGCGCTTCTACCGCAACGGCGTGCCCTGGCTGCAGCGCTACCTGCCGTTCTGGCTGGCCAACCTGGCCGACCGCATGTGGCTGGCGCTGCTGGGCATCGTGGCGGTGCTGATCCCGCTGGCGCGGGTGCTGCCGCCACTCTATGAATTTCGCATCCGCCGGCGCGTGTTCCGCTGGTATGCGCAACTGCGCGCGGTCGACGAGGCGCGCGGCCAGCGCCCGGCGACCGAGCTGCTGGCCGAGCTGGACGACATCGAGACCCGCGTGGGCCGCGTCACCGTGCCGCTGAGTTATGCCGACGAGCTGTACTCGCTGCGTGGGCACATCGAGATGGTGCGCCAGCGGCTGCGCGTTGCAGCCTGAAGGTCAGCCTGACGCTCAGGCCGACACCGGGGCATCCACCCCCACCGCCAGCAGGTCGGTCACCTGCTCGGCGCGCAGCGGCCGTGACAGCAGGTAGCCCTGGCCCACCGGCACGCCCAGCTCACGCAGCGTGGCCAGCTGCTCGGCGGTTTCGATGCCCTCGGCGATCACCTGGCGGCCCAGCGATCGGCCCAGGTTGAGCACCGCGCGCACGATCTCCACGTTCTGCGGCTTGTCGTGCAGGCCCATCACGAACGAGCGATCGATCTTCAGGCTGTCGATGGGCAGCGTGCCCAGGTAGGCCAGCGACGAATAACCGGTGCCGAAGTCGTCGATCGAGAAGCCCACGCCGCACTCGCGCAGCGCACGCATGGTGGGCAGCGCGGCGTCGAGCCGGCCCATCAGCGTGGTCTCGGTGATCTCCAGCGTCAGCGTGCCCGGCGTGGGGCGGTGGCGCTGCAGCACCTGCTGCACCTGCGTCACCAGGCTGGGGCGGCCCAGGTCGCGGCCCGAGATGTTGACGTGCATGCTCAGCTGCGCACCGCCGGGCACGGCCTGCTGCCATTGCGCCAGCTGCGCCACGGCATGGTCGATCATCCAGTCGGTCAGCGCCTCGATGTGGCCCGACTCCTCGGCCACCGCGATGAACACCGCCGGGCTCACTGGCCCGCGTTGTGGGTGATCCCAGCGCGCCAGTGCCTCGAAGCCGATCAGCCGGTACGGGCTCAGCGCGTACAGCGGCTGGAAGTGCACCGACAACTGCCCCTCGCCGATGGCGCGGCGCAGCTCGCCTTCCAGCGCCAGCTTCTCGGCCACCTTCTCGTGCATCGCACTGTCGAACAGCGCCACCCGGCCGCGCCCGCCGGCCTTGGCCTCGTACATCGCCAGGTCGGCGTCGCGCAGCACCTCGTCGACGGTGCGGTAGCCCAGGTCGCTGAAGGTGATGCCCACGCTGGCGCCGGGCACCACCTCCACGCCGTTGATGGCCAGCGGCTGGCTCAGCGCGTCCAGCACCCGCTGGGCCACCCGCTGGCCCATGCCGGGGTCGTGCAGGTCTTCCAGCAGGATGGCGAACTCGTCGCCGCCCAGCCGGGCCACCAGGTCGTTGGGCCGCACGCAGGTGCCCAGGCGCTGCGCCACCTCGCGCAGCAACTCGTTGCCGGCCATGTGGCCCAGGCTGTCGTTGACGATCTTGAAGCGGTCGAGGTCGAGAAACAGCACCGCAAAGCGCCGCTCGGCGTCCAGCCGCGATTGCTCCACCGCCACCTCCAGCCGCTCGTTGAAGCAGTGGCGGTTGGCCAGGTCGGTCAGGCCGTCGTGGAAGGCGATGTGGTGCAGCCGGCTCTCGGCCAGGTGGCGCGAGGTGATGTCGTGCAGCTGGTAGATCAGGCAGGGGCCGTTGCCACCCGGGTCGTCGTACTGGCTGCAGTGCACCGCCACCCACAGGTCGTCGCCAGCTGGCCCCTGCACCCGCAGTTCCATCGAGAACGCCTCGTCGGGCCGCGCTGCCACGGCCTCGGCATGGCGGCGAAACAGCGCCATGTCACCAGCATGCAGCACGCTGCAGAACGGCTGGTCGACCAGCGTGGCGGGCGCGCGCCCCAGCAACGTGCACAAGGCCTCGTTGACCTGCAGGATGCCGCCACAGGGCCGCACGATGGCCATGCCGATGGCCGCATGGCTGAAGGCCGCGCTGAAGCGCTGCTGGTTCAGCGCCGCCTCGTGCTGGGCCTCGGCCAGCTGCGTCTCCTGCACCGCGCGCTCGACCTCCTGGCGCCGGAAGTGCAGGCGCAGCAGCAGCACCAGGCCCAGCACCAGCGCGGCCGAGACGATCAGCACCGCCGGTCCGAAACGCTGCGCGTTCAGGTGCACCAGGCCCGCCGCAAAGGCCGCGCCCAGGTACAGCGCGGCCAGCCAGCTGGCATCGGCAAACCACGCCAGCGGGCGCAGCGGCAGACCGCGCTTGAGCGCCATCATCGCCATCAGCGACGAGGTGCTCAGCGCAAACGGCACCAGCGCCGCGCCGCACAGCGCGGCCAGGGTGGCCACCTCGGGTGTCTGGCCGGCCCACAGCAGGCCCGCCTTGGCGGCCTCGAAAGCAATGCCGCAGACCGCCATCGCGGCCATCGACGCGGCCGGGCTGCTGAGCCGGCTGCTCAGGCGCTTGGAGGTGCGCCAGCTGCCGATCGCGCCTTCGACGCCCGCCGCCAGCACCGCCACCGCCGGCCCGAGCGTGGCCAGCGCGGTGAAGATGAAGACATCGGCCACGGTGATGGTGTAGGCCGAACGCGGCAGCTTGAGCGCAAAGTTCGACGCCACCGCCGACAGCCCCAGCGCCAGCAGCACCGGCCCCGCGCTGGCCGCCGGCAGCCTCAGCGTGTGCCACAAGGCCCAGCTCAGCGCCAGCAGCCCGCAGCCGGTGATCACCACCCACGCGGCCAGGGCCGGCGCCGGGTAGTCGAACAGGTGCTGGCGACGGAAAGCCGTCCACGGGTTGCGTGGGGGCGGCAGATCGCTGGGCGATGCAGGCGTCATGGCGGGCGTGACTTCAGGGTCCCCGGGGGCGGCGCACGATCCCGCGCGGCGCCTTCACCCCCTGCATCAAGATCGGCCCGCGGCGCCTGAACTTGAGCTGCGACGGATGTGCAGGGCGGCCCGGATCACTCGCCGAACAGGCTGCGGTCGACCGCGCTGGCGGGGTCGGCCAGCGTCTCGCTCAGCAAGAAGCCTTCGCTCAGCAGGAAGCCCTCACTCAGCAGCAGGCCTTCACTCAGCAGGAAGCCTTCGCTCAGCAGAAAGCCTTCACTCAGCAGGAAGCCCTCGCTCAACAGAAAGCCTTCGCTCAGCAGGAAGCCCTCGCTCAACAGAAAGCCTTCGCTGAGCAGGAAGCCCTCGCTCAGCAGCAGGCCCTCGCCATGCAGAAAACCCATGCCGCCGGTGAAACCCAGCTTCATCGTCAGACCGATGCCGGCCGCGGCGCGCGCGGCCAGCGTGGGCACCGGCAGCGTCAGCGCACTGGCGCCGCCGTCGATGCTGAAGGCCACCGGATCGAGCAGCCGCACACCGGCTGTCAGCAGTTGCTGGCGCGGCGTGTTGTTCTCGACGATGCTGGCCACCACGGTGTTGGCCGGCACGCTGGCAAACGCCGGCCGGTAGACCACGCTGTTGCGCAGCAGCACCTGGCGCGCCCACAGCAGGCCCGGGTCGTAGACCGGCTGCCACTTGGTGAACAGCGCATCGCCGCCCGCCAGGTGGGTGCCGCCCGCGTAGATCAAACGCGACCAGGGCGCCGCCTGGCCGTTGAGCACCGAGGCTTGCGCCGGCAGCACCTTGCCCGGTGCCAGCAGGTTGTCACCGGCCTTCAGCGTGCCGGCGGCCAGCGCCGCGCCCAAGTCGGTGCGCAGCGCCTGGGCCAGGCGCACGGCGCCTTCCACGTTGAGCTGACCGGTGCCCTGCTCGAGCAGGCTGCCCTGGGCCAGCGGCTGGGCGGTGTATTGCAGGATGGCCTTGACCAGCGGCGGCGTCAGCCCCGGGTTGGCCTGCAGCAGCAGCGCGGCGGCGCCGGCCACCGCGGGCGCGGCCATCGAGGTGCCGCTCATCGTCATCAGCGTCCTGCGCGTGAGCTGCGACGCCCCCGGCACGATGGTGAACTGCGGGTAGGTGCGCGCCAGCAGGTTCCAGCCCGAGGGGCCGTCGCTCTTGTTGGCACCCAGCACCGACACCACCCGGTTGCCCGGTGCCACCAGATCGGGCTTGATCAGGTTGTCGACCCAGCGCCGGCCGCTGGCAAAGTTGAAGGCGCCGCGGGTGGGCCCGCGCGCGCTGAAGCGGGTGACCGCGTCGTCGCCACGCACCGCCGTGCCGAAACCGTTGACCGCGCCCACGGTGATCACCGACGGCTCGTGCCCTGGCGAGGTGACGCTGCCGTACACCGTCTGGCCGCTGTCGTTCCTGCCGCCGTTGCCGGCCGAGGTGACCACCACGATGCCGGCCGCCACCGCACTGCGCGCGGCGCGCGCCAGCGGATCGACCAGGAACGAATCGGTGGACGTGGCGCCCAGGCTCAGGTTGATGACGCGGATGTTGCCGGTGCGCGCGCGCTGGATCACCCAGTCGATGCCGGCCAGCACGTCGGCCAGGTTGCCCACACCGCGCTCGTCGAGCACACGCACGTCGTACAGATCGGCCGCCGGGGCGATGCCGCCCGACTCGGGCGACTGGTAGTTGCCGGCCCCCGCAGCGATGGCCGCCACATGGCTGCCGTGGCCGTAGGGATCGGGGTTGTCGGTGAGCGGCACCTGCCTCTTGTTGCCGGCCTTGTAGCCGCGGCCATCGATCAGCGCGCGGGTGGCGGCCGAGTAGTCGACCCCTCTCGGCCAGCCCTTGCCGCCCATGGCCTTGTTGATGTAGCTGAAGTCCATCAGCGCGCGCACACGCGTCTTGCCGGCGGCATCCCAGGTGTGCTGGTGGCGCCAGTCGATGCCCGAATCCAGCACCGCGATGCCCACGCCCAGGCCGTCCAGCCCGGCGCTGTTGGCGCTGGCCCCGCCCGCGATCACCGGCAGCACCGGCGCGGCGCCGGTGGCCGCCTGCAGCAGGCTGGCATGGCGCGTGGTGATGCGGTTGGGCGCAATGCCCAGCACGTCGGTGCGCGCGGCCACCGCGTTCAGTGCCGCGGCCGGCAGCAGCGCCGACAGCGCCCGCACCGACACATAGCTGTAGAACACCGAGCCACCACGCGCCAGGATGTCGCGCCGCAGCGCGGCCAGCGTGGCGTCGGTGCTGTGGGCGTTGATCAGCACCTTGACGTACAGGCCGCTGTCCAGCCGCTTGGCCCAGGGCACGGTGATGGCGCTGCCCGCCGGGGTGACCATCACCGCCCGCAGATCGGCCGACAGCTTGGACGTGCTCAGGCCCTGTGCCTGCGCCGCCGGCCAGCCGCCGGCACACAAGGCCGCCGCCAAGGCCAGGCCCCGTGCCCATCGTTGCAATGAATTGTGTCGCTCGTGCATGCCCGCCCCAGTTTGTCCACGATGTGCCACGGGGCGGCTGTGCGGCCGCTCCGGTCTCGTCTCGGGGCTATCGGCCGGGGGGCGGAGCGCTTGAGGGTGAAAGGCCGGCTTGAGCGCGAGAAGCCGGGCAGAACGTGTGCTTTTTATCAGATAGAGGCGCTCAAGCCGCCTCGTGGGTGGCCGAGGAACGGCCTAGAACGCCGCCGCCTGAACCGCCGCCGCGTCCACGCCCAGCCGGCCAGCGGCGGCCAGGATCTCTTGCCAGGTGGTGGCGTCGACCGGCACACCGGCCGCGGTGCGCTGGGCGCGCCAGGCCCGCTCGGGCTCACCGGCGATGTGGATGGCGTCGAAGCCCTCGCGCACCGGCGAGGCGCGCACCCAGGCTATGAAGGCCAGCGCCTCGGCCTCGAAGCTGGCGCGGTCGGCCAGCGCGGCGGGGTCGACCAGCACGCTGAACATGCCGTTGAGCACGCGCTTCTGGCTGGCGTCGCCGTCGCGCTGCGTCATGCCGGCGGCCAGTGCACCGCCCAGCAGCTCACACATCAGCGCCATGCCGAAACCCTTGTGGTCGCCGAAGGTGAGCAGCGCGCCGAACGGCGGCACCACGGTGAAACGCGGCTCGCGCGTGGGCTGGCCGTGGTCGTCGATCAGGCAATCGGGCGGCACCTGCTCACCCTTGTTCATCGCCACGCGCGTCTTGCCCTGGGCGATCATGCTGGTGGCGAAATCCAGGATCACCGGCGGGCGGCCGGTGAGCGGCACGCCGGCGCAGAACGGGTTGGTGCCGAAGCGCGCATCGCCGCCGCCGTGCGGCGCCACGATGGCGCGCGAGATCACGTTGACGAAGTGCAGCGACACCAGCCCGGCGGCGGCGGCCTGCTCGGCCCAGGCGCCGATGCGCCCCAGGTGGTGCGAATTGCCCAGCGCCACGATGCAGCTGCCGTGGGCCTGTGCCCGCGCGATGCCCAGCGCCATCGCCTGCGCACCGATCACCTGGCCGAAGCCGCGGTTGCCATCCAGCCGCAGCAGGCTGCCGCCATCCAGCACGGTGCTGACCGCGGCGTTGGGCGTGAGCCCGCCCTGCAGGTAGGCATCGGCATAACGCGGCAGCATGCCGATGCCGTGTGAATCGTGGCCGGTGAGGTTGGCCTCGATCAGGTTGCCGGTGACGGCGGCCACCTCGTCGGGTGAACTGCCGAAGCCACGCACCACCTGGGCAATGGCGGTCTGCAGGCGGGGCAAGGCAATCAGGTGCATGTCGCTCATGGCGGGCTTGAGGGTGGGGATCGATCAACCGGTGGGGTGGCGCCGCCGTTCAGCGGCGCAGTGCCACGGCCAGGCCGCGCTGCACGCCGGGCCGCGCCTGCAGGGCCTGCCACCAGCGCTGCACCTGCGCAAAGTCGGCCAGATCGACCTGATGGCGCGGGTGCCGCCACACCCAGCCGGCGATGGCGAAATCGGCGATCGACAGTTCGTCGGCGAAGTACTCGTGCTCGGCCAGGTGCGCGTCCATCACGCCGTACAGGCGGCGCGTCTCGGCCATGTAGCGCTGCAGGCCGTAGCGCCGGTCGGCCTCGTCGGCCAGGCCCAGAAAGTGATGCACCTGCCCCGGCATGGGCCCGAAGCCACCCATCTGGAACATCAGCCACTGCAGCGCCTGCAGGCGGCGCCGCGGATCGTGCGGCATGAACTGGCCGGTCTTCTCGGCCAGGTAGATCAGGATCGCGCCCGATTCGAACAGGCTGACCGGCTGACCGCCGGGGCCGTGGGGATCGACCAGGGCCGGGATCTTGTGGTTCGGGCTGACCGCCACGAAGGCCGGCGCGTGCTGCTCGCCCTGGGTGATGTCGACCACCTGCACGGTGTAGGGCAGCGCCATCTCCTCGAGCGCGATGCTCACCTTGCGGGCGTTGGGTGTGTCGAAGGCAAACAGTTGCAGGGCAGGCTGGGGCGCAGGATGGGTCATGAGGTTTCACGGGCCGAGGGGGTGTCGGCCGCAGCAGGCAGGGCCGGATTGGCCGCTCGGATGTAGCGCTGGCTGGCCAGGGTGAGGCCGATCAGCACCAGGCCCAGCAGGTCGGAGGCCCAGCCGGGCTTGATCAGCACCAGCGCGGCCACGATCAGCAGCACCTGCTCCCAGGACCGCGCGGGGCCCAGGAAGAAGTAGCGATGCAGCCCGCCGGCCAGGCAGACCACGCCCACCGTGGCGCTGACTGCCGCCAGTGCCACCGAGCCCGGATCGCCGATCATCAGCAGGGCCGGCGCGAAGACGAACATGAAGGGAATGATGTAGCCGGTCATGCCCATCTTGACCGCGGCCCAGGAGGTGTCCATCAGCGTGCCGCGCGAAATGCCGTTGGCCGCATACACCGCCAGCGCCACCGGCGGCGTGATGGCCGACAGCACGGCGAAATACAGCACGAACAGGTGGGCCGCCTCGACCCGCACACCCAGCTTGACCAGCGCGGGCACCAGCAACGCCACCTGCACGATGTAGGCCGGCGTAGTGGGCAGGCCCATGCCCAGCAGGATGCCGGCCACCATGGTCAGCAGCAGCGCGATGATCAGCGAGTTTTGCGACAGCGCCAGCACCACGCCGGTGAAGCTGAGCCCCAGCCCGGTGAGGGTGATGGTGCCGATGACGATGCCCGCGCAGGCGCAGGCCAGCGCCACTACCAGGGTGTTGCGGGCGCCCGATTCGAGCGCCTCGACGATGGCCAGCGGCGTGAAGGTGCGGCGCGTGCTGGCGCGCAGCCAGGTGGTGGGGATCACCGAGCCGATGCCGCACAGCGCCGCAAACGCCGCGCTGCGCCCCGACAGCAGCGCCGCCACGATCACCACCAGCGGCAGGAACAGGTGGCCGCGCTCGACCAGCACCTGCTTCATGCGCGGCAGGTCGGCCTTGGGCAGGCCCTTCAGGCCGATGCGGCGGGCCTCGAAATGCACCGCCATGAACACCGCCACGTAATACAGCAGCGCGGGCAGCAGTGCAAAACCGGCCACGGTGAGGTAGGACACGCCCAGGAACTCGGCCATCACGAAGGCCGCCGCGCCCATGATGGGCGGCATCAGCTGGCCACCGGTGGAGGCCACCGCCTCGACCGCGCCGGCAAACGCCGGCCGGTAGCCGGTGCGCATCATCAGCGGGATGGTGAAGGTGCCGGTGGTCATCACGTTGGCCACCGCGCTGCCCGAGACGGTGCCGAACAGGCTGCTGGTGATCACCGCCACCTTGGCCGGCCCGCCCGAGGTGTGGCCGGCCATGGCCAGCGCAAAATCCATGAACAGCTGGCCCGCGCCGCTGCGCTCGACGAAGCTGCCGAACAGGATGAACAGCATCACGTAGGTGGCCGACACGTACAGCGGGATGCCGAAGATGCCCTCGGTGGTGAGGTAGAGCTGGTCGAACATCATGCCCACCGACTGCCCGCCCAGCGTGAGCCCGTAGCCCAGGAACACCAGCGCGGTGATGGGCAGGGCCCAGCCCGTGGCGCGGCGGGTGGCCTCGATCACCAGCACGATCAGCGCACCGCCGAACAGGTAGTCGGCCACGCGCGGATCGTCCACGTAAGGCATGCGGTTCTGCACGTAATCCAGCGCGAAGCTGGGGTACAGCGACGCAGCGGCCGCGGCCAGCACCAGCAGCAGATCGACCAGGCCGGTGCGATCGGCCGCACCCCCGCGCCGCGGCATCACCAGAAAGGCCAGCACCAGCGCAAAAGCCAGGTGCGAGCCGCGCATCACATAGGCGTTGGGCGGCCCGGCAAACGCCACGTACAGGTGGAACACCGACATGGCCACCGCCAATGTGGTGGCCGTGCGGCGTGTGTAGCTGGCGGGAATCGAGAACATGGCTGCGCTCCGGCGCCGAGTGGCGCGACGCTCAGGGCGTCAGAGCGCGCCCACTTCCTTGTAGTAGCGCAGCGCACCCTTGTGCATCGGCACGCCAACGTCCTCGGCCATGGTCTTGGGGGTGTTGGCAGCCATGGCCTTGGCGATCGCGGCCAGGTCGGCCTTGTTGTCGACCATGCCCTTGAGGATCTTGTAGACCACATCCTCGGCCAGGTCGCAGCGCGCGACCACGTGCGTGGCGTACCCCACGGTGGGCACGTCGACCGCCTGCTTGGGGTAGCTGCCGGCCGGGATCACCAGCTTGGTGTAGCCGGGATTGAGCTTGCGCATGGCCTGCAGCTTGTCGTCGGGGATGGGCAGCAGCGTCACGTCGCGCGCCGAGGCCAGGTCCATGATTGCCGAGGCCGGCACGGTGGTGCCCAGGGTGAAGACCTGCGCGTTGTTGTCCTTCATCAGCGACACCGCATCGGTGTAGGACACGTAGCTCACCCGGCCCATGTCGCCGTACTTCAGGCCGTAAACCTCCAGCGCCTGCTGGCTGATGAACTCTGCCGTGTTGCCCTTGGGTTGCACCGCCAGGCCCTTGCCCTTGAGATCGCCCAGCGACTTGATGCCCGAATCGGCCGTGGCCACCACCTGGAAATACTGCGGATACAACGTGGCCACGTTGCACACGTTGACGGTCTTCTGCTCGAACGGGGCGCGGCCAGCCAGGCCGTCGACGGTGGAGATGGAATTGCCGAAGCCCAGGTCCGCCTTGCCCTGGTGCACTGCCTTGACGTTGGCGATGCCGGCCCCCGGCAGCACCTGCACCTTGACGCCCGCCTTGTCGGCGATGTTGGCGATGGCCCCGCCCAGTGGATACCACGACCCGCCCTGCGGCCCGGTCATCAGACGAACCTGCTGTGCCTGCGCCACGCCCGCACAGCCCAGCAGGGCGGCCAGCACGATCGGAGCCGGGATGAATTGCATGCGCATGAGCGCCTCCTTGGTCATATGGTCTGATGATTGGCGGGATGGGAGTCGCATAGTAGGCGGCAGAGCGTTGTGCCGCGCACCGGCAAAACCCGGACAGCCCACCGGCGTGGACAGCATGCGCCCAGCGCACCTATGCTGGCGGGCGGCGCAGCCACGCCGATCGCCCCCACCTGCCAGCCTCCGCACATGAGCATCGAACTGTCGAAAGAACACCGCCAGCAAGCCATTGCCTCGATCGAGCGCTACTTTCTGGAGAACATGGACGAGAAGATCGGCAACATCGCCGCGGGCGGTTTGCTGGGCTACTTTCTCGAAGAGATCGGGCCACTGGTCTACAACCAGGCCGTGGCACACGTGCAGGAACGCCTGGCGCTGAAGGTCTCCGAGATCGACATCGAGGTGCATGAAGAACAGTTCCAGTACTGGCGCAAGTTCGACAAGGCGCGAACCGGCCGCAAGTGAAGACCCCCGCAACCACGAGGCAACCCCATGATCACCGTGATCGTCGAATTCAAGCTGCCGCAGCCCATGACGCGCAACCAGGCGCGCGACACCTTTCTGAGCACGGCGCCCAAGTACCAGGGCATGCCGGGGCTGATCCGCAAGTACTACTACCTCAGCCCCGAGGGCGACAAGGCCGGCGGCATCTACCTGTGGCAATCACGCGCCGATGCCGACCGCGTCTACACCGCCGACTGGAAGGCCTTCGTGCGTGGCAAGTACGGCACCGAGCCCGGCCTCACCTACCTTGAATGCCCGGTGGTGGTCGACAACCTGTCGGGCCAGATCGTCTCGGACTGACCGGGCCATGGCGCGGCGCAACCGGGCATCCGCGTCCGGACCACGTGCCGCCGCATCGGCCAGGCTGCTGGCCATCCTGGCCGTGATCTTCGGCCTGGTGGTCTTGCTGGTCGGCCTGCTGGCGCTGGCGGCGGGCATGGGCCTGCTGCCACGCGCGCCCTCCGCCGCAGCGGCGGGCAATGCGGGGTTGGCGGTGGTGATCGGGCTGTGCTTCACGCTGGCCGGTGCGGCGATGGTGCTGTTTGCTTTCGCCCGACGAGCCGCGTCGATGCTGGCGCTGGCCACCTTGCTGTGCTTTGTGGTCGCCTTCAATTGGGTGGCGTTCGGCCCCGGCGAGCGCAGCTTCACCCAGCGCACCAGCGTGGGCCGCCCGATCGACGCCAACGCCGCCCGTCAGCCCATGGCCCACGCTGAGGGCCGGGGGGTTCTGCGCGCGGTGGCGCTGGGGCTGGATGCCGCGGTACTGGCCGGGGTGGTGCTGGCGCTGCGATCGCGCCGGTCGGCCGCCGCTGCGCCACCATCGGGCAAACCGCCGCCCGGCGGACCACCCCCCGGCAGCCCACCACATCGACAAGCTTGACGCCACCCATGATCCGGTGGGCGCCACCCGGCTATCGTGAGGGCCTTGTGTCCGACGCATCCACGCCATGCCCCAGCCCAGCCTGAAGTCGCTGCTCATCACCGCCATGCTGCTGATCGTGCTGGCCTTCGGCTGGCGCTACCGCAACGCCGAGGCGGTGCAGCGCATCATCAACCCGCCGTCGCACAAGCCGCTGGCCATCGAGTTCGACAACGGCACGGTGCGGCAGACCGGCGCGGCCTCGGTGCCCGGCACCGGCCGCGCGGTGCAGGTGCTGGCGCCGGGCGTGGTGCGCAAGTGCCGGCGCGGCACCGAGATCACCTACACCAACCAGACCTGCCCGCCCGGCCATGTGGAACAGAGGATGGCCCAGGGCACGGTCAACGTGCTGCCGGCCACCGCCGTGGCGCCGCGTGCCCCGGCCGGCCCGGCGCCGGCCGCCGGCCCCGACCTGCGTGAGCGGCAGATCAACCGGGTGCTGAACCCCTGAGCCTGGCGCCGCAGCGATGCCCGGACGGCCCCCCGGGATTGACGCGCGGACCGACAATCCGCGCCCACTCACCCTTCAACCGCCAAAGGCCCCGTCATGAACAAAGTTGCCCACCACACCAACAACCTGATCGGTGCACTGCTGGTCTCGGTGGTTTTCCTGGTGCTGGTGCTGGCCATCGACCGCAGCCAGCCGAATGCCGCCACGCCTTATGTGGCGGGCTTCTTCATCCTGACCGGCCTGGCGTCGCTGGGCGCCTGGATGTGGCTGTCGTACCGGCAGCTGGTGCGCTGAGCAACCAGCGGGCGGGTGGCAGCGCGGGCAGGCCCGCGCGGGCCGCGCCTACAGGAAGCGCACCCTGCACTTCACCCCGGCAGGAATTTCACCTTTGGGATTGGCCAGCTCCAGCCGCACGCCGAACGAGCCGCTGGCCGAGTCGATCACGCGGTCGACCACCTTCACCGTGGCGCGCCAGCTGCCTTTGAGTGGGGACTCGGGGACGATCTCGGCGCTGCGGCCCGGCTTGATGCTGCCGATCAGCGCCACCGGCAGCACCACCTCCACACGCAGCGGGTGGGTCTGCGCCAGCTTCAGGATCGGGCGCGCGCCTTCGCCGGTGAAGGCCAGCTCGCCGGGCTGCTGCAGCCGGTCGGTCACCACGCCGGCAAAGGGCGCGCGCAGCTGGCGCTGGCGCACCACGGCTTCCAGCCGCAGCGCCTCGTGACCGGCCAGCTTGCGGTTGTCGACAGCCAGGGCCAGCTCGGCCTCGGCCACCTTCAGCTCGGCCTGGGCCTCGTCGCGCTCTTGGGCGGTGATGTAGTTCTGCTGGCGCAGGTCTTCGCGACGGCGGTATTTCTCTCGCGCGTAGTCCACCCGCGCCTGGGCCACCTGCAGCTCGCTCTGCGACGCGGCGCGCTGTTTGGCACCCACCAGCGCGGCCTGGTCGACGGTGCCGTCCAGCACCACCAGCACGTCGCCGGCACGCACCTGGGCGCCGCGGTCGACCAGCACCCGTTCGATCAGCGCGGTGGCGGGGCTGCGGATCTCGATGCGCTGGTTGGGCTCGATCAGGCATTCGTGGCCTTGGTCGGCCGTGGCGGGGCTCTGGGCGATGGCCGGTGCGGCGGCCGAGACGGCGATCAGCACGCTCAACACGGCAGCTGAGCACCGCGGTGCGGCGGTGGGGCGTGGCGCGATGGGCAGGGCGGGGATGGGATGCATGGTGGTCAGATCTGGTTGCCCGCAAAACCGAGCAGGTTGTCGAGTTGGCGGTCGGCCTTCAGGGTGCGGCGGCGCATGCTGGCATGCAGAGCGCCGGCGTGGCGCTGGGCGCGGCGCTGCAGCAGCCGCAGCCAGAAGGCCGGCAGCTCGCTACGGCCATCGTAGGTGGCTTGCAGCAGCGCCTGCAGCCAGCGCGCGTGGGCGTGGAAGATCTCGTCGTCCAGCGCCACGATGGCCTGGGCGATGCCGGGGTCGCCCTGGCGCGCGCCGCGCCCCACCAGCTGGCGGTCGATGCGCGCGGAGTCGTGGCATTCGGTCAGCACCACCACCAGGCCGCCGTGCTGCGGCACACCCGTGCCGAGGTGGATGTCGGTGCCACGCCCCGCCATGTTGGTGGCCACGGTGATGGTGCCGGCCTGGCCGGCCTGGGCGATGACGTCGGCCTCGTGCGCATCCTGCCGGGCGTTGAGCACGCGGTGCACGCAGCGCTGGCCGAGCAGGCACTCGGACAGCGCCTCCGACGCCCGCACCGAGCGCGTGCCCACCAGCACCGGCCGGCCCGCCGACTGGTGCGCCAGCAGCGTTTCGGCCACCGCCTGCCACTTGTGCGCCTGCGTGGCCATCAGCCGCGCGGGCAGCGTGCGGCGCTGGTCGGGCTTGTGGGTGGGCACGGCCACCACGTCGAGCCGGTAGACCGCTTGCAGCTCGGTGGCCACCTCGGCGGCGGTGCCGGTCATGCCGGCCAGGCGCAGGTAGCGGCAGAAGAAGCGCTGGAAGGTGATGCGCGCCAGCGTGCGCGCGGGCTCGGTCAGCGCCAGCGACTCTTTGGCCTCGATCATCTGGTGCAGGCCGCCCTCCCAGCTGCGGCCTTCGAGCAC
>MESD01000187.1:0-15927 GCA_001770815.1 Burkholderiales bacterium RIFCSPHIGHO2_12_FULL_69_20
GCACCAGCGACGGTTCGGTCCATCGACGCTTATCTGCCGCGTCAACGCCCGCGCGCTCGGCCAGCGCTGCGCGGCGCCAGATAAGCGCTCTCCGATTGCGGCCGTTGGTCATCGAAGGGCGAACTCACGCTGACTGGCACTAAGCGGTCGCTGGGCCTCGGGACTCCGGGCGGCGTCAAGGTCAGCTGTGCCAAGTACAGCAGCCGTAGGTGTCGCGCCTGGTCCTCACCGCCGCGCCGCTGGCCGAATCCCATCGGCTTGAACTCTCCCTGCTGTCGCCGCTGCTGCTGGCCACGGCCAACGCGCATGCCGGCGCGCAACGCGCCGGGCCGTTCCGCGTCGAAGTGCCGGCCGCCTTTGCGCCCGTCACCGGCCCTGCACTGAGCCAGTTTCAGCGCAGCGTCCAGGGCGGGGCGCGCGCACTCGCGCAATCGTCAGGGCTTGCCGACGCGAGCGCCGCCGCCGCGCTGGGCGGCAGCTTCTTCAATGCCTTCCGCACGGCCGATGGCCGCGTGACGGTCGCGTTCATGGGTACCTTGCTGGACGAGCCGGCTGACATCGACGAGATGGCTCGGGCCGGTGCGGAACGCGTCAGGTGAGGTATCGAGGGCGGTCAACTGCGCCGCAGCAGCAAGGGCGTGTCGCGCCAGCCGGTCGACGGTGTGCCCTGCCTGCTGCAGGACATTGACCACGCCAGCGGTGGGCGTCTGCGCACCTACCTGTTCCTTGTGCCGGAAGCGCCGAAGGCGCAGATCTCGTTCGCCATCGTCTGCGACGACGCCAGCGCCTGCCAGCGCCACCAGCGCGACATCGACACCGTGGTCGAGTCGGTGCGGATTGCGCGGCGTTGACTGTTCGTCCTGGCTGCCCTGACGGCATTGGCGAAACCGGGTGCGCCACGTTGCGTCTGCCTCAGTTCCCGCGGGAGCCTGCAGCAAGCGAAGCGGACCGATACCGGATGATAGGGTTGGCCAACCCCTAGGCCCGGAGAAGGCGCGCCGCGCGCGCCGCGAGACAGCCTGGTACCGATACAGGGTCCGGGAACGACGCACCAATCGGTGGACGTCGACCCATCGAGGCTACCCTTGCGGGGCTCCCGGAGTCAAAGCGCTCACTGACGCCCCCCGACTGCGTTCACTGCCGGGAAAGCACAGGGTGCAGAGCGGTCGATCGGGAGGTGGGCTTGGACCATGCTCACAGTCAGCCCAACTTTCGATAGTGCGAGTGTATCTGTTGCCATGACTGAGACAAAATACTAAGCCATCCTCCGATCCGCCTGGCGTTTCTTCAAATGAGACGTCGAATATCTTATGTACTTCAATGTTCGAGTTCGGGGGAATCTCGGTGTACCCGCTGAATCGGTACCAGATGTAATGCCCGACGCACCATGCACGAAGAGAACGCAACTCAGCATCCAAGTCCTTCGGTGGATGATCGTGATACACCTCGTTTCTCAAGTCAGCGCCTATGCCCTCTGGTGGGTTATTGGCGAAAGATCCGTTGGTCAAAGCTCTCTCCTTCTGATCATGCGAAAGCCGGTATCATGATGATAGCCTTGGTCCTCAAATGAACCGTCCCGATACGCGGCATGCATCGTGCGCAACGGGTAACCCGCGGACCCGCCCCGTAAAGTCAAATACCCCCCTCGCGAAAGAATAATTAGTCGCTTCGTATTCAGTCTGCGTTCGTGATAACTGCAGGTCCACTCCCAGACGTTCCCGGCGAAGTCAGTGAGATGTTGGCCATTCACGATGCGATCGCCACGTGGGAATATGCCTATCGGACTTGGCTTCCACAGCCTCGTCAGATCGCAGTTGCAGTGCTCAATAGTCGGTGGCTGTGATCCCCAAGCGTAATGGTTTCTATTTGGGCCGCGTGCGGCAAACTCCCATTCGGCTTCTGTTGGGAGGCAATAGGTCCAACCATCGTTTGCCATGTCTGTCAGCCAGCGGCAATACGCCTGAGCCGCCGCGAATCCGACTCCTGTAACGGGATGCAAGCCGTAGGTGCCGCGGCGGTCCCAGTACGACAAGACACCGTCCCGTCCTTCGGAACGAAATCTCGCCTCGTAAGCTTTGCTGTCACTCCACCATCGAGCGTCTGCGTAGGTGTCGTGGGCAATGAACCTTCGATACTCTGCCCGTGTGACTGGCGCAAATGCTATTGAGTAAGGCCTGAGTACAACATCAACCGACGGCTGTTCGTTGTCGAACGCATCAGGGTCGTCAGCATCGCTACCGATTCTGCACGGTCCACCATCAATTGCGATCCAGTGGTCCTCGTTTGGAATCAAATGGCACTGTCGATCGTCGTAGCGGATGTTGTCGCCCAGTTCTCCAAGGATCAGCCCGGCCTCCAGGCGCAAGCGCAGATCAACGTCCGGGTCGGTGCTGCGGGCCAGCAGCCGCATGCGCAATCGGGCAAGCAGCGCGGATGGCAATCGCCTAACGCAACTCACGGCCGCGCGGCCAGCCAGCGCCAGATTGGCGCCGTCGGGGAACACGACGCTCTTGCGTATCAATCGCTCGATCCAGGGTGCTGGGTCGCCAACAGCCTGCACCGCGAACTTGAAGGTCTCCTCCAGGGGCGACACCTCAGGCAGCGGCAGACCTTCGCTGCTTCGCAGTCGTGCCAATACCTGTTCCACCGTGTCCACGAGTACCGGCGCCGCCAGCGCCCGCACCACCGGTCCCGGCCGTGCAGCGGCCTTATCGCCGAGGAGCCCACGCCCGGCGAAGAACTCCTGCCAGAGCTGGTGCGAAAAGCGCCACGTCCTACTGCCGGTCGCGCAGTGGCCCAGGCCCAAGTCCTGCACCGCCTTCAGCCATCGCGCGCGCAGCGCCGCATCGTGCCGCAGCCAATCGGCCACCTTCGTGACCGGGCATTCCAGCGTGTTGCGGCGGCGCAGGGCGTCGCCTTGGCGGTCCAGCCCGCTGACCAGTGCACCACCCGTAGGCAGCGCGATCATGTTCTGCGGCTGGAGCCAATGCGCGCGATTGCCGACGAGGTCGACATCGCCGTTACTCAGCAGGCCGGCCGCGCGCAGAGGCTCCCGCCACTTCGCGAGCCCGGCCCACACCATCAGCGCAAACAGCCGGGCGCGGTTGGTGACGGCCTGCGTCAGGCCCAGGTCGCGCACCAGGTCGCACTGGCCGGAGAGGATCATCGGGCGAGCGCAGAAGGCCTTCAGCTCGGCGCTGCCCTGCAGCTGCTTCCACAGTGCGGCGGCCTGGTCAATGGTCAGTCGCTTTTGGCAATACTGCTGCATGCGTTCATCGTCCCACTCGGCCAGTTCGACCTCGGCCACCGCGTAGTCGTCGTGTGCGGTCAGCCCCAGGCCGATGCCGCGGTCGAGCACGCGCACGCTATAGATCGGCGCGGCCATCGGAAAGCCGGCCCGGCGCACGGCGTCGGCCAGACGGCGGCGGGCACGGCGCAGGAAGTCGGCGCGTTCGTCGGTGTCGGAGATTGAATCCGGCGCCTTGATCTCGTTCAGCCCGTCGAGGATCAGCCGCACCGGGTGCTGCCCGGCCAGCTGGGCCAAACGCGGCATCGCCTTGTTCTCCTGCTTCCACAGCCGCTCGATGTCGTCCATCGGCGACGTTGCCGAGGGGTCAAATTCGCCCAGGGGCAGCCAGACACAGACCGGCGGCATCGGCAACCCGTCGCGCATGCAGCGCAGCGCGTGTCGCGCATGGTCCATCTCGAAGCGGCGCAGAAGCGTCGTCTTGCCGCCCCCCGGCTCGCCGATGAGCAGCCAGGCATCGGCACGCGGAAGCAGCGGGCGCGTGGCGGCGTCTGCGTCGGTGCCGTCACCCGAAGCACCCGACTCGCCCAGCACGTCCTGCAGCGATGTCAGCCGCACGCGCCGGCGCTCGCCGCGCGGCCCCTCGGCGGCAGCGCTGACGTCCAGCGGCACGAAGTTCAGGTGCAGCTTGCCGCGCGTGGCCTGGGCCCAGTGCGCGTAGCGCCGCAGCAGATAGCCGCGCAGGGTGGTCGTTGGCTGCCCGGCGACCGTGTCGATCAGTTTCTCGGTGGGCACCGCGTCGCCGTCGGCCAGCAATTGCCGCTGCAACTCACCCTGTTCCGGTGTCAGCTCGCCGGCGATGTGTAGCGCAATGTTGCGAATCAGCGTGTTCAGCGTGGCACACGCCTGCGGCTGCAGTTTCCAGGCTTCACGCGACTCGCAGCCCGGCGCCACGAACACCCGCGTCACCCGTGCGTGCGCCGCCGGCACTTCGAGCAGGATGCCAAGCTTGTGCTCGACCTTGCCCACCCTCTCGAGCTTGCGTAGATCCTTGCCAATGGCCGCACTGACAGCGGCCAGCGGCCCGTCGATCTGCGCCAGATGGCGGCGCAGCGGGACCTTGACCTCCTCTGGCGGCAGCGCCAGCAGGCCGGCCAGCGCGAACGCCGTGCCAGCGGAGTCGCCGAACAGGTCGAGCAGCGGGAACTGCACGGCCCAAGTACGCGGCCGCAGGTCCCACACCAGCGCATAACCGCGCGATTGCCGGGGCTGCCGGCGGAGGATGGCATGGCCCGCGCGCTCGAGCGCGGTCTCGAAGTCCTTGTCGTACTGAACCAGGAGGCTGGCGGGCGCCGGCGCCAGCAGTGGCGCGGTGGAGGCGCCGTCCAGTGGCAGGGCCCAGACCGTGAGATCGGCCACCACGTGCCGGTCAGCCTGGCCCGGTTCCACCTGCACGAGCAGTACCGGCACCGTGGCGCTGCGGCAGCGCCGCAGCAGCGCGGGCACCGGGCAGCCTTCGATGATGGCCTCGTGTAGCAGGCGCAGTGAAAGGTCATCGGGCTGCGTCTGCTGGCCGCCGCGCAGCCAGCCGGCCATGAGCCGCGCGAGCTGCGCGGCGCGCTCGGCCAGCGCCTTGTGGTTGACGATGGCCGGGCGCCCGTCGATCGTGCATGCTCGCGGCACCGTGAATTCGCCGGCAGCCAAGCGCTGCGCCGCGAGTTGCGCGTGGACCCCTGGCCCTGCACGGTGCAGCGCGGGGCACAGGTCGAAGAACTCAGGCCAATGGTCGTTGCGACGGGCCAGCAACCGCCAGTCCACGACGGCCTGCGCAGGATCGTCGGTGGCCAGATCGTCGATGAACCGGAGCAACGCCATCTCTACCGGGGTCGGGTTGTGTGCCATCGTGATGCTCTTGTAGCGGGTTCCCTCGAGGCCGGCAAGCGCGCCCTGCAGACCTATCGCCGCCCCCCGGCCAGCGTTGCCGCCAGTGCCCCTGCGACAGGCCTCTCTGCCGGCTATGCGTGCGCGGCCGGCGCCGGGTCAGCCGCCAGGTCGCGCAGACGGCGCAGTTGGCCGATGAGCATTCGGGCCAACGTGCGCAGCTGTTGCCGGTGGCCGTTTCGGACATGGCGCTCATATAGGCAGATGCGCATCACACTCTCGATCAAGATCTGGTTCATGGGGCCTCCGATGCGTCAGTATCGATGGGCCCCATCTGAGCAGCGCAGGGGTCGCCTGGCCATCACGATCTGGCGCAAATGCGGCGGGTCGGTGGCGGCACCGGTAACATGCCGTGGCATACCAGTGGCGGAGGGAGTCACTCTGGCGGCTGCTTCGATCGGCCAGAGTGAGGGCCGGTTGGCAGCGGGAAGCCAGCCCCACTGCACGCTAGGGTCGGGTCTTGATCCTTCTGCGTCCCCAGCCAACAAGTCTCAGTCGGCGAGTGCTCGCGCATCGTGAACAGATGGCCGCCAGACGCCTTTGCCGTCAGGCATCCGTCGAGCGCGTGAGCGGCTCGTTCGTAGACGATTTCGCCACGGGGGCCGGTCACGGTCAGCTTGGCCTGGTCCGTGGTCAAACAGCCCTTGGCATGGACCCAGTAGGAATGGCCTGCGACCAGCATCACGCGGGGCAACCCGCACGCCGAGAGGCGGCCGCCGCCCAGCGAACAAGAGGGACCGCCGAGTTGTGCGTCAACGCAAGGCGGATCCAGCGGGCACGGTTGTGCCCAGGCTTTGGCCCCCGGCAACAGCAAGGCGGCCATGAGCACGGCCCTGCGCGACATAGAGCTGCGTTCGGGCATCGTTTTGCAGTTGACTGCCATGACTGCCTCGGTTTTCATTCCGCCGCGCGGAGCTGCGGCTGGGAGCCTGTTCTTCGGTGTTGGGGAACTTTGGTGCGGCCGAATCGCCTGGGGCACACGCCTCGCGTCACACGATGCGGCGCCAGGTTGCGTTCAGCCGCGGACCGATACGCTCGGGGCGCGTGCCGCCGCGCCGGGGCACCTGATGCTTCCAGTTTTTGTTGGTGGGGTCACGCATCGTCAGCAGGCTGCCAGGCGCGAGGGGGATCGTCACCGTCGGCAGGCCGTTGTCGGCGGCCTGGCGATGGCGGAACTGGAAGTCGCGCTCTGCGCCGAGCGAAAGCGACAGGATCGTTGGCTGAGGTCCGAGATCGGCCTCGTCGTCTTGATGCCAGCCGATCGAGTTGGCTCTGCTGCGGTACAGGTTGACGAGGACGAAGTTGGCTTCGAAGCCGCAGCGCGAGCGGAGGGTCTCGCGCACCATCATCAGCGCGGGCACCTCGGCCCACGGCCGCGCCCGTACTGTGCAGCCGGCGAACCGGTAACTCGTTCCCTGGTCGCCGTAGCCGACCTGCAGCCGCGGGATCTCGTGCCACTCGCCGAACAGGTGAACCCGCGAGTCCTCGGGCGCGTTGAACTGCACCTGCCGGAGCAAGGCCTCGAAGGCGCGGTCGGCCTCCCCGGCACCCAGGAACGCGGGCTGGTAGGCGACGTCCGCGCCGTTCTGGTTGAGCAGTGCGATGCCGATTGATGTGGTGCAAGCGATCATTTCGGTCCTTCAGGCGCCGGGCAAACAGTGACGTGGGTCGGGCGAACGCAATGTAGGTCGTCGGCATGGGGACCGATTCCCTCTTCGGCCGCAAATGCGCGTGCAGCCTCGAAGCCACCGAACACCGACATGTCACCGAAGCGCCGGCCCCCCTTCGCCGAAGTGGCTCAGGAAAAGGTCATGCACTTCTGTCAGTCGGGCCAGAGTCCCGCAGTCGTGCCGACCTTCGGCTTCGAGGCGCCGCAGGGCCGAGTTGATCTCGGCGACACACCAGGTCAGCGGCCCCAGGCTCGACTGTCGCGCACGCAGGGCCTGCAGGTACCTGTCCCAGGTCCGCGGCGGCCTCTCAGCCAGGATGCCCGCGATGCAGCCCAGCCAGGCAGCGACGACGCGCAACCTGGGGCATCGGATTGCCGACCAGGCTTCACCAGCGTAACCAAAGGCTGCGCGGTACCGGTCCGCGCAGATGGCAGCTTCGATCATCGACAGCGTCGCTCGTTCGTTGGCAGGGTCCAGCTTGGCCGCCTGTCGGTAATCAAGCTCGGCCTTCGCCTGCAGGTCCAGCATCTGATCGCGCGGCAGCCTGCCGGCAAGCGTCGAGCGACAGGCGCCCCGGAACTCCCATGCCCAGTCACAAAGCGGGTCGATCTGGATGCTGCGGTCGTAGTCCTCTATCGCCCCGTCCAGATCGCCCAGCAGACGGCGAGCCAGCGCACGCTGCTGGTAGGCTTCCAGGATGCGATCGTCCTGCTCGAGGGCGACGGATGCCAACCTGGCTGCCTCAGGCCACTGGCCGCGCCATTCACACAGCTTTGCCGCCAGCAGGATGGCGCCGATCGACGCGGAATTCGAGATACTCGTGCTTTCCATGACCTTGTCTCCTCACGCAAGTTCGGTTTCAGGTGAGTCCAGGCGGTAGCAGCACTGTCTGGCGCGTGCCAGGTCGGCGCTCATCGACGAGCGGTCGGCCTCGGCAATCAGCCGAAGTTCATAGGCGCGCGCGAGCAGGCTGCGCCCCGCGTTGTAGAGCTCGGTCACACCGTGTTCATCGGTCACACTGCTTGCTGCAGCAATGGCGCCCTCCAGTCGCGTCAGGCTCGCCTGCAGATGGCAATCGCTTTGGTGCGTGGGGGCCATGGCGTTGCGCACGGTGTCGGCCAGTGCCACCGACCAACGGCGGACGCCGCCCTGGTAGTCGGGCACAAAGACCCAGTCGCGACGGGCCAGGGACAAGCGCTCAGTGCGCGTGATCGGAAGCTCGATCGGCAGGCGCCGCATGCCGTTGACCCCGACCAACGTCAACCCCTCCTCGCCAAGCCGGTTCGACAGCGTTGTCTCCAGTTCGCCGTTTTCGTTCAGGCGCATCGAGATGTCGATCGCGGCCAAGGTGCTGTTCAGCGCCAGGTCGCAGGTGCCCATGAAGCGGTACTCGCCGCAGCCAGCCCGCTGCGATTGCGGCACATGCTGAATCAGCTCGATCGACACCAGCCTTTGGCCACCGTAGAACACCCAGGCAGCCTGCGTCTCGCTGACCGCACTTGGGAAGACCGTGTCGCAGGGGATCAGGATCTGCGCCGTCCGCCTGAGGACGTAGGTGTTCTCGGCGTCAGCGCGCTCGAGAGTCGTGGCGACATAGCCGTAGCCGTGCGGATGGCGGTTCTCGGTCTCGGACTGCGCGAACAGCGCCGCGCCCTTCGCAACGGCCAGCATCGGGTCGACCACGGCGGGGCTCTCGATCTGCGCCAAAACCTTCGGATTGCGAGCGAACACCTGGCGAACCTGGTTGCGAATGACAGGCATCACCGTCGGTCCCCCGACCAGCAACAGGCAGTCGATGTCCTCCGGACGCCAAGCTGCGCCGGCGATCGCCGCCTTCAGTTGCACCGTGCAGGCCAGCAGAAGATCCCGGCCGCGGTGGTCATGCAGGGCGCACTCCAACTCGCGCCTTGTGAGTTCGTGGCGGTGCGTTCGTCCAGCGATGTCGACTGCGACGGTCGCCATCTGCTCGGTTGACAACTCCACCTTTGCCGCCTCGGCGGCACGCCGCAGCCGAAAGCGATCGTCGTCGCTAAGCCGGTCCACCCGAAAGACATCGTGCAGCAGATAGCCCACCAATGCGTCGTCGAAGTCGAGGCCCCCGAGACGCGTGTCTCCGGTGGCTTTCTTGACGGCGCAATGCAGGCCCGACGGTCCGGGAGCGCTGCGCCACAGTTCTGCGGCGGTGACATCGGTGGTGCCGGCACCGATGTCGAAGGTCAGCGTTCTGATCGGGCGGGGGCTGATCTGGATGTCCATCGCCAGCGCCGCCGCCACTGGTTCTGGGACGGTCTGCACGGTCTTGAAGCCGGCCAGCACGGCTGCCTCGCAGGTGGCGCCGATCGCGCTGGCGTCGAAGAACGCTGGCACGCTGAGCACGACGCTGTCGAAGTCTCGTGCCATGGTGGCCTCGGCCGCGAGCTTGACATGTCGCAGGATCGCTGCCTGCACTTCGACCGGCCGGATCTGGTGTTCGCCAACCTCGTACACGCAACGGCCCGTGCCTGCTTCCGGTTGAACCTGCACGATCGTGCGGCCAAGGTCGTCGTGGTCGAGAGCTTCGATGTAAGTCTGGTCGATGAGTCGCTTCGCGCCGTCAACGAGTAGATGCCGATCCTCGGTGTCCGTGTCCGGGATCTGGTCGCAGACAGCGGCGATGGCTCCGGTACGCTCGTCCAGCCGCACGACGGAGCGGAATGGCTTGACACGCTTGCGCGGGTCGGTGCTTTCGGCGGCGGCGGTGGTCGGTGCGATGGTGTGCACACCATCGCCCTCGACGTACACGCAAGCCGCAGTGTGGCTCGTACCTAGATCGATCCCCAGACTTGCTTTCGGCATGATGCTCTCCATCGGATGAGATATGAGGGCAAGCTTGGCGGGGTTCGTTGGCCGTGTCTGCCCGCAACGAGCGCAAAGCCAGCAGAAGAATCTAGCAGAACCGTCCCGCCGGGGCGCGCACGCCCCTCGACGATCGAAGCTGGGGCGAGCAAGCCGTGCATTGCCGTCGGAGGAAGCACACCGGATTCGCGCTGCATGCAGGTGGCAAGGACGTGGCCCGGGTGGGCGCCGCCGCAGTTCGGGACTGGAATGACGAAGGGCGGCTTCTGTCAGGGAGCGCCAGCGCCACACAGGACCCTCAGCGATAGGCGACGAGCGGCACTTTTACTGCGGCATATCGACGGCGGCGGGTTCCAGTCGACGGGTTGCCGGCTCGTAGTCCCGCCCAGCAAGGACCGCCGCAGCAAACGCGTCGGCATCCAGATCGACGCGGTCGACGGCCATGCCCGGGTGTTCGCGCTGCAGCGCCAGCGCCACACGCCTCGCCAAGTGGAAACGGTGGCAGCACAGTGTGTCCTGAAGGTCCTGTGCCATCTCGTCGAAACGAGCGCAGTAGGGCTCCGCGCACAGAAGAACAGCCAACCCGCCGCGTTGCACGGCAGCCTCGACGAAGGCCTGCGCCACCCTCACGCCTGCGGTCGCGAGCCCGGCGTCATAACCGTCGCGGAACACCTGCCAGCCGCCAAGCTGGTGTCCGCGATAGGCTTGTAGCAGGTCGATCGACGGCGCCAGGATTGGCAGGTGCATGTAGTCGTACGGTTGTGCGTCGCCAAGCAAGTCCGGAACCTGGCTTGCCCACTCTCGAGGGCTCCAACTGCTCTGGGCACCGACGCCGTCGCGGCGGGTGTCGATCACGAAGATCGGGCAGGCCAGGCTGCGCAGCAACCGCGCCATGATCTCGGTCTTGTTGCTGCCCAGTACCTTTCTGGGCTTGGCCTGGAAGCGCGTGCCAAGCGTAGCGAAGCGAGTCGGCCTGCCATGCAGCGCCACCAGACTCGGCAGCCGCAGTTCGTGGCCCCATCGGTTCGTCAGGCACCAACCGGCGGCGTCGCGTTGTGCATCAGTGAACATTGCATCCCCCTTGCCGCAGAGCGGTTCGGTGCAGCTTGCGCGCACTTCGGTTGGGCAGCCACCTTCTTGCGGCGCGGCCGCTGCTCCGGAGGCCACAGGCGCCGATCAGCCAAGTCGAACAGAAAGGTGCGGCACTGCATCCGCCACCGAGCTTCATCCTACGACGCGGGAGCTGCGCGCGCCTCGCGATGGCGCACTATCGCGGTTGCCTCTTGGCCGGCCGACTGTGGAAACCAAAGCACAGGGCAAGCATGTGCCGCCGGCCGCACTCAGTGGCACCTGCCTCAGCTGAAGGTCTCGCAGTGCAGACACGCGGTACACCCTATTGCTCCCGATGCGGGCGGCATCGACGCGGCGCCACTGGCAATATTGCGTGGCCGAGCCCGCCCGCCGTGACCCATGCCATGCGCAGCCACTTCCCGAAACTGCTGACCGAACGCCCGCGCATTCACCGCGGCTACAGCGTCGGCGACAAGAGACACCTGAGCGAGCACCGGGGCTCCGAGCCGCTGAGGTCGGCCGCCGCGAGCCGATGCGCGCCTGCCACAGCACCAGCCCCGGCCCGTGCAACATCAGGCGTCTGGTTGCCCAGCGGAAGCATCACGGCTACTGCGTGGACGTACCCTGAAGCGGCCAGCGCGCCGAGGAATGCTTTGCTGTTTACACGAGTGATGGTGATCACTTGCTCCTTCAAGACCAAGAGCGTCTGCGGACCTTGGTCGTTGTCCGGCAGACCGGCGTGGATAGGTCCCTGGCGATCAGTCGTACCCGAAGGCAGCCTGTCGCTCTGACGCCGCCGGCGCCGCCCGCCGCGGTGCGGCGTTGGCCGGTGCGTCGCGGCACAGCGCGGCGACCTCGGCGCTGGCAATGAACGTGAACGGATCGGTCGCTTCGGAAGCCGCAGGGGTCGGGCGCAGCACCAGCCGGTGCGGCGTTGCGGTTACTTCAGGATTCGGGGTTCGAGCAGGAGCGTCGATCATGATCGTGGCCTTTCGGTTTCAGTCCAGTTGAGACAGCGGCGGCGCCAGTGTCAGAGGCATTGAAGCGACGAACTACGTCGCCTGCCACACGCATCGGCCGCAAATCTGGCTGCCGCTGGCGAACGCGAGACGCATGCTGCTGTAGGCCTCAGGATCGCGGGGCCAGGCATGCAGAGGCCGAAAGGCGAGGACCTCCAGCGCCCCCGCTCCGACCGGCATCGTTAGAACCCATAGCTTTGCGCCGCATCGCGCTGTCACGCGGTTGGGCCAAGCGCAAGACTTCGCGGCTCGGGGGCGGAACAGCCCTGTCACGTCCACGGAGTTCCCATGCCAACGGTTGCCGCCCCACGTTCGCACGCGTCAATCTCGCGACCGCCATGACGCGCCACGATCTCGTCGTCGGGCGGTTGGCCTTCGACGGTGCGGTCGCGTCGCTCCAGGCCCGGTCCGACGCTTCAGTCGCCGGCCCATTGGGCCTCGGCCACGCGATCCCTGACGAAGATGGCCGCGTTACCACCTGGCGTGTGCCGGCCCTGCGTGTAGAGCCGTTGGACGCCGCCTCGCCAGGGGGTCGGCAGCAACGCACGGCCATGAGTGGGCAGCCCCGTGCCGCGGTCTTCCTGGTCCAGTTCGGCCAGGGGCGCCCTCCGGCCAGCGCGGCCGGCTGGCAGCACTGGCTTGTGGCGACCGCGCCCGCTTATCGCCTGCTGTGCCCCGACCGCGATCCGGCGGTCGTCGCCTTGTGGATCGATGCAGCCGGGCACGCCGCGGCGGCGGTGCGGCTCGAACGCCAGTGGCACCCGATGGCATTGCTGTCGCTGCCAGGCGGCGGCATGCTCACGCTGGACCTCGGGCGCGAGCCGGCGGGAACGCTGCCGTCACCCCACCCCGATAGCCTCGACACGGGCCGCTACAGCCGCCTGGCCGGCGCGCTCGGCGCGCGCACGCTGGCGCGCTGGCAGCGGTCCACGTTCGCGGTGGCCGGCACCGGCAACACCGGGTCGGTGCTGGCGCACACCCTGGCCCGCGGCGGCGCCAGCGTCGTCCTGCTGGATCCGGACCGACTGCAGGACCACAACCTCGGCGGTGACGTGCTGCCCGTTCACGCCGGCCTGTCCAAGTCCGATGCGGTCGCCCGCATGGTGCAGCCCGTGCTGCGCCCAGGCGCCTTCGCCGACGCGCGCCTGCTCGACATCGGCGACCGGGCCTGCGGGTTGGTGCTGGCGGGTTGCGACGCGCTGATCAGTTGCGTCGACGACGACCGGGCACGCCTGTGGGCGGCGGCGTGGGCCTCGGCGATGATGCTGCCGCACCTGGACATCGGCGTGGCGGCGCGGCTGCAGGGCGACGTCGGCGCCGATGTCCGGCTCGTCATCCCCGAGCCGGGGGGGCGCTGCCTGGCCTGCCTGGGCGGCTTTGCGAACCTGGCCAGGTTGCCGACTCGGGCGCTGGACGACCAGCGCGAGGACCCGGTCGACTTCCGTCGGCAACGCGCGGGATCGCTGCGCACCTGGGCGCAGATGGCGGCGCACCTCGGCCTGCGGCAGCTCGAGCTGCTCTACACAGGCGCACTGCGCCACAGCATCTTCCTGCGCCTACGCGAGGACGAGTCGGGTCGCCTACGCGTCGACGACCTGAGCACGCCGGCTCGACCGGGTTGCGGCGTCTGTGGCCGCCTGTTTGGCCACGGCCGGACGGGGGTCGGTAGAGACCTCGTCTACGCCATTGCGCGCGGTCTTGGCGCGGTGCCCCCCGAAACCCGTTGAAGCCCGCGTTGCCTCTGGGCCACAGCCCGTCGGGTCGAAAGCGTGCGTGGACGTGTCGCGGCATGCACGCAGCGTCCAATTGCGCTCGATAGGGGGTGCGCGTCGAGGGTTGCCGGGTGAACATGCGTGGCGCGCTGGAACTGCGTACATGCGTCACCGCGTGCAGGGAACATGCCGGCGAGGCTCTCTCCCAACCCGTAATCTGAGAGGCGAACATCGATGAATCCTCCACTCGAATACCGGGCGTTCGTCCGCACGCGTCCTCGCGTCGGTCATGCGGCCGCACCGTGAAGCCCTCTGCCAAGCGGTGTCGGAAGGCCGAGGACATTAACTCTTGCGCGGTCTCTCCAAAGGCCGCATCCTCGCGTCACGCTGAGTATCGAGGGAGGACATTCATCGTGACCTGGCTCAAACAGATCCACATGGAAGGTGGGCCAGTACGGTGGGACGGCCGCGGCGCGCGCTATCCACAATTGCGCCGCGATAAAGCCACAGGGCGGCCGAAGTGCATGTCCTTTCTGATCCGCCCACACCCAGGCGCGGTGGCGGTCGCAGTGGCCCGCATGATCACCCGCGTCGCGGGCGTGGTCAGGCGGCGCCCGGAAGAGGTGTACGAACGCGTTGACTCGGCAACTGCGTCTCAATACGTCAGGCATGCAGCCGCCCGGTTCGATCAAGACCTCGATAGCCTGCAGAGCCTAAGCGCCCGCGAGGTGAACCCGGAAATCCGAGAGAGGATTGAAGTCCTCATGCTACGGATGGGGAACACTCGGAGCACTCCGACCCACCGTCAGTGGCTATACCCTTTCCGGGCCGACAAGGAACTGGCAATGGACTACTTGGGGTACAACGACTTGCCGAGCCACGACAAAGAAGCAATTGATCGGGAATGGAACGCAGCGGAGAAGCGAGTACACGGGGTCGTCGAAAGCTGGCGAAACAAGGTCTCCGTCGTAGGGCTCGCTCCTGTGCTGGGCCACAGATTGCGCCCAGCGCCGGACTCTTGGCAAGGGACTAATGCAGGCGAGACGCGAGTGCCCGATCTCGCCGTCATCTGGCATCGCAGTTCCGCCGCCGTGGAGTCTGTTCATCCGCCAAGCGATGCATCGCGCGCTCTGTACTTGTGGCAAGGCAACGCAAGTGACCTGCTGTCCGGCAAAGGCAGACCGGGCGACTTGGAACTGGCCTGCGGGATGTACTTCATGCACGCCTTTCACGCCCATGGTGGGTTCATTCAATACCACCTGGACGACGGGTCGGCTTGGATCAACTCCCGGTGGTGGCGCAGGCCGCATTCCTATGCTGCGCTGCTGCGCCTCCTGGAGCAAAGTTGCATCGAGAACGCAAAGTACGAGTTCTCCATCCGCAAGACCGCCAACCTGATAGCCGCCGGCCTGCGCAGACTCCCGCTTTTCGCGCCGCCCGCCGACGTGCCAGCCAAGAGAAAACTGCCCAAGGAAGGCAGCTCCGCGGCGCGCCTGGAAGCGTTGCGCGCGGAACTTGTGGCCGAGCGTTGGACAGTCGACCCGAACGTCACCGCCCGTCTGCAGGACTTGCGGGCAGATCTTCCGCCCGAGTTCGGACCGTATCGCGGCGGGTCCGCACCCAACTTGGAGTATTGCGCCGGCTACTTGAAGTCGGGAGTCGCCAAGCAGCGGCTGCGCGTGGTGCATCACATCGCGGAGATGTTGCTGGACATGTTGTTCGACACGCTCAAGGTGCGGCTCGGTCCCGACTACGGTCAACTACAAGGCCTGCCGGGATTCGACATCGACTGCTACACGTACTTCCACAGCCTGGGCCATGGCCACGCGCCAGACCCGAACGTAGAGGTGCGTGCCTTCCGGCAACACGCAGAGACGCGCCTGAAGTACCTCAAGAACCCCAAGCATGTGGCGAAGGTCTGGAGCCTGATGCCGCAGCTGGGGGAAGGCGAACTCCAACCTCTTGTCGCCGATGACACCGCCTGCGCGTGGTGCCGCCTCTGCCCCGCCGACCAAACCCGCCAAGGAGGCGCGCCATGACTTCGCCGAGACGCACGATCTACCCGGACCGCTGGCTGGTTCTGTCTCAAGACGTGTTCCGCACGATCCGCGACGAGCCCGCCGCCGCCGACGGCCTATATCGGCTTCGGCTGGACACAGGGCTGGTCGAGCAGGTTGATTTCGACTTGCTGGCGCGGCACATCCAGAAACTGGCTCGTGCCGGCATCGGCTCGATCCATGTGGTCGTCGATGAACTCGATGCCCAGACTATGGAGCGGCTGATGCCGCTGGCGCGCGACGACATCGACATCCAGTTGCACGACTGGTTCGAGTCGCCCAGTGACGTGCTGATGTCGCTGGGCGCGCCGGATCAGGCGGTGGTCGATGTCTTGCAGCAGGCGCGACTGGACAGCGAGCAAGCCACGCTGGAGG